>JBGPPE010000009.1:0-31825 GCA_041488395.1 Gallionellaceae bacterium
CGAGGTTGTTGAAGCCCATGCGGTTGATGATGGCCTGCGCTGCCGGCAGGCGGAACAGGCGCGGCTGCGGGTTGCCAGGCTGCGGGCGCGGCGTGACGGTGCCGATCTCGATAAAGCCGAAGCCCAGCGCGGCCAGCGCATTGATGTATTGGCCATTCTTGTCCAGCCCCGCGGCCAGTCCTACCGGGTTGGGAAAGGTGATGCCCATCGCGCTGCGCGGGTCGGCTGCCGGGTGTTTGCAGAACAGGCGCGACAGGCCCAGGGTGTAGGCGGTTTGCAGGCCGGTCAGGGTAAGGTGGTGGGCGGTTTCAGGTTCGAGTGCGAAGAGGGCGGGGCGCAGGAGCGGATACATAAAAAGTGGTTAATCTTTCTTGGAGACGACGGAAACAGGGAAAGGTTTTTTGCTTTGATAAATCTGCGTGAGCGATTTGCCGCG
The DNA here is from genome assembly GCA_041488395.1 of Gallionellaceae bacterium. GTDB lineage: Bacteria > Pseudomonadota > Gammaproteobacteria > Burkholderiales > Gallionellaceae > 39-52-133. The sequence goes on from JBGPPE010000009.1 coordinate 437, forward strand.
CCAGTGTTCAGCCACGATGTCGGCCAGCTGCAGGCAGAGCAGGCCGTAAGCGGCGAAGGCGAGTGTGACAAACGCGCTGGAGTGCCTGAGGTAAAGCGCACCGCCATACAGCCGATAGGCTGCCAGCACCAGTGCAGCGGTGAGTATGCCTGCAGCCGCCCCCAGCAGCACGCGGCTCCAGTCGCCCTGCTTCAGGCCGGAGAACACCGTGCTCTCATGCCATAGCAGTTGCAGGGCGGCAAGCAGCAACAGCGGCGACAGCCACAGCAGCCAGAACATTTTTGCGGGCCATACGGCACCGCTTAACAAGCCGATGAGGGCGGCCAGGAGCAGCAGTTTTGCACTCAATTCCTCCTCGGCAACGGGCAGGGCGGGCAGGCGGACAAGGCTGCGCGACAGCCCGGCAAAGCCTGCCAGCCACAGCCGGGTAATCAGCACGGCAGGCAGCAGGAGAGCGCCGAGCAGGGCAGACAGCCACAGCATTTCTGCCATGCTGATGGCCGGGCTCACCCAGCTGCCGGCAAACAGGTTGAGCCAGGCCAGCAGCATGGCGCTGAGCGCACCGCTGACAGAACACCACAGCAGATAGCCGCGCTGTTTGCGCAACAGGCTGAAACCCGCGCGCAGATGTGTCAGTGCATCCAGAACGAAGCTGAGCACAGTGAGCAGGAGGCAGCCGAACAGCAGCGGGCGTGTAATGTGGCCGACGATCATTCTGGACTCTGGCCAGTCCTGCTCGGCGAGCAGCAATGCCAGTGGCGGCAGCAGCAACAGCGCTGCGGCAAACAGGGCGAGGCGTATTTTCATGGTAATGCTTCCGTGGGGATGAGCTGCCAGTGGTCGTTGATCAGTCCCTGCAACGGCCTGAAGTTGGACTTGTACGCCATCTTCTGGCTTTCCTTGATCCAGTAGCCGAGGTAGAGGTAGGGCAGCTCCAGCTTGCGGCACAGCTCGATCTGCCACAGCACGTTGTAGGTGCCCAGGCTGGCCTGGGGCAGGTCGGGTTCGTAAAAGGTGTACACCGAAGAGAGACCGTCATCCAGCACGTCGATGATGCTGACCATCACCAGCCGGCCCGCAGCGCGAAATTCAACCAGGATTGAGTCGACATGGCTCTGCAGCAGAAATTTGCTGTATTGCTCGTGGCTGTCGTTGTCCATACCGCCGTCGCGGTGGCGGGCGAGCTGGTAGCGCTGGTACAGCTCGAAATACTCGTCCTTGTCTTCCAGGCCGTGCAGCGATGCCTCGAGCTGCTGGTTCTTTTTCCAGCTGCGGCGCTGGCTGCGGCTGGGCGCAAAGGCGGCTACCTCAATGCGTGCCGGCACGCAGGCGCGGCAGCTGTCGCAGCGCGGGCGGTAGGTGAAGGTGCCGCTGCGGCGAAAGCCGTGGCGCACCAGCTGCGAATACTGCGGGGTGGAGATCAGGTAGCTCGGGATGGCCACTTGCGAGCGCGCTTCACGATCATCCAGATAGCTGCACGGGTAGGGGGCAGTCAGGTAAAACTGCAGGGCCGACAGGGGTATGTCACGCAATAAGGTCATGGTCAAAATGCCAGGGTGTAACCGTGTCCGGGTAGTGTATCAACTCTTGCAGGCGTTCGAGAAACTGTCTGCGCGGAATCTCGCGGGCGCCGAGTGTAGCCAGGTGCGTTGTCTTCATCTGACAATCTATCATGCCAAAGTTCCAGCGCTGCAGTTGCAGGGAAAGGTGGGCCAGGGCAATCTTGGAGGCGTCGGTTTTGCGGCTGAACATGGACTCGCCATAGAACATGCGGCCGATACCGATACCGTACAGCCCCCCGGCCAGTTCACCGTTCATCCAGGTCTCGATCGAGTGCGCCACGCCCATGCGGTGCAGGCGCACATAGGCTGCAATCATTTCTTCCTGTATCCAGGTGCCGCCCTCTGCGTCGCGCGGAGCGGCGCAGGCGCGCATCACCTGCTCGAAGGCGGTGTCGGTGCGCAGCTCGTAGTTGCCGCGGCGCAGGGTCTTGCGCAAGGAATGCGAAATTTTGAATTCATGCGGGAACAGCACCATACGCGGGTCCGGGCTCCACCACAGGATCGGGTCGCCGGCGCTGAACCACGGGAAAATGCCGTGGCGATAGGCATCCAGCAGGCGTTCAGGCGACAGGTCGGCGCCCGCGGCGAGCAGGCCATTGGGTTGGCGCATGGCCTGTTCAACAGAGGGGAACGGTGTGTCGTGATGCAGCAGTGGGATCATTGATGGCCTGGAGGAATATCAGCGATTGTCTATATATTTTGGCATATAGCATGCATGAAATATTTGTGGTTATATAGGACCCAAAATAACAGGTGCTTATATTACAGGTACCCCAAACGCAGGGAGCGGTCATGCTGGGCTTGTTTAGTAATAAATCGGATCACCCGTTGGCAAATTTGAAGTCCGCCCAGCAGTTGCTGGATGCACTTCCCAAAACGGACCCGGTGGAAGTGTTGCAGGAGGTTGGTCACTGGATCGAGGCGCTGTTTGATCCGGCCAATGAATTCCGTCTCGATCACCAGTTTGCCGTATTGCGCATGCTCGATGATGCGGCGCACCCGCATCTGCGCAAAATCATTCACAGCTATTTTGCTGCAGTGCCGCCGACTGCGTTCCAGGAGAATCGGCAGTGGGGCGCCATGAATGCCTATTATATTTTCAGCGAGCTGGGCTATCTGAAAGTGCTGGTGGGCATGCGCAATGGCGAGAAGGGGAGTTCCAGTATCAAATCAAACGCAGCGCTGGTCAGCGCGCGCGGTATCTATGCTGTGTCGGGCTTGCTGGAGTGTGCGGCGGTGCGTTATGCGCAGATTGACCCGCAGTTGTGGGTGCATCTGGCGGAATTTTATGCCTATGCTGAAACTGAACAATGTCAGGATGCAACGCTGGTGGTATATGCCGGCTTGGGCGGGAATTCCTCGGTAGAGCGCATGTTTGCGGCGGTGTTGATGTGGTATACCGCCGGCGTTGGCTCATTCAGCCCGCTCGATTTGCATATCGCCAAACGTCTGATTACCTACATGGGCAAGTCGTTTACGGTTAACAGGGAGTGTCAGGCAGACAGCCTGTTTGCGTTTGATCTGGGGCAGCCCGCTGCACCAGGCCGGATAAAAGAGGCCGGCACCATGTATCCGGCCGGCATGCGTTTTGTTGGCGCCGGCGGCGCTCCCAGGCAGATCGAGGATATGCTTAAAACGCTGGGCAAGGATTTGGTCCCGGAAGAGCTGAATATGGGCATTGCCTATAGCGCCGAAATGGTGGGCGATGTGGCGAACCGACTCGCAAAATGCTGCCGTGCGCCACTGCCACTGCGCCGCTATCCGCGTCGCAAGATCAAGGTGAGCATGAGCGTGGCCAATGGCTTTTCCAGGGTGATTGAGCAAACCGAGGTGGATTTTAATCTGGATGACACCGCCAGCGAGAGCTGGGATGTGGAAGATATCAGTACGACCGGACTGCGCTGTGTGCTGCCATCAGGACAGGCAAGCAGTGTGAAGATAGGCGCACTGGTCGGTTTGCAACCGGAAAAGGTGCAGCATTGGGGCGTTGGTATCGTGCGCCGTTTGAGCCGTGATGCGCACAACAACCTGCAGGTCGGTGTGGAAATGCTGGCCAGCAGGGTGGTCGGTGTTGCGCTGCATGGGCACGATGGCGTGCGTGCGGATGCGGTTCACCTGGCACTGCTGCTGGACAAAAAAGAAGCGCAGGACGGCGAAGCGCTGGTGCTGATGAAGCAGGATAGTTTTTCCATCCATCGCAGTCCGACCATGATGGCGGACGAACAAAGTTTTCTGATGCTGCCGCTGGGGCTGGTGGAAAAGGGCACCGATTTCGATCTGGCGCGTTACCGCAAGATGGCGCAGGAAGGCAGTGAGGAATCGTATTGAGGCAGGCTAAGCCAGCCGTGCCGTGAGCCACTGCTCGATATCACGTACTTCTTCCATGCATACCGAGTGCGGCATGGCGTACTCATGCCAGTCCACCTGGTAGCCCATTTGCTGCAGCTTGTCAGCCGAGAGTTTTCCCAGCGAGTAAGGTACGACCGGATCCGAGCGGCCGTGCGCAAAAAAGAGCGGGGTGTTTTTTGCGCTCAGGCTGACTTCGTGCGTCAGTGTGTCCGCCAGCGGCAGGTAGCTGGATAGCGCAATGATGCCGCCGAGGCGTGCAGGATGGCGCAAGCCGGTATGCAGCGCAATGGCGCCACCCTGCGAAAAACCGGCGAGAAAAATTTTCTCCGCCGCGATGCCGCGCGCTTTTTCCTGTTCAATCAGCAATTCGATAGCCGCCTGCGAGGCGCGTATGCCGGCCTCGTCCTGCTGTGCACCGATATCGGCGGCGGCAATGTCATACCAGGCACGCATGACGAAGCCGCCGTTGATGGTGACCGGCTGTTTGGGGGCGTGCGGGAAGATGTAGCGCATGGCGACGGGCAAGGTGATTTCCTCCGCTATGGAAACAAAATCTTCGCCGTCTGCACCGAGCCCGTGCAGCCAGATGATGCTGTGTTGCGGCGCTTTGCCGCGCTCCAGGGTAATGTGGGGAAGGGGGCTGGTCATGGTGGTCAGTCGAAATTCGTTGTTGGGTGATGCCGTGCGGGTCATCCTGTTGCCGGCTATCCCCCTGGAGTTAAAGCAGGGGGCAAGTGCTCAGGGCTGTGAAAACTGCTCTTCGGGGATGATGTCGCGCAATACCTGAAAAATTTCACGGTAGTTTTTGGGCGGTTTGCCCAGTTCCTTTTCTTTCAGCGCATTGCGTATCAATGTGCGCAAATGCTGTGCATCCGCGTCAGGATGTTCGGCGAGCAGCTCGGTCAGGGCGTCCGGGTCATCCAGCAGGCGATCGCGCCAGTGCTCCACCTGATGCAGCCAGGCGACGTGCTGGCGCGAGGTGCCGTTCCATGCGCCCAGTTTGGCCTGGATGGGCGCGGGGTCGATGTCGCGCATCAGGCGGCCGATGTACTGCATCTGGCGGCGGATGGCGCCGAATTTATTGATGCGCTTTACTTCCTTGATGGCATCGCGCAGGTTTTCCGGGATGTCGAGCTCGGCCAGGTGTTCCTTGCTCAGTGCCACCAGTTGCTCGCCGATATCCTGCAGGTCGTGCATCTGCTGCTTGATCTTGGTCTTGCTGGGGGGCAGCTCCTCTTCGGGCTCGTCATTATAATGACGATTTTTGCCGCGCTTGTTGCGCGGCTTGTTCTGCGCCGCGGCTTCTTCGCCAGCGTGAGGCTGTTTGGGTTTGCCTTCCGGATGAACCAGAATAACTTCGACCCCGTTATCCTCGTCGTCTGCAATGTCTTCGTGCTGCTGAATCATGGTGTACCGCTCAATATATTTCAGATGTTGTTATGATAGCGCCTTCCGCGAATCCGTTTTACTGAATTTCCCGCCTATGAACCAGATTGTAGCCACTGAATCCCGCTTTTCACATTCTGCCGATACCTTGCGCCAGATCGCGCAGGACCTTATCCAGTACGCCCGCCAGCAGGGCGCCACGGCCTGTGCGGCGGAGGTTTCGGACGGTTTCGGGCAGGCGGTGACGGTGCGTCAGGGGGAAGTGGAAACCATAGAATATAACCGTGACAAAGGCTTGGGTATTACCGTGTATATCGGCCAGCAGCGCGGCAGCGCGAGCACCTCGGATTTTTCGGCGCAAGCGGTGCGCGACACTGTGGACGCGGCCCTGAATATCGCGCGTTTTACCGCGGCGGATGACTGTGCCGGCCTGCCCGATGCGGACATGCTCGCATCGGAATTTCCGGATCTTGATCTGTATTACCCGTGGCTGATCGATGTGGACGGCGCCATTGCCCTGGCGCGCAGTTGCGAGCAGGCCGCGTTCGCTACCGACAAGCGCATCAAGAATTCGGAAGGTGCAACGGTAAATGTGCATGAGGCACATTTTGTCTACGCCAACAGCCTGGGTTTCGTCGGCGGCTATCCCACCTCGCGCCACAGCCTCAGCTGCGCGGTGATTGCCGGCAAGGACACCAGCATGCAGCGTGACTACTGGTACAGCGAGGCGCGCGATCCTGCGGACCTGCTGGCCGCCGGCGAGATCGGGCGCATTGCCGCCGAGCGCAGCGTGCGCCGCATGAACGGACGCAAACTCGCCACCATGCAGGTGCCGGTGCTGTTTGAGGCGCCGATTGCGGCCAGTCTGATCGGGCACTTTGTCGGCGCGGTGAGCGGCGGCAGCCTGTATCGCAAATCCTCCTTCCTGCTCGACCAGCTCGGCAAGCCGGTGTTCTCGCCCAATATCCGCATCGACGATATTCCCGATCTGCGCAAAGGCCTGGCCAGCAGCGCATTCGATGATGAGGGGGTGAAGACACAGCGCCGCGCCATTGTCGAGCAGGGCGTGCTGCAGGGCTATTTTCTCGGTACTTATTCGGCGCGCAAGCTGGGCATGCGCTCCACCGGTAATGCCGGCGGCAACCACAACCTGATTGTGCAGGCGGGGGAACTGGATCTGGCCGGCCTGCTCAAGCTGATGGGGCGCGGCCTGCTGGTCACCGAACTGCTCGGTCATGGCGTCAACTCTGTCACCGGCGATTATTCCCGGGGGGCGGCGGGTTTCTGGGTGGAGAACGGCGCGATCCAGTATCCGGTAGAGGAAATCACCATTGCCGGCAACCTCAAGGACATGTATAAACATATCGTCGCGGTGGGTAATGATGTGCTGGTGCGCGGTTCGCGCCAGTGCGGTTCCATCCTGCTGGAAAACATGACAGTGGCGGGGCAATAATGATTTTCGAGGTTAGCGAAAAGCAAGTTAAGCAGGCGCAGATGCCGCACAACCTGTTTGTGACGGGGGTTTTTTTCTTTGACCTGCTGCTGACGCCCGCTGCCATCGTGATGAATATCGGGCTGTACGGCATGCTGCTGCCGCTGATCTGCTCCCTGCTGGTGATTGCCGTGATCTACGTGCGCAGCCGCAAGGTGACGGTGTGGTTTGTCGATGCGCACTGGCGCCTGGCGCTGCGCCATAGCCAGTGGCTGATGATCGGCTATGCGGTGACTGCTGTTTTCATGCTGCTGGCCTGGCTGCTCAGTCTGTCTGCTGACGCCCATATGAAGCACATCCTGCTTACCGCGCTGACGCGCATCGCTGTGCTGCCCACGCTGATTGCCGTAATGGTGACGGTGGTGATGGAAGCCAGTGCGCTGGCACTGGCCGGCAAGGGCGAAGTGCCTGATCGTATCATCCAGAAATATCCCCCGTCCGCCTGAGCCGGGCTGCAATATTGCGGCGCCTGATTTTGGGCTGCCGACGTGGTAAAATGCGCGCTTTCCTGTTTACCCTGTTATTTATTCCGGAAGGCACGCCATGTTCTCTCGCAAAAACACCCTCGCCGTCGTTGATCCCGAATTGTGGGATGCAATTCAGAAAGAAACCCGCCGTCAGGAAGATCATATCGAACTGATTGCGTCGGAAAACTACACCAGCCCGGCGGTGATGGAGGCACAGGGCAGCCAGCTCACCAACAAAGATGCCGAGGGCTATCCCGGCAAGCGTTATTACGGCGGCTGCGAATTCGTGGACATCGCCGAGCAGCTGGCGATTGATCGCGCCAAGGCGCTGTTCGGTGCGGAATACGCCAACGTGCAGCCGCATTCCGGCTCGCAGGCCAACCAGGCGGTATACGCCTCGGTGCTCAAGCCCGGCGACACCATCCTCGGCATGAGCCTGGCCCACGGCGGCCACCTCACCCACGGCGCCTCGGTCAACATCAGCGGCAAGCTGTACAACGCCATCACCTACGGCCTCAACGACAAGGAAGAGATCGACTACGACGCAGTGCAGAAGCTGGCCAATGAGCACAAGCCCAAGATGATCGTGGCCGGTGCCTCCGCCTATGCGCTGGTGATCGACTGGAAGCGCTTCCGCGCGATTGCCGACAGCGTGGGCGCTTACCTGTTCGTCGACATGGCACACTACGCCGGCCTGGTGGCTGCGGGTTACTACCCCAATCCGGTGGGCATCGCCGACTTCGTCACCACCACCACCCACAAGACCCTGCGCGGCCCGCGCGGCGGCCTGATTCTGGCCAAGGCGGAACACGAAAAGGCGCTTAATTCCGCCATCTTCCCCTCGCTGCAGGGTGGCCCGCTGATGCATGTGATCGCGGCCAAGGCCGTGGCCTTCAAGGAAGCCGCCAGCAAGGAATTCAAGGATTGCCAGCGCCAGGTAATCGACAACGCCCGCGTGATGGCCAAGGTGCTGACCGAGCGCGGTGTGCGCATCGTGTCCGGCCGTACCGACAGCCATGTGTTCCTGGTCGACCTGCGTGCCAAGAAGCTCACCGGCAAGGATGCCGAAGCAGCCCTGGGGCGCGCTCACATCACCGTGAACAAGAACGCCATCCCGAACGACCCGGAAAAACCTTTCGTCACCAGCGGCATCCGTATCGGTTCGCCGGCGATGACTACGCGCGGCTTTACCGAGCTGGAAGCGGAGCAGTTGGCCAACCTGATTGCCGACGTGCTGGATGCGCCCAATGACGATGCGGTGATTAATCGTGTAGTGGCTGATGTGAAAAAACTCACGGCAAAATTCCCGGTATACGGAGCTTAATCTTCAGTCGGTGCGTCGCCGCAAGGCGAGGCCATTCGACTGACGGCTGCCCATTATGAAATGCCCTTTCTGCAAAGGCCCGGACACACAGGTGGTCGATTCGCGCGAGAGCGATGAAGGCGACAGCATTCGCCGTCGTCGCCGCTGCCTGAAATGCGACAAGCGTTTTACTACCTACGAGACGGTGGAATTGCGCATGCCGCAGGTGGTCAAGCAGAACGGCATGCGCAGCGAGTTTGATGCGGCAAAGCTGCGCACCAGTTTTACCCGCGCGCTGCACAAGCGCCCGGTATCGACCGAGCTGGTGGATGCCGCAGTGGACAATGTCACGCAGAAAGTTTTTGCCCTGGGCGAGCGTGAAATCGGCTCGCGCCAGATCGGTGAAATGGTGATGAAAGAACTACTCAAGCTGGACAAGGTGGCTTATATCCGCTTTGCCTCGGTGTACAAGAGCTTCCAGGACGTGGGTGACTTTACCGATGCGGTGGATGCGGTGCGCCACTCCCCCGCCAAGCGTCGCGCTTCCGATAAACTCAAGGCGAAGTAAGTATGTTGTCAGCTGAAGATAGCATCTGGATGGCGCAGGCGTTACAGCTGGCAGAGCGTGGCCTTTACAGCACCAGCCCTAACCCGCGCGTCGGTTGTGTGCTGGCCAGGGATGGCAAATTTCTGGCTGAAGGCTGGCACGAGCGCGCCGGCGAGCCGCATGCCGAAGTGCATGCCCTGCGTGCCGCAGGCGCGGCAGCCAGGGGGGCTACGGCTTATGTCACGCTGGAGCCGTGCAGCCACCATGGCCGCACGCCGCCGTGTGCCGATGCGCTGATCGCAGCAGGCGTTGCCCGCGTGGTCATCGCCATGCAGGATCCCAATCCCCAGGTGGCAGGACAGGGCATGGCGCGTTTGCGCAACGCCGGTATCGAGGTGGAATGCGGGCTGATGGAAGCTGCGGCGCGCGCACTCAATCCCGGCTTCATTGCACGCATGACACGTGGCACACCCTGGCTGCGCAGCAAGATCGCGATGAGTCTGGATGGGCGCACCGCGCTGAATAATGGCGCAAGCCAGTGGATCACCGGTGCGGCGGCGCGGCGTGACGGCCACTACTGGCGTGCGCGTTCCTGTGCCGTACTGACAGGTATCGGCACGGTGCTGGCGGACGATGCGCAACTGACCGTGCGCGAGGTTGAGACAACGCGGCAGCCGCTGCGCGTGGTGCTGGACAGCGCGCTGCGCATGCCGGCTGCGGCGCGCATCCTGCAAGGTGGCGGTACGCTGATTTACACGGCAACGCAGGATGCGCAGAAAATTTCCGCGCTGGAACAAGCCGGCGCAGAGGTGGTTGTATTGCCCGCTGCACACGGAAAGGTTGATTTGTCAGCCTGCTTGCAAGACATGGCGGCGCGCGGTGTCAACGAGGTGCTGGTGGAGGCTGGGCGCATCCTGAATGGCGCGCTGTTGCAGGCAGGTCTGCTCGATGAACTGGTGCTGTATCTGGCGCCGCAGCTGCTGGGCGACATGGCGCGCGGCATGGCGCAACTGGGCGAGCTGACGCAGCTGGAGCAGCGCGTGGAGCTGGAGTGGCAAGATGTGCGCAGTGTGGGCAAGGATTTGCGCATCGTAGCGAGGGTTGTGAAAGGCTAATTAGCCACAGAGCACACAGAGATCACAGAGATCACAGAGAGAGCGGTTGTATGGTTTATGTTGAATTGGTAGCTACATCAGACAAGCAATCTGTTGATCAGGCAGTGAAATGAGTGTTTCCCGAAATGTGTTTGAAGTTGCCTTTCTCTGTGCACTCTGTACCCGCAAGGGGTAGGCCGTGGTTGTAAGGGGCTAAAGCCCCAACAACACACGCTCTGTTCTCTGTGGCAAAAGGTTTTGAATTTTTACAGGAAGTAAAACATGTTTACTGGAATCGTTGCGGATGTAGGCACCATTGTTGAGAAGCAGGAGCGCGAAGGGGGCATGCGTTTACGCTTTGCCACCAACTCGCTCAATATGGCGGATGTGCAGGTGGGCGACAGCATTGCGGCCAATGGCGTGTGCCTGACCGTGATCGAGATCGCGGGCAAGACCTATACCGTGGACGTGTCGCGCGAAACGCTGAATTGCACGGTGGGGCTGGATCAGGAAGGTGGCCACGTCAATCTGGAAAAGGCGCTGCGTCTGGCCGACAGGCTGGGTGGCCACCTGGTCAGCGGCCATGTGGATGGCGTGGGCGAGGTGCTGGAATTCGTCAATCTGGGCGAGAGCTGGAAGCTCAGCGTGCGTGCACCGCAGGCACTGGCCAAGTACATTGCCGCCAAGGGCTCGATCACCATCAATGGTGTAAGCCTGACGGTGAACCAGATTGAAGGCGCGCTGTTCACGGTGAACCTGATTCCGCATACGCTGGAAGCGACCACGCTGAAAGAGCTGCAAGCCGGCACAAAAGTGAATCTGGAAATCGATCTGATCGCCCGCTATGTGGAACGGATGATGTCGGCGGACGAGTAATTTCGTTGCAGGAAAGCACGGCCAGCGTGCCTGGCTAAAATGGTAAGATTGGCTGTGCCAATACAGGCAACGTTTACAGTTGAAGAATAAGGGCAAGCAGGAAATGACAGATATAGCGCCGGTACAGGAAATAATCGAAGAGATGCGCGCAGGGCGCATGGTGGTGCTGGTGGATGAGGAGGATCGCGAGAACGAGGGCGATCTGGTATTTGCTGCGGAATTTGCCACGCCCGAAAAAATCAATTTCATGGCCAAGCATGGTCGCGGCCTGATCTGCCTGACGCTGACCGAATCACATTGCAAGCAGCTTGATCTGCCGCTGATGGTGCGCGATAACGGCTTGCAGCTGGCAACCAACTTTACCCTGTCGATTGAGGCGGCAACCGGTGTGACCACCGGTATTTCAGCGGCTGACCGCGCGCGTACCGTGCTGGTGGCGGCGGATAGAAACGCCAAGCTGGCGGACATCGTGCAGCCCGGCCACATCTTCCCCCTGCGCGCAAAAAACGGCGGCGTCCTGGTGCGTGCCGGCCACACCGAAGCGGGCTGCGACCTGGCCCAGCTGGCCGGGCTGACACCGGCCGCGGTGATCTGCGAAATCCTCAAGGAAGACGGCGAGATGGCGCGCCTGCCCGATCTGATCGAGTATGCCAAGGTGCACAAGCTCAAGATCGGCACCATTGCCGATCTGATCGAGCATCGCAGCCAGACGGAAAAGCTGGTGGAGTGCGTTGCTACGCGCAATGTGCAGACCGCCTATGGCGAGCTGGAGTTGCGCACCTATGTGGACAAGACTACGCAGCACACCCACCTGGCACTGGTGAAGGGCAAGATTCAGCCGCACGTGGAAACCCTGGTGCGCGTGCATGAGCCGTTGTCCGTGCTGGATTTCCTCGAGGAGGCCAGCTATCCCAATTCCACCAGCGTGCATGACGCGCTGCTCAGGATCAAGCAATCACCAGCCGGCGTGCTGGTGCTGCTGCATCACAATGAAACCGCGCAGGATCTGCTGGCACGCGCTGCGGCCAAGCCGGAAACGCATCACGCCGCACGCTGGGATCCGCGCAGCTACGGCATCGGCGCGCAGATATTGCGTGACCTGCATGTCGGCAAGATGCGCCTGATCGCCACCCCGCGCAAGCTGCCCAGCATGGCCGGCTTCGGCCTGGAAGTAGTGGGCTACGTAAACAATGAAGGATAGGAAATGAAAGAAATCGAAAAAAACCTGAATGGCAAAGGCATGCGCATCGGTATTGTGCAAAGCCGCTTTAACACCGTGGTATGCGAAGGCCTGCTGGCAGCGTGTCGTGCGCAGTTGACGCAGCAGGATGTAAATGAAGACGACATCACCCTGGCCACAGTGCCGGGGGCGCTGGAAATTCCGCTGGTGCTGCAGCAAATGGCAGCGAGCAAAAAATTCGATGCGCTGATCGCGCTGGGCGCGGTGATCCGCGGCGACACCTACCATTTTGAAGTGGTGTCGAATGAATCTGCGCGCTGCGTGGGCGATGTGCAGCTGCACAGCGGCTTGCCGATCGCCAATGCCATTCTCACCACCGACACCGACGAGCAGGCGGAAGAGCGCATGAGCGTCAAAGGTGCGGAAGCTGCACTGGTGGCGATCGAGATGGTGAATCTGTTAAGAAAGTGTGCATGAACGACCAAAACGCAAAATCTCCAGCCAAGAGCGCCCGTCGCCGCGCACGCGAGCTGGCCTTGCAGGGCATCTACCAGTGGCGCATGACCGGTGGCGATTGCCTCGAAATCGAGAAGACCACCCTCGCCGAAAAAAGCCTGGGCCGCTATGACACCGAGTTTTTCAGCCAGCTGTTGCGCGGCGCGGTCGAGCACCATCAGGTTCTGGTCGCCGCAATCACGCCGCACCTTGACCGCGACATCAACGAGCTGAGCCCGATCGAGTTTTCCGTGCTGCTGCTGGGCGCGTTTGAGCTGTCGCACCACCCCGAAGTACCCTACCGCGTGGTGATCAATGAAGCCGTCGAGCTGGCCAAAACCTTTGGCGGCACCGATGGGCACAAATTCGTCAACGGTGTGCTGGACAAGCTGGCCGCCAAGGTGCGCGCGGTGGAAGTGAACGCGAAGTAAAAACATTATCCGCAGATTACGCAGATTAAACAGATTGAAACCAGATTCAAACAGAATGAGTTTTCCCGCTATCTCGAAAGGTGCAGGAAGCAATTCCGGGTTTGGCCTTTAATCTTTTAAATCTGCGTAATCTGCGGAAGGATGTTTCACTCTCTGGAGTTTCTACGTGCCGGAATTCGACCTGATCGAACGCTACTTCACCCGCCCCACGCCTGATGCAATCCTGGGCGTGGGCGACGATGCCGCGCTGGTGAAAATCGGCAGCGGCATGGAGCTGGCCATTTCCACCGACATGCTGGTCAGCGGCACGCACTTCTTTCCCGATGCGGATCCCTTTATGCTGGGCCACAAGGCGCTGGCGGTAAATATTTCCGACATGGCCGCCATGGGTGCGCAGCCACGCTGGGCGACGCTGGCATTGTCGCTGCCGTCCGAAGATGGGGCATGGCTGGGACGCTTCAGTGCCGGCTTCTTTGCGCTGGCGGATGCCAGCAGGGTCTCGCTGATCGGCGGTGATACCACGCGCGGGCCGCTCAACCTGTGTGTCACCATCTTGGGCGAGGTACCGCAAGGGCAGGCCTTGCGGCGCGACGGCGCCAAGCCGGGCGATGAGGTGTGGGTGTCGGGTAAGCTCGGCGATGCTGCGCTGGTGCTGGCCTATCTGCAAGGCAAGATGGCGCTGGATGTAAATACGCTGGCAGCGACTGCTGCTGCGCTGCACCAGCCCGTCCCGCGCGTCGCTCTGGGCCTGGCACTGCGCGGCATTGCCAGCAGTGCGATCGATATCTCCGATGGTTTGCTGGGTGACCTCGGGCATATACTGGAGCGCTCGGGCGTGGCGGCCGAGATCGAGTTTGCCGCGCTGCCGGTATCTCCCAGCCTGCGCCCTTATCTTGCACAGGCTTTGGTTGTGCGCTGTGTACTGGCGGGAGGGGACGACTATGAACTGTGTTTTACCGCTCCGGCTGCGCGCCACAAGGATGTAGAAAAAATTTCCGCACAGCTCGGTTTGCCGCTAAGCTGCATCGGAAAAATTTCCTCAGGAAAAGGTTGTACAGTGCGTGCTGCAGATGGCAGCGTAATGACGATAATGGAAACCGGCTATGACCACTTTGCATGATCAATTGCGCTTCAAACCCGACTGGCGCTTCCTGCTCAGTCACCCCTCCCATCTGCTGGCATTCGGCTTTGGCAGCGGCCTGTCGCCGCGCGGGCCGGGCACTGCCGGCACGCTGGTTGCCTTTCCCATCTACTGGTATCTTGCGCCTCGCCTCAGTGATGCGCTGTTTATTCTGGTACTGATCTGGGCGTTTGCCATCGGCGTGTGGGTGTGCGAAAAAACCGGGCGTGCACTGGGTGTGGCTGATTACGGCGGCATCGTGTGGGACGAGATCGTGGCCTTCCTGCTGGTGCTGTTCCTTACCCCGGAAGGCGTGGCCTGGCAGATTTTTGCCTTTGTCCTGTTCCGTTTCTTCGACATCGTCAAGCCGCAGCCGATACGCCATTTTGACAAAACCTGGCACGGCGGACTGGGCGTGATGTTTGACGACATCCTCGCGGCCGGCTATGCGCTGCTGTGCATGGCCATGGTGAAGAGCTTTCTGTAATTGTTGCGGTTGCGCAGCTCTGGTGCAGCCGGTAGTTAACTTGATTCAGGGGGAATGATGCGTCTGCTTCTGCTCTTGCTGGTCGGTTTCAATTTCCAGGTGGTGTCCGCCGAAGAATTCAATGCCAGGGTCATCGCGGTGATGGATGGTGATACCGTCATGGTGCTGCGTAACAGCAGCAAGATCAAGGTGCGCCTGGCCAATATCGATGCGCCGGAGAAAGCGCAGCCATTTGGCATGGAGTCGCGCCAGGCTTTGCTGAACAGGGTGTTGCAAAAACAGGTGCATGTAAACAGCCAGGCGATGGATAGCTACGGCCGCATGGTTGCCGAGATTAGCGTGGCTGGACGCAGCGTGAACGAGGAGCAGGTGCGCAACGGCATGGCGTGGGAATATTCTCACTTTCACCGCAATCCGCGTTATCTCGCTTTGCAGAGCGAAGCGCAGCGGGCGCAGCGCGGTTTGTGGGCGCAGGCGGGCAAGCCGTTGCCACCCGAGCAATGGCGCAAGCAGCATCCGACTACAGACCAGGTCGCTCACAAAAGCAGCCAGCCCTCTGCGGCTAAAGGTGAGGCTGGTTGTGGCAGCAAACACCTGTGCTCACAAATGCGTTCATGCGATGAGGCATTCTTTTATCTGCAGCAGTGCGGTGTGAAATCGCTGGATGGCAATGGTGATGGTGTGCCCTGCGATGAACTGTGCGCGGAGGAACGGCACAGGCTGCATTAGGCAATCAGTAAGGTCTGGTCAGACTCATTTGCCCATTGTGCTGTTCGACATTGAAGCGGCTCAGCACATTCATGCCGAGCAGGGGCTGTGACAGATTCGGGGTAACTACCGCCTCGACATTGCGCAGGATGAATTTGCCGAAGCTCAGTTTGGCGATGACAGCCTTGCACACTTGAGTGGTGCCGTTGGCAGTCTGCATTTGGCCGAATTGCTCGCAGTGCAGGCCGGCAGCGTTGGCCATGCTGCCCGGGATGGCCACCATGGAGGCACCGGTATCAATCACGAAATTGAGGGGCTGGTCATTGATGGTGCCGGTCACAAAGTAGTGGCCATTGGCACTCTGGTCGATGTAAAACGCGGTCTTGGCGGCATTCGGATCGTTACTGTCCATTTCCACTCCTCTGCCGGAGTGGCTATTCACCGTGCCAACTGACTGGGTTCCAGCAGCACAGGGCTTTTCCTGGTAGAGGAAGCCGCCATCCGCATTCTTGCATTTGAAGATGGCAGCGGATGCGGGGAGGGCGCATAGCAGGGTCAGTGCGAGAATCCAGCGAGTCATGGTAATTCCTTACAGTGGCGTTACGGCTTTTTAACCGATGCTGCGCAATTAGGCAAGCTCAAGTCTGCGGCAGCCATGCGCATCGCATAACAGTGCGTCACCGCTGGCATGCCAGTCCCCCAGTACCCAGCGCTCACAAGTCACGCCGTCCACTGTGTGCCTGTGCAGTGCGGGGCGGTGGGTATGGCCGTGAATCAGGCGCGGGTAGTGGTGGTTGCGCAGCAGTTGGGCGACCGCATCTGGATTGACGTCCATGATCTCCATGCTTTTTGTCTGCTTTTCACTCATGCTGATGCTGCGTATTTCCTCGATCTGCGCCTTGCGCCTGGCCAGAGGCTGTGCGAGGAAAGTGGTGCGCCAGTGCGGCTCGCGCACCTGGCGACGGAAGGCCTGGTACGGCACATCGTCCGTACACAGGGCATCGCCGTGGCTAAGCAGGGTGGGCGTGCCGTATAGATCGAGCAGAGTGGGGTCGGGCAGCAGGGTGGCATGGCATGCCTGCGCCAGCTGTGCATCCATCAGGAAGTCGCGGTTGCCGTGCATGATGAATACCGGCGTGCTGTGCGAGGCCAGCGCATGCAGGGCGCCGGTGATGCTGCGGTGGAAGGGGGTGTCGAGATCGTCATCACCGGCCCAGTATTCAAACAGGTCACCGAGTATGTACAGGGCATCAGCCTGTGGGGCTGTGTTGCGGGTGAAATCCCGAAACAGTCGCGTGATGTGCGGCTGCTCTTCACACAGGTGCAGGTCGGAAATAAACAGTGTGTGCGACATCGAGTCTGCTGATCAGTTGGCGGAAAAACGCAGGCTTAAAAACAAAACGGTGCCAAGAGCACCGTTTGCTTATGGCTAAATTGCTTCAGCCTTGGTGATGATGACATCTTCTCTGGGAACGTCCGCATGGCCCATGTTGTTGCCGGTCTGCACCTTGCCGATTTTGTCCACCACGTCCATGCCCTCAACAACCTTGCCGAACACGCAGTAGCCATAGCCCTGGGGGTTAGGAGCGGTGTAGTTGAGGAAACCGTTGTTCTTGGTGTTGATAAAGAATTGCGCGGTGGCGGATTGCGGGTCGCTGGTGCGTGCCATGGCAATGGTGTACTTGTCGTTGGACAGGCCGTTGGCCGCCTCATTCTTGATTGGTGCATTAACCGGCTTCTGCTTCATGCCTGGCTCAAAACCGCCGCCCTGAATCATGAAACCGTCAATGACGCGATGGAAAATGGTGTTGTCGAAGTGGCCGCTGTTCACGTAGTCCAGAAAGTTCTGTACGGTGACCGGGGCTTTTTCGGCATCGAGCTGCAGGGTGATGACGCCGTAGTTGGTATGCAGTTTAACCATGGTGCTTTTTCCTTGAGGTGTAGTAGTTTGTGGAGTTGGAGAGGGTGTGGGGGCGCATCCTGCCAGCAGGCCCAGGCTGATCAGTAAGGCGAAAAAATTCTGTTGCAGGTATCTCATTATGCCGATCCTTCATAAACGATCTGCCAGCGGTTGTCGCGCTTCATCCAGTATTGGCGCTTCTTCATGCGGTTAACCAGGTTGTTGCTGGAATAATCCTGCTCGAAGTTCACCACCACCAGATTGGGTTGGCTGGGGTAAGGGAAAACGCTGAGGTCGGAGAGCTGCACCTTGATCCAGGATTTGCCCGAATTGACCAGGCGTTTTTGCTGCGCCCAGGCTTCGAGGTTGGTGCTGCCGACAGAAAAGTCTGCTGCATAGTGGGTCAGGTAGGCGTCGGTATTCCGGCTGGACCAGTCGCTGCGCCATTGCTCTATGGCCTTGAGCAAGGAGGCGCGCTCGGCCTTGTCGGCATCATCGCTCCACTCCATGTGGCTGGTGATAATCACCGGGGTGAGCCCGACCTGCAGGGATTTTTCCAGATGGGTGAGGTCGCTGTTGGACAGCACCACGCAACCATTGCTGGCGAGGGGCGGGCGGCTGTAGGTGTCGCTCGGGGTGCCGTGCAGCCAGATGCCGTGGCCGTCGCGGCCCTGCTTTTTGTCCCACTCGTTCGGGTAGCTCAGCGGATAGGCGCCGCTGCCGTAAAAATCGGTCAGCTGGTTTTTACTGATGTGCGAATTGATGAAGTAAACGCCGAGCGGGGTTTTCTGGTCGCCTTCAGAGACCTTGTAGGCGCCCTTTTTGCCCACGCTGATGTAGTAGTCTTCCACATAGCGGGCTTCGCCGTTGACGTTGCGGAACAGGTAAAGCGTCGATTTGCTGGTATCCACCACAATCGCGAAGTTCTGTTCTGGATTGAGTTGCCACAGATAGCGCGAGCTCTGGGTGAGTGGCTGCTGTTGCTGCACGCGTTGCAGGCGTGCACGTGCTTCGTCGCGCAGGTCGTTCAGGCGGTCTGCGGGTGCATCCGGCGCATTGCCGAAATTGTTGATCGGTTTTGCACGTGCCAGCAGCAAATCTCCCCTGACCAGCTGTGCCAGCTTGAAATTGGGGTTGATCTTGAGCAGCGAATCGACTTCGTTGAGCGCGGTATCGAGATGATTGTTACCGACGGCCTGCAGGGTTTTGGCCAGCAGCGCTTCCATATTGCGCGACTCGAGCTCACCCGCTCCTGCCGCAACAGGACACAGGGATAACAACAGAAGGCTGAGAGGGGCGTAACGCATGAATTATTTACCTGTGCGCTCTTCAATAATTTGCCATTTGCCGCCTAATTTAACCATTTCCAGCGTCTTAAGGGTAGATGTCTTCAGGGTGCCGGAGCGGTAGCCCTGCCTGAAGGTGACGGATGCGCGGCTGCTGTCCGTCATATGCACCTTGGCCGCGTCGATGCTGACCTGGATAGATTTGGGCTTGGCAATGCGATCGCGGCGCTGTTTCTCCCAGCTGCTGCGGCTTTCGTTCCTGGGCAGCTTGAAGTCCCTGGCATAAAAAGCAAGGTACTGCGGCACATTGTTGGCAGACCAGGCTTTCGCCCATTCATGCACAGCCTGCAGTACCTCTTCATTGCTGCCTGAGGTTGAGATTGGTTTTGCCGTGCTTGCAGGGGCTGTCGTGGCAGCCGGCAAGACCGCAGTAGACACGCTGGCGGCAGGTTGTACCGGTGCCAGCGCTGCCGTGGTGACAGGCGGGGCGCTGGCCGCTGCTGTTGTTGGCGTGGCCGCAATTGTTGATGTGCCAGGGGTTGTTGCAACCGGGGCGGAGGCTTGCGTAGTGGCAGCGCTGGCGCTATCGCGGCCGCCGGCAATTTTGCCGCCCTTGCCACTGAACAGATCCTTGATCAGGGCCAGCTTGGTCTGGGTGGTGGTGTTGCCGCGGTCGAGCTGCAGGGCGCGATCATAAGCCTGGCTAGCCATCTTGGCGTAGATGTCGCCCAGGTTTTCGTGTGCGGTAGCGTAGCTGGGATGGGTGCGGATGGCCAATTCCAGTGCAACCTTGGCTTTTTCGTATTGCCCTTGTCCGGCGTAGAGTACGGCCAGGTTGTTGTAAGGCTCGGGCAGCTCGGGATAGTCCTCGGTCAGTGCGCTGAAGATGCGGATGGCTTCCTCGGTATTGCCTTGTTCGGCCTTGATCAGGCCCTTGAGGAACCTTGCTGGCGCATCCTTGGGCTTGTGGGCGAGAAAGGCTTCGACTTTTTCCAGCGCTGGCGCGTTCTGGCCCTGTTTGAACAGCTTGTTGGCATCCTGAACTTCATCTGCACTGGCAGAGGTAAAACTGAAACCCAGCAACAGCGCGCACAGCGCGGCACGTTGGCTAAAACGACAGAACATATTCATCGAGTCAATATTCCCAGGTGGTTATGGCGGTGACCGCCATCAAGAAGAACCGGATTCTACCAAATAAGCCTGCCGCTTTCACAAGTTATCCGGTTAGGCAGTTATCTGGCAGTTGTGTGGCGCAAGCTGCCTGAGCGCACAGGTTTTCGGGTAAAATTCCAGCCTTTCAGGCAACTTTAGAATCCGACAATGAGCAGCAACGTACCCGCGCCCGTTTCAAACTTTATCCGCAGCATCATCGATGCCGATCTGGCCAGCGGCAAGCACAGCAGCATCGTCACCCGCTTCCCGCCTGAGCCAAACGGCTATCTGCACGTCGGCCACGCCAAGTCTATCTGCCTTAACTTCGGCCTGGCGAAAGACTACAACGGCAAGTGCAACCTGCGTTTCGACGACACCAATCCGGAGAAGGAGAGCGAGGAATATGCGCAATCCATCCAGGACGACGTGCGCTGGCTGGGTTTTCAGTGGAACGGCGAGGTGCGCTGGGCATCCGACTACTTCGATCAGCTTTACGATTTTGCGGTGGAGCTAATCAACAAGGGCCTGGCCTATGTGGACGACCTCACACCGGAACAGATGCGCGAATACCGCGGCACGCTGACGCAGCCCGGCAAGAACAGCCCGAACCGCGACCGTTCGGCAAAAGAGAACCTCGACCTGTTCACACGCATGAAAAACGGCGAATTTGCCGACGGTGCGATGGTGCTGCGCGCCAAGATCGACATGTCCTCCGGCAATATCAATTTGCGCGATCCGGTTATCTACCGTATCAAGCGTGCGCACCACATCCGCACCGGCGACCAGTGGTGCATCTACCCGATGTATGATTACACCCATTGCATCTCCGATGCGCTGGAAGGCATCACCCATTCCATCTGCACGCTGGAGTTTGAAGATCACCGCCCACTCTACGACTGGGTGCTGGACAATATCACCATCCCCTGTCACCCGCGCCAATACGAGTTTTCGCGCCTGGAGCTGCACTACACCATCACCAGCAAGCGCAAACTACTGCAGTTGGTGAACGAGAAGCACGTGAGTGGCTGGGACGACCCGCGCATGCCCACGATTTCCGGGATGAGAAGGCGGGGCTACACGCCGGAAGGCATCCGCGAATTTGCCAGGCGCATCGGCGTTTCCAGGAGCGAAAACATCGTCGACATGGCGGTGATGGAAGGCGCCATCCGCGAAGACCTGGAGGCACGTGCAGCGCGGGTGATGGCGGTGATCAATCCGCTCAAGGTGACTATCACCAATTTCGACGGCGCACAGTCGCGTGAGGCAGGTTTCCATCCCAACCATCCCGAGTTCGGCAGCCGCGTGGTGCCGATCGCCCAAGAGCTGATCATCGAGGCGGATGATTTTGCCGAAGTGCCGCCGGCAGGTTGGCAACGGCTCACTCTCGGCGGCGAGGTGCGGCTGCGCTACAGCTACGTGATGCGCTGCGACGAGGTGGTGAAGGATGCGGCCGGCAAGGTGATCGAGCTGCGCTGCAGCATCGACCACAATACCCTCGGCAAGAACCCGGAAGGGCGCAAGGTGAAAGGGGTGATCCATTTCCTCTCGCGTGAGCACGCGCTTCCGGCGGAGATCCGTTTGTACGACCGGCTGTTTACCGTGCCGGAACCGGATGCCGACCGCGATGTGGATTTCTGCACCCATCTCAACCCGAACTCGCTCACCGTGGTGCAGGGCTGGGTCGAGGCATGCGTGAAGGATGCGGCCCCGGAGACGCGCTACCAGTTCGAGCGCCTGGGCTATTTCTGCACCGACCGGCGCGACCATCAGCCGGGTGGCAAGCTGGTATTCAATCGCGCGGTGACGCTCAAGGACTCCTGGGCCAAGGAGCAAGGCTAAAAACTTATCCGCAGATTACGCAGATTAGATGGATTGAATCTGCGTGAATCTGTGTAATCTGCGGATGAAAAAGGTTCTCAAATGCTGAAAATTCACAACACACTCGCCCGCGACAAGCAGGTCTTCACCCCCATCGAACCCAACAAGGTGCGCATGTATGTGTGCGGCATGACCGTGTACGACTATTGCCATGCCGGCCATGCGCGCGTGATGGTGGTATTTGACATGGTCTATCGCTGGCTGAAGGCTTCCGGTTATGAGGTGACCTATGTGCGCAATATCACTGACATCGACGACAAGATCATCAAGCGTGCCGCGGAAAACGGCGAGTCCATCCATGCGCTGACGCAGCGCTTTATCGACGCGATGCATGAAGACGAACGCGCGCTGGGTGTGCTGGCACCGGACCATGAGCCACGTGCCACCCAGTATGTGCCGCAGATGCTGGAGCTCATCGCGCAGCTGGAGAAGAACGGCATCGCCTACCGCGCTGCAGATGGCGACGTGAACTACGCGGTGCGCAAATTTGCCGGCTACGGCAAGCTTTCCGGCAAGTCGCTGGAAGACCTGCGTGCCGGCGAGCGCGTCGATGTGGCCGATGGAAAAAATGACCCGCTCGATTTTGTGCTGTGGAAACACGCCAAGGACAGCGAGCCGGCCGAAGTGAAATGGGAATCGCCGTGGGGGCCGGGACGTCCGGGCTGGCATATCGAATGCTCGGCGATGAGCTCGGAAATCCTTGGCAAGCATTTCGACATCCACGGTGGCGGTGCCGACTTGCAGTTCCCGCACCACGAGAATGAAATCGCGCAATCGGAAGGCGCTCACCAGTGCCAGTTTGTAAATTACTGGATGCATAACGGCTTCGTGCGCGTGGACAACGAAAAGATGTCCAAGTCGCTGGGCAATTTCTTCACCATCCGCGAAGTGCTGCAAAAATTTGATGCCGAGGTGATGCGCTTCTTCATCCTGCGCGCGCATTACCGCAGCCCGTTGAACTACTCGGACGTGCACATCGACGATGCCAAGAGCGCACTCAGCCGTTTGTATACCGCACTCAAATATCTCCCCTCTCCTGCAGGCGGGATAACCAGCGACTTGGCGGCTTTGCCGTCTAGTCGAATGGCTAGTAGTTCCACCAGAGGGGCAGGGGGAGAGGGGGCAGTTGACTGGCAGGAAGCCCATGCGCAGCGCTTCAAGACGGCCATGGACGATGATTTCAATACGCCCGAAGCGATGGCCGTGCTGTTTGATCTGGCCAACGAAGTGAACAAGACTGCTTCACTCCCACTCGCTGCGCAGCTCAAGGCACTGGCTGCAACGCTGGGTTTGCTGCAACGCGACCCGGCTGAGTTTCTGCAAGGGGGGGCGGCAGCGGGGCTGGACGAAGCGCACATCAACGCGCAAATCGCCGCGCGCATCGCCGCCAAGCAGGCCAGGAACTATGCCGAGGCTGATCGCATACGCAAGGAATTGCTGGCGGCAGGAATCGTGCTGGAAGACAACGCCCAGGGAACTAGCTGGCGCAAGGCCTAGGGCAGTTTGCCGGCGGACACCATGCGGTTGAATAGCTGTGGACGTGAAATCCAGATCAGAATGTCGTCAAAATTGGGGTTGGGCACATCGTTCTGATAGATGCCGCCCAAGGCTTCAAGGCTGGCATTCTGGCCATCAGCTGTGAAATTCGGGCCAGTAGAGTACACGATGACCACAGGACGTTCCGTTGTGTTGGTTAAACTGTTGCCAGAACTATCTCGAATTTCCAGGCAATCACTGGCAGGGGCGCCTACTGGGCAGGAGCCGAAGCCAGTAGCTAGATTGAAAAGAGCAGGGCTGGAAAAATTCCGGTCGACCCGATAGCGCCAATAGCCTGTCCATGGATCACCCATAGCGCTGCGTTTGCTACCCCAGGCATCAGTTTCGCTGACCCCCAGTGTCTTCCAAGGCAGGTAACCCTCGGTATTGCACAGAAGAGGATCTTCGGAGCCGTAGTTGATGTTAGTGGGATCTGCCTGATTGGTCGGGCAAGGAAGCCTGCCGTTTATAATCGCATACCCAAACAGTGCCTGACGAATTTCTTCGATTTGTTTGCGTGTGTCGTTGCGATGTTGCTGTTCAATCTGGCTGCTGATTGTGGGCAGCAAACCACCCAGCAGCAATGCGACGATTAGCAGCACAATAGCCATTTCGACCAGGGTGAATCCTTTGTCGGTATTGTGGCGAAGACATCTTTTGATGCTAGGGGAGCACATAGAGTTGATCATTGGAGATTGAGGTTGGAGTAACGTAGTTGTCGTCCAGATTCTGATTTTCGGCGTCTTCCAAGTACCAGGATACGTTGCTGTTGGGGTAAGTGCGATTGATAGAGCCCAATGGTGAGCCAGGCATGAAAAACAAGCCGGGTGCACTGTTGCCTGAAACATTCAGAGTCGGATTGCAGCCAGATGGTGCACTGGCCAGGCGACTTGTGCCGACGCTGTAATAGAAAACCAAATACCAATTATTGGTGCTAAACCAAGGTGAGATGCCTGTGGCTGGTAGAGAGTTGCTGCCAGACCAGTCGACTGGTTGTGCAACAAAAGGCAGGCGGCCTCTGCAAATGGTAGTGTCACTTGTGCAGGTCAGGCTGTCCTTGCAAACACTTAAGTTGGCCGGATATGGGTAGGCCCCGTGTGTCGAGTAATAATTTGTCAGGATGTTTTTTATTTCTTTGGCGACCCTTTTTTCAACGATGGGCATGAAGTCCTTGGTCCTGATAATGAGCAAACGGTCATTAAAGGTGTCGCTTGAGCTGGCAGCGATAAAAGGTCCATTGACTGTCGCGTTGTTTATTGAGGTGGGGCCTATATCCAGATAATTTGAGGCGGACGTCTGATCTGATGCTGAGTTTCTTACCTGAGTGCCGATAGCATTGCCTGGTGCGAAGATGATTGCAACGGCCTCGGAACCAGGCGGTGTAAGTAGGTTTCCACTGCCGTCATATACGATCAGAGTGCCTTTTGTGTCACTGTTTATGATGCTGGCGGATTTACGGAAGTTTCCTGATAACGCATACCACAATGACTCTCCGCTACCATCAACTGGCTGTGCAATACATAAGGTTTTCCATGGGACTCGGCCCAAATCTCCAGCAGAACAGGGGCTGGACTCCGTTCCGTAATTGACAGTATTGGGAGCGTGTTTGTCAGGGCAGGGAAAATTGCCTGGCCTAGCCGATGCTGAGCCTGAGTTATCACTTGAAACTGCATAACTAATCAGCGCCTCCTTGGCCTGTGCCAGCGCATCAGCAGTAACCTTATCGCGCTCCAGGCGCAGCGTTGTGCTGTTGAGCGTGTGCAGCAGCATGGCTGTGGCACCGGCGATCAGAATCACCAGCATAATCAGCAGAGCCGCTCCGCGCTGTTGTGTATGGAGCGGCGAGTGCATATGTGCGCGATGCGTACGCATGAGCGCCTATTGCTGCCCTTGTTCGGGGGCAGCTTGAGTAGTGGGCTGGTCGAGCAGCAGTTTCTGACCGACCTTGAGCTGCACGGATCTGGATTTTCCGGGCACTACAACATGTGTGGCAGCGGGACTTTGTTCATTGCTCTGACCTGCTGGCTGCGCGATGCCGTTGATCCACACGGTGCGCTTGCCACCCCGTTTCTGGACGATGCCATTGACAATGATGGTTGCAGAGGAGCCGCCATTCTCGGCATCGGCGCGCAGCTGGCCGCTTTCCAGCAGCTGACGCTGCTCGGGCGTAAAGAAAATGCGCCCAAGCTCCCTGGCGTTTGCCAGGTGCAGTGGCGCGAAGAGGCAGAACAGCAGGAACAAAGGCAATTTTTTCATTTTGCATTCCTGTTCTTGATGGTTATCCAGCTTCCCGAACATTCGGCCTTGAGTTGTGCTGATGAGACCGCCGAATCGGTGGCTCGTTCCATGGCGCAATGGTCAAGCATGAACCAGCCTTTGATGTCGCTGCGCAGGCTGTTGAAGAACCTGATCAGCTGCTCTTCGTGCAGCAGTTGCAATTGCAGGGTCATGGTGCTTTGTTTGAGCTCAAAGTTGCCGCTATTGAGGGCGGGCAAGGGGGTGTAGGGGGCTTGCGGTGCAATGGTGTATTTGAAGTCGACCACGCGTTCTTTTTTGCGCAGTGCTTCGAGGCCTTCGATCAGGTCGAGCCGCTGTTCGTCGCCGATGACCTTGTGTTTAACCCATGCTTCATATTCGGCGGCATAGGTGGAGAGGTTGTCCCTGTCGTCGCGGGCGGCATTCAGCTTGTTGCGCGCTTCGCTGAGTTGTTGTTGTGACGCGTTCTTGTTGCGCAGTGCTGCATCGGCAATCTTCTGGCTGAGATAAACCGCGCTGGCACCGACGCCCAGCACCACCAGGAAGGTCAGCAGGCTCCAGCGAATATGGGGCAAATCAGATTGAGAGAAGGTCATTGTTTTGGGCTCCAGACCAGTTGCAGCGAGAACTCGGCGGGCTTGTCCTGCGTATCGCTGACATCGGCATTAATGGTGCCTTTGGAGCTGAAATCCAGCGGGGCCTTGCTCAGGCTGACGGTGTAGCCGTTTAGCGTCAGCGCTTGCTGGAAGTTGTCCAGATAGTTCAGTTCACCGCGGTAGTCGTTGCCAAAGTCGGATAATTCACCGTTAAAGGTGATTATCTGCGCGGGCAAGTTGGATGTGCTGCCGCTGGCAGGCGCAGCACTGGTTTTCCAGGAAAGTTTGCCGGTGCGTATGCGCGGGAAATTATCCAGCGCGCTGCCGAGTCCGCTGAGTACTTCTTGCGCGGGGGCCGAATAGTTGCTCAGCTGGCGCAACAGGGTGACCGCGCTTTTCATGTCTGCGGCAGGCACGCTGGTGTTGGGGAAGCTCTGCAGGATTTGCTGGGTCTCGTGGCTCATGCGGCTTACCTGGGCGCTGATGGGGGCATTCTCTGCTTCGATTGTGCTGGTTTCATCCAGCAGCAGTGCGCTCCAGGCCAGACAGACCAGCGCAGCAAGCGCAGCCAGACCAAACAGGATGTGCCGTATTTGCCAGAGCTGGAAATAATGCGTGTGCGTTGCGTTGGCATACTGGCTGCGTGGCGGCTTGCTGGCAAGCAGATGCAGGAACAGGGGCGTGGCATCGGAATCTGCATAGACTTCCTTTGACTTGATCTGCCGACCGAGTGCCTGGATATCCAGATAGGCATATTGCATGGTGCCGTTGTTATGCAACTGCGTTTGCAGGACTGATTTGTCATCAGCATGGCAGATGATGTGCACGCTCAGCATTTCGCCCGGTGGTGTCAGGCTCAGGCTGTGCAGGTACTGTTGGGTGCGCGCTGCTTCGGTTGCGATGGCCTCGCTGAAAGAGCTGTCCGGATTGAGCGGGGTAAGCCGTGAAAAGCGCAAGCGCTTGTTGAGGAAATAGGTTTGCCGCAAACCGGCGTTCTTTTCCCATGACAGCAGCAGCAGATGGTTGGAATCAATGTCCCTGATCAGCGGTGTGCAGATGTGGGGCAGGGAATAGATGCCAACCAGCGGTGTGTGGTTCTGCAGCAGGGGCTCAACCCATGCCGAGATTCGCCCAGGATTGGTCAACGCCGAAAACAGCATCTCGTCATCGCGCCGTCCATCAGGCTGGCGCTGTTGCAGCCGGGCCATGCGGAAGGTGGTGTTGCGGTAATACTGTTCGAATTTGCGCTGGATCAGCGCGTGCTGGCTGGAGCCGGTCAGATGAGGAACGGTTTCCTGGCGGAAATCCTCTTCTATCATGTCGGTCAGCAGATACGCGCGGGCCTGGCGGGTTTTCAGAAATTCGGAAAATTGCTCGCGACCGCGGGCATCGTCGCTGAAATTCTGCGCCTGGGTTAACACGCCCCGGTCCAGCGCATAAGCCTGGAAGCTGTCGGTGCTGAGGAAGAGTAAGGTTTTTCGGCTCATATTTTTACCTTGCCGATGATGTCGTATATCGGGCCGAGTACGGATAGCATCACCCAGCCCAGCAGGGCGCCGAGGATGAGTGTCATGACGGGTTCTATCATCACTTGCACTTTTTTGATTGAGTCTTTGACATCGCGGTCATAAAAATAGCTGACATTCATCAGCGCCTGGTCGAGCTGGCCGGTTGCCTCGCCGACCTTGAGCATGCGGATAACCAGCGGCGGGAAAATGCCGGTTTTCTGGAAGCTCTGGGTCAGGTTTTTGCCGGCCTCGATTTCTTTCACCACATGGTCGAGGCTGCGGGCGATCACCTGGTTGTTGGCCAGGTTGCGCGAGTTGGCCAGACATTCCAGGATGGTGATGCCCGAGCCATACATCATGGCAAAGGTGTTGGCGAAGCGCGCCAGGATGATCTTGCGCAGGATGGGGCCGGTCGGCCAGATGTTCAGCTTCAGCTTGTCCAGGTGGTATTGCAGGTCGGGGTTCAGGAGCAGGGATGCCTTGAAGGCTCCGTACAGAATGAATGGTGTGGCCAGCAGGATGTACCAGTAATTGACAAAGATGGCCGAGGTGGCCAGCAACATGCGGGTCTGGAACGGAATGTCCTGCCCCATGCCCTTGATGAAACCTACCAGCTGCGGCACCAGATAGATCATCAGGAAAAATGTGATCGCCACTACCACGGTGCCGACGAAGATCGGATAGATCATCATGTTCTTGGTTTGCGAGGCCATCTCGTCTTGCCATTTCAATGACTCGGTGAGGTGCTTGAATATTTGTCCGAGTTTCCCGCTCTCCTCACCGGCATGGGTCAGGCTGATGGAAATCTTGTCGAATGCATTGGGGTGCTGCGCCATGGCCTGGGAAAGCTTTTTGCCGCCTTCGATGGACTGCACCAGGTTGGCAATGATTTCGCGAAAAATCGGCTCTTCCATGCTGTCGCGCAAATCGGCCAGGCATTCCAGCAGCGGTACCCCGGCACTGGTTAGCTGTTCCAGGTTGAAATAGAAGGTGATCAGGTCGGCACGCTTGATTTTCTGGCGGCCGAACGACAGGTCATTCTCCGAGAGCTTGGCATCGATCAGGTCGAGGCCGCTGCGCTTCAGGTGCAGTTCAAGATCAACCACGTTGGCGGCATCCTGCAGTCCTCTCGAGGTTTTGCCCTGGCTGTTGACTGCCTTGTATGCGTACATTGCCATGGTGAGGTCAGCCCATCCGGTCGGTGAGGTCTACTACACGAGCGACCTCTGCCAGCGAGGTCACGCCCTGCACTACGCGCCTCAGGCCGTCCTGTGCCAGCGGCCGGAAACCTTTTTCCAGCGCCGCATTTTTCAGCTCGCGGATGCTGGCGCGATGCGCCACCAGATCGTCGATATCAGTGTCCATCTTGAAGATTTCCATAATCGCCTGGCGGCCGTTGTAGCCCTGGTGGCGGCACATGTCGCAGCCGGCGGCGCGATACAGGGTGATATCGGCAGTGGCGCCGACATCCAGCAGTTTGCGCTCGCGGTAGTCGGGCGTGTAAGGATATTTGCAGTGCGGGCACAGCACGCGGATCAAACGCTGCGCAATGATGCCGATGATATTGCCGGCCATGATGTCGGGCAGGATGCCAATATCGAGCAGGCGCGGGATCGCGCCGATGGCCGAGTTGGTGTGCAGTGTGGAATAAACCTGGTGACCGGTCATGGCGGCGCGGAACGCCATTTCCGCGGTGGGGTGGTCACGTATTTCGCCGACCAGGATGATGTCCGGGTCTTGCCGCATCATGGAGCGGATACCGCTGGCAAAATCGAGCTTGGCGGCCTCGTTCACCGATGACTGGCGTATCAGCGGAATGGGATATTCCACCGGGTCTTCGAGGGTCATGATGTTGACCGACTCGGTGTTAACGTGGTTCAGCACCGAGTAAAGCGTGGTGGTTTTACCGCTACCGGTGGGGCCGGTGACCAGAATGATGCCTTCCGGTTTGGCGATAATCAGCTTGAGCGTGTTCAGGGCGGCGTCGTCCAGGCCGATCTGGTTGATCGGGACAATGCCCTTCTGGCGATCCAGTATGCGCAGCACCAGGTTTTCGCCATGCGTGGTGGGGTGCGAAGCCACACGAAAATCGATGGGGCGGCCGGACAGGCGCAGCGACATGCGGCCGTCCTGCGGGGCGCGTGTTTCGGCGATATTCATCCCGCTCATCACCTTCATGCGCACCACCATGGCCGGCCAGAAGCTCTTGTGCAGGCTGCGCACCTGGCGCAATACGCCATCGACGCGGTAGCGGATGCGCAGGAAGCTGCTCTCGGGCTCGAAGTGGATGTCGGATGCACCTTGCTGCACCGCCTCGGTAAACAGGGCATCGATCAGGCGCACCACCGGCTGGCTGAATTCGTTGACCCCCTGCGAGGTGGTCTGGTACTCCATGTCGCCTGGCTCGATTTCGTGCAGGATACCGTCGATGGAGAGCTCGAAGCCGTAATACTGGTCGATCGCGCGTACGATATCGGACTCGCTGGCAACCTGCGTCAGCAAACGATATTCGTCGCGCAGCAGGGCGCGCACCTGGTCCAGCGCGATGATGTTGTCCGGGTCGGAGATGGCCAGGGTCAGCGATTTGCTGACCTTGTCCACGGAAAGCGGCAGCAGCTGGTAGCGCCTGGCCACGTCCTTGGGAATCAGGCCAATGGCCGCCGAGTCGATGATGACGGTAGTGAGGTCGACGCTTTCCTTGCCCAGATTTTCCGAGAGCACATCACGGATGGTGGCCTCGGAAAGGAAGCCCAGGCGCACGAGCAAAGAACCCAGCGGCTGGTGCGTGCGGTTTTGTTCCTGAACGGCAATGCGCAGCTGATCTTCGCTGATCACGCCTTTCGCCATCAGCAGCTGTCCGATGGGTTGCTGAGAGTTGGGTTGCAGTACTGCCATGTCTGTCTTTCTGCGCTTTAGGCTTGCTGCGGTCTAGGCCATCTCAGTTTTAATGAGCATTCAGTTTGTCCAGGCGTTGCTGTGTTGCAGTGCGATCAAAGCCGGAGCTTCCCGATGTGTCGAGCTGCAGGGCCTGCTGATAATACTGTACAGCGAGCTTGCTCTGGCCGAGATGATCGAGGCTGCTGGCCAGGCTGAAAGCGAACAGTGCATTGATGGGTTCCAGCCGGAATGCATTGAAATAGGACTGTTGCGCCTCTCCCCAGCGTGACTGCTCTGAATAAAGATTACCCAGTGCAAAATGCAGCGCGGCGGACTGCGAGCTTTGTGTGAGCAGCTGCTTCAAACGGCTTTCCTTGCTGGCGACATCACCCGTGGTAAAGGATGCCATGCCGGCATTAGCCACCGGGTCGCGCGGATCCTGCTGCAGCACCTGGCGGTAATATTGCGCCGCAACATCATCCTGCCCCTGTTGCTGGGCGATAGCCGCCATACCGAGCAATGCGTCGCGATTTTGGGCATCCTTCTGCAGGACCTCGCGGTAGCGTTGCCATGCCGTACCGTAATCACCGCTCTGATAAGCCTGGTAGCCGGCTGTCAGCGTGGGGTCGACCACGGCAACTTCCGGCTGCCGCTCAATGAGGATATTCGATGCCGCACGACGTGCTACCGGTTTGCGCGCGATCCGTGGCTGATCTTCTGTAGCGGACTGAGTGCTCTGCTGCGCAACTTGCGGCTTTTCTGCGGCAAGCGGCATTGCTACGGGTGGCTGCACCAGAGGCCTGGGGGTCGGGGTGCTGGCGAGTTCCGCTGCGGGAGGCGGGGCGCGGCGAGGCAACGGTTTGGGCGGCTGGATTTCATACCAGACATACAGGCCACCCGCCG
>JBGPPE010000010.1:0-31486 GCA_041488395.1 Gallionellaceae bacterium
ACCCGACATCTTTAAAATTTGCATTCAGTGTCGGGTTACGCTGCGCTAACCCGACCTACGATATGTATCCTTTCAGCTCTGCCATAACGGCGCCTCCTCCATCAACGCAATCTGTTCGCGCAATTCCAGTATACGGTCCTGCCAGTAGCGCTGCGTGTTGAACCACGGGAACGCCTGCTTGAAGGCCGGGTCATCCCAGCGCTGCGCCAGCCAGGCAGAGTAATGAATCAGGCGCAGGGTGCGCAGCGCCTCGATCAGATGCAGCTCGCGCGCATCGAAATCGTGAAAGTCTTCATAGCCCGCCAGCACATCGCTCAGCTGCCGCACCATGTCGGCACGTTCGCCCGACAGCAGCATCCACAGGTCCTGCACCGCAGGCCCCATGCGGCTGTCGTCGAAGTCGACGAAATGCGGGCCGTCGTCTGTCCACAGCACGTTACCGGCATGACAGTCGCCGTGCAGGCGCAGCGTGCTCACCTTGCCGGCGCGCTCAAAGCAGTGGCGCACGCCCTGTAGCGCCTGCTCGACCACGCTGCGATAAGCCGCGTCGAGATCGGCCGGAATGAAGTTGTGCGCCAGCAGATAATCGCGCGGCGCCACACCAAAAGTATCGATGTTCAGTTCGGGACGATGCTGAAACGGCCTGAGCGCGCCGATGGCGTGGATGCGCCCGAGAAAGCGCCCCATCCATTCCAGCGTGTCGCGGTTTTCCAGCTCGGGGGCACGGCCGCCGTGGCGCGGAAACACCGCGAAGCGATAGCCCTCGAACTCGTGCAGGGTCTTGCCGCCGACCAGCGCCAGTGCCGGCACCACCGGAATTTCGCGCTCGAACAGTTCCTGCACGAAAGCATGCTCTTCCAGTATCGCCGCATCCGTCCAGCGCAGCGGGCGATAAAACTTGGCCACCACCGGCGCGCCATCCTCCATGCCGATCTGGTAGACGCGGTTCTCGTAGCTGTTGAGCGCAAGCATGCGCCCGTCGCTGCGCAGGCCGATGCTATCCAGCGCGTTCAGCACGCAGTCCGGCGTCAATAATGAAAAATCGCTAGTGCTCATCTGGCAGTTTTATTTCTTGTCTGTCCTGGCTGCATCATCCAGCCACAGCTTGTCCCAGCCGTCATGGCCAAGCTCGCGCATGGTCTCGATATTCTTGTCGAAGATCTTGTCGGCTTCGGGAAAGGCCGCCACAGCCGCATCCACGCTGCTTTCGCGCAACAGGTGCAGGGTCGGGTACGGCGAGCGGTTGGTGTAGTTCTCGAT
The DNA here is from genome assembly GCA_041488395.1 of Gallionellaceae bacterium. Taxonomy (GTDB): domain Bacteria; phylum Pseudomonadota; class Gammaproteobacteria; order Burkholderiales; family Gallionellaceae; genus 39-52-133. The sequence continues at coordinate 1,261 of JBGPPE010000010.1, forward strand.
ATCGTTCTCGTGCGTATCGGCAAACTGGTAGTGCGGGTGCATGCTGGCCACCTGCAGCTCGCCGGCCAGATCGAGCTCTTCCAGCACCTCGTCGACCACATCGAGAAAATCGTTGTAGTCGAGGAAGTCGGTGAGCACGTAGGGATGGATCAGCAGCGTGGTGTCGATCTTCTCGGGCGAGGTTTCCGCCAGCTTTTCCAGCTCGCGGATCAGGTCGCTCATCAACTCTTCCTGTGTCGTTGCGCTGCTCACCACATAACGCACCTGTTTTTTCACCTGCACCGCCTTGGCGAAGGGGCACAGGTTAAGGCCGATCACGGCGCGATCCACCCAGCGCTGCGTCGCGGCGATCATTTCCTCGCTGGAGCGATCACTGCTGGCCGGCGAGATGTTGTCATGTTGTGCTGTCATTTGCTGCTCCTGTTTGCACCAAGGTGCTGTTCAATTTCTGCCAAAGTGCTGCGCGCCTGCGCATTCAGCGGCCCGCCCAAAGCCACGGCGCGGCGCGCCACCAGCGCGGCATCCTCGTATTTTCCCTGGTCGCTCAGCGTCTGCGCCAGGTTGTTCAGCGCCGCCACTGCATCGGGGTGCCGCTCTGCCGCCTGCTCAAAAAACTCCTGCGCCTGCTTCAGCTCGCCGTGCTGGTAGGCAAAATTCCCGGCCGCAATTTGCGTGAGCAGATTATCCGGCCAGCGCTGCATGGCCGCGCGGTAAGCCGGCCATACGTCAGTAGCAGGGCTGCTGTGCTGCAGCGCGATGATGCTCTGCACATAGCCTTCCGCACTGGCCGTTTGCGCCATGCGCCCCGGCGGCAGCACCAGCATGGCCCAGTGCCCGCTGCGTGCCCAGGTGTTCTCGAAGGTGATGAAAGTCAGCAGCTGCCTGCGCTCAAGGCCGGAGCGCAAAATAATTTCCTCGCTGCGCAGGTCGTAACCCACCACCACGGCGTAATGCCACACGGGGTACCAGCTCAGCCCCAGGTTCTGCAACACCAGCACCGGGTTACCCGCGGCCACCTCGCTCAGCACATCCCGCAGTTTCGGCTGCAACACATACGCCAGCGTGCCGTTACGGCGCGCCGAGGCGAGCATTTCCGCCTGCAGGCTGCCCTGCTTTTCAGGCAGGTACAACAATTCTTTCAGCTGCTCCGGCGCAACATTCTGCCCGGCATGCTGCAGCGCCATGGCCAGCGCTGCCGGCCCGCACTGGTGTTCTTCCTGCGCGTAAAACACCACCTGCTCCAGCTCTGCCCGCGCGGGCAGGCCGGGCGGTGGCGCGCTGCGCAGCGCCGCCGTTTGCGGGGTGACGCAGCCCGCCAGCAGCGCCAGAAAGAAAACGCCCGCTAACTGGCGGGCGTTATGCCAACTGATCATTCAGCTGTAACGATTAACGTACTGACCTGGTAAATGGGAACACCTTGGTCAGACCCAGCAGGTCGGTAATCAGCAACACGATAAACACGAACACCACCGCACCGACGATATCGCCACCGGCGGGCAGGCTGTCGAGCTTGCCGTTGATGCTGGCCACTTCTTCATCGGTCAGCGCGTCCACGCGGGCACGGGCGGCATCGGCATCCACGCCTCTGGCCTGCAGCTGCTCGCGCACATCCTGACGCTCGAACAGTGCACGTACACGCTCGCGATTCTGCTCGCTGGCCTGGCTGGCTATCATCTGCTCGCTGCTGACCATGCCTGCCTGCGCACTGGGCATCCACACACTCATGCTGATCATGCTGACCATCAACACACGGCTGCTAAAACTCATCATGTATTTTTTCATTTTTTTTGTCCTCAATAGATTAATCAAGAAACACCCAGGCTCTGGGGCCAAGCTAAACTTTAGCCGCATTGGCAGGGCAATGCAATTGCCCTGCCCCAGCCATTTAGCGGCCGCGGCCGCCGGTGCGATGCAGTGCCGGCACTGCATCGCGTCCGGCCGCCGGCTTGGCATGCCCGGCCGCGCCGCTGCGTGGCTGCGCAGCAGCTGCACGAGGCTGACCAGCACCCGCACGCGGGGCCTGCTGCGAGCGGCCTTGGCCCTGGCCTGCGCCCTGACCGGGAGCTCGGGGCTGCCCCTGCGGCTTGCCCTGGCCACCACGGCCCTGGCCATTGCCGCGCGGCTGGCCACGTCCACCACCCTGGCCGCGATTCTGGCCGTTCAGGATAGGCTCGGCCTTGATGCGCGGGTCCGGCTCAAAGCCGGGTATCTGCACCACCGGGATTTCGCGCTTGATCAAACGCTCGATGTCGTGCAGCAGCTTGTGTTCGTCGATGCACACCAGCGAGCTGGCCTCGCCTTCGCTGCCGGCACGGCCGGTACGGCCAATGCGGTGCACATAGTCTTCGGCAACGTTGGGCAGCTCATAGTTCACCACGTGCGGCAATTCGCTGATGTCGATACCGCGCGCGGCGATATCGGTTGCGCACAGCACCTGCAGCTTGCCGCTCTTGAACTCGGCCAGCGCACGCGTGCGTGCGCCCTGGCTCTTGTTACCGTGTATCGCCATGGCCGTGATGCCGTCCTTGTTCAGGCTCTCGGCCAGGTTGTTGGCGCCATGCTTGGTGCGGGTAAACACCAGCACCTGGAACCAGTTATTGTCCTTGATCAGCTGGGTGAGCAGTGCGCGCTTGCGCTCGCGGTCCACCGGATAGATCTTCTGCGTGATCAGCTCGGCCGTTGCATTGCGGCGCGCCACTTCAATCAGCGCCGGCTTGTTGAGCAAACCATCGGCCAGCGCCTTGATCTCGTCGGAGAAGGTGGCGGAGAACAGCAGGTTCTGCCGTTGTTTGGGCAGCACCGCAAGAATCTTCTTGATGTCGCGGATAAAGCCCATGTCCAGCATGCGATCGGCTTCGTCCAGCACCAGAATTTCCACGTGCGAAAGATCAACCGTCTTTTGCTGCAGGTGGTCGAGCAGGCGTCCCGGTGTCGCCACCAGAATATCCACGCGGCTGCGCAGGCGATTGATCTGCGGATTGATGTTCACCCCGCCTATCATCGTCATCGAATTCAGCTTCAGGTGCTTGCCATAATCGCGCACGCTCTCTTCCACCTGGGCGGCGAGTTCACGCGTGGGGATCAGCACCAGCGCGCGGATGTGCGCCTTGCCGGCGGCGGCTGGTTTTTGCGTGAGCAGCTGCAGGATCGGCAGGGTAAAACCTGCAGTCTTGCCGGTGCCGGTCTGCGCGCCGGCCAGCAGGTCGCCGCCAGCAAGTACGACCGGAATGGCCTGCGCCTGGATAGGGGTGGGTGAGGTGTAACCACGCTCGGTAATAGCGCGGAGGATTTCTTCGGACAAGCCGAGATTTGCGAAAGTCATTTTGTGTTCCTGGGAAATATCGGCCTGTCGCCCTGAGAGGCGCCAGTCTTAGGCAGATGGATGGGGTAAAGCAAAACCGGAATCGGCAGCAACAACGAGACTGAAGCTATTGTTGCGGGGCGCATTGTAACAGAGTATGGAGAGGCTTAGCTGATTATGGTGTGCATGCATAATCCCAGCGACATTAACTGCTGCCGTGGGGGGCTTTGCGCCCATTAGAGTCGGTCAGAAAAATTGACGCTCATGCCTGCTATTCGGCCATTGCGGACTTTGCGTGGTTGCGTGTGAATGTCCGGACAGCGCCATAGCAGACGTCCCAGAATTTTCTAAACAGGCAGCTCCGTGCCCTGATTTGACACCTCAGCGAACCAAATAATGCCATCATACCCAGTGCGGCTGCATTTCACGCCGGTCGCTGGTCGTTTTTTGCCATTATGGAGGTGTCATCGATGGATGGGCTTATGCTGTTGTGGTCGTCTATACCGACTGTCGTAGTTCTCGTGATTGGGTGGCTTCTTCGCAACGTAATTGCGAACCGTCTGACGCATTCAGTGAAGCATGAGTTCGACACAAAGCTGGAAAACCTCAAGGCGGAACTAAAGACAAAGGAGGAGGCGCTTAAGGCTGACCTGCGCGCCAAGGAGAATGAGCTGGCGGCTATGCGTGGTGGCGCCATGAGCGCCATGGCTAGTAGGCAGATGGCGATCGACAAGCGGCGGCTTGAGGCAGTCGACCAGCTATGGGACGCCTTTAACAATTTGGCCCCTCTCCGGAATATGGCTGAGATACTGGCACAGTACGACTTCGAGGCAGTCGCAAAAGCCGCTGAGAATAACCCGAAGATGCGGCAGGCATTCGAAATGTTTTCACAGTTTGCCGATCCAACCAAAATTACCTTCGGGGAGCCCCATAAGGCCCGCCCCTTCGTCTCACCCATGGGATGGGCATACTTCGCAGCCTATAATTCAATCGCCATTCAGGCCATGGTGAAGGCGCAGGTACTTAGATTTGGGATGCCCGCGAAGCTGGTCAGCAATGAAAAAATTGCCAGCCTGGTCAAAACGGCCTTGCCAGAATTTGCCACAACCATCGAGCAACATGGTGATGCCATTTATCACTATCTGCTGGAAATATTGGAGTCGAAGCTCTTGTTGGAACTGCAACGGATGCTTACCGATACAGAAGCCTATAGGACGAATGTTGAACAAGCTGCCCAAATCGTCCAGCAGTCAAATTCGCTGATAGAGTCAGCTCGAGAAAGCGGTGTGGCTTAGGGGGAGGCCCAGGCGACATGGCGGGATAGACCATTCATGATTACGACCACCAGGAATTGAACACACCCGCTGAAACTAAATGACCGCTGATCGCCGTAATATACAGCTACATAATCGCGCCCTGATGAAGAGGTATTGGAGACTCCGAATGCGCAAGGCTGGCAGGGGAGTAGCAAGATTCGTCATGAGGCGCGTTCTGCCGTTCAAAGAGCGGAAAAGGGAACGAGCCCTTGCTAGCGCGCTTGCCGAGTATGCCAAGCAGACAGCAAAGTCGCGGCGATATGGATTTGAGTCAAACTCGGTTCTTCTGAATCTTGGTTTGTTCTTTCTCATCGCCGACAGGGATATTCAGGCTGTGAAAATTGACGCGCTTACCCACCCGGACCCATGGAAGCGCTCCCTCTATGCGCGAATTATCCTGTTGACGATTCATGAACTGGACATGGACAAAGTCGCGGGAAACAAATTGCGTCAGTCCTTGGCAGACGCCGGCATACCAGAGGATGCCAAGCGCAAAATCACGGAAGCGTTACGGATGGTGCGAAGTGCGCAGCAAAAAGCTCAAAAGCAATTTTACTTCTTGCGCAACGCCACTATTGCGCACCGGGATGCCGATGCGCTCTTGCAGTATCGCGCAATAACTGAGATTGATTCGATGGCCGTGGTTGGAATTGCATCTGAATTTTATGACGGCACCCGCCTATTTCTGAGCGTCTTTCCAGACATACTAGTTCGGGTTGGTTCATTCTCTGGGCTGTTGAACCAGGTAAGAGCGCGCGAAAATAGGAAGAATTGACACCTCATAGCTCCCGGCGGCTGGATGGAATCTGAGGGTCAGGCCTTACATTTGACATGGCCGTCGCCGTGTGAAATGTGAGGCCTGACCCGAACTCGCGTGTGCTACATATTGTAGTCCTTATATATTTCTGGACATTTCAAGTCCGTACCAGTCACCCAGCCTTTCATTCCGGCCAATAACGTTGGCAACCTCGTGTGATAGTAAATATCTACCTTGGCGTGGGCTTTATCTATCGGTGTGACATCAATAATACTCACATAGGAGCCACCGTCAGGAACCTTGGCTACCTGAACATAATGGTCCCCCGAGACCGTGGCACGTACAATCAGCTCTGCCCCCTTGCCATGAGTATTAAGGACAGTGCTGAAATCGACATGCTGCGTTCCACTTTGTGTCACTACGCCGTTATGGCGAACAAAACCTTCACGCACCACCCCCTTTCCATTCAGACACTGCTTCGATCTGTCTCGCAGGGTGTTAGTAATATCGCCGGCCGAGCGATTAATTGTCAGACTTTCTTCCTTGTAAAAACCCTTTGATTCATTCCCAGCCTGGCGAAGCTCCTGCGCTGACTGCGGAGCGTAAGTTACCCCACAAGCCGTTAACAAGAGGGGCGCCAAGCCAAAAATCGCTGCTTTTTTCATGTTTTTCCCTATCGCTGAATTCAAGATATGTCCCAGCCGATAAACACTCAGGTTGGGGCCCATCAACGCTGATGGCGCAGGCATTCTATGCAGAATGTCACGATGCCTCAACCGTCAAAACGCATAAGTCAGACTCACTTTCTGTCTCGCCCCACTCTTCCCCCTTGGTATTTTGCATCAGACCTGAAGGCGTGCCTGCCCGCTTTTCCCTCCGCATGCAGGTAGCAAGCTAGAATGCCGCCTTACCCGGCGAGCCGCCGAATTGTCAGGGGCATCTCATGAGTGAAGAACGTTTGGAAAAAATAGAGGCGAAAATCGCGTTCCAGGAGGACCAGATTGAGGAACTGAACAAGACGATTTATCTGCAGCAGAAAAAGCTGGGACACCTGGAGGCAAGGTGCGCAGCACTCGCTGGCTACATCTCGTCGCTGGCTGCGTCGGTTAATGAAAATAGCACTGTGGTAAATGAACGGCCGTCTCACTATTAAAGAAACGCTGGAAAAGTTTCAATCATCGTTCCCGCCCCGACTAAACCCTTCGAGGGCAGGCTCGGTCGGGAACCAGTTAAATCGGCCCACTGGATACCCGCCTTCGAGAGCATGACGATCTATTCAGCGTTTCCTTGACCATACGCAACAGGCAATGGAATCTGCCCCGTCGATCACATCTGCTTGTTGCCGGTCGTTCCACTTGCGCGTTGCGCGTCAAGCTCTTTCAGGAAATCCCCAATATCCCATTCACAACCGCCACACCCGGAAAGCGCGCCCGTCCACCTGGAAATGGCCTGCATATCCATACCCTGTTCAAACAGGCTTTGAATGTAGCTGCGTTTGGTGCCACTGCAGTGGCACATGACCTGATCCTCTAGACAGGCGGGTTTCGTTTCCATGAACTTTGGCTTTAGAACTGATTGATTGGGTGGATTCTAACACGCCGAAAATCGGGCATTCCCGGCAGCAAATTGTTATATGGTTGGGTTATGCTGCTTGCAGGGCCAGGCTTTTTATACAGATTGCCTATGGCGCCCCGTTTGAATGAAGAGAGAGGCAGTGCAATCAGGCGGCTAGTGCACAACGACTCCACTCACGGTTGCGCCAACATATACCGCAGAAGTTTGCCTGCTTGCGCGGGCGGCAGCAAGGCTATCTGGCTATACATGTCAATCATGATTCCGCATACCTTGCCTTTGTCCACCCCGGGTGCGCCCGGGTTCTGCAGGATCGCCATGTCTTGGCCATGCTGCTTTGCCAATGCCGTGATGATGGGCTCGATCAGGGCGGCCACATCCGCTTCAGTGGGAATCGTCTGGGGTGAAAGCGCAGAAGTCCTGATGACCTCGCCCAATGCGGCAAGGTTAGCCTTCTTGGTGGGCGCGGAGAGATATCGGCTTATATCGAGAGGCTGCCCCGGTTGCGGGAAGAGGAACCGGTAACAGAAATCCCCGCCGTTCTGCTTCAGTTCAGTCATCTCCTGCACCAAGACGTTCGTGTACATCGCCGCTGCTTCGTCAGACGCATGTGGCAGCCGCTTCTCTATCAGCATCGCAATGTCGTTCTGAATGGCTTCGTGCGTGGCAGCCAGGCTCTGCCCATTTGATACCGAGAGTTTCAGCCTGTCCACGATCTGGTTGTAGGTTGCCGGATCATGCTGCTTCATGGCAGCGAACGCCGGAATGTCCAGGAGCGAATCCTCGATATTGCTCGCAGCATAACTGGCTTTGATCATCGGAGTAACGAACTCATTCGACAAAGCGAGGAGTAAGGCCATTATTCCTGCAAACACAAGAGAGTAAAAGCGTGGATTTTCTTTTCTTTTGCGAACCACCAGCACTGCCACGCCAGCGGCCAGAACACCGCAAAATGCACCAACGACCACGCTTATCCAGACCATTTTCTTTTTCCCTTCTTGATGGGCGGCTTGTCCACAACCATAAGCACGCACTGAATCCCCCTTGAGTCCCGTGACTCAAGGCAGTTCGTGTCCGGCATCATAGGGAATGCAAACTGCTGTCGCAACTCGTTATTTCAGACAGGGGGCGCGGTCTTGCAGCTGATGCAAGGAGCCAAGCGCAAAGCTGGAGGTGGCTTGAAAGGGGTACGAAGCTCAGCGAGGCTGATCGCTGACAACCGACCTACATAATACGCCTTCGCCTCCTCGCCCGGATTGGGCAGGCCGGCGATGCGCCAGGCAGATTTGACGCTGTGGAACATGTCCGAGATGCACAGGTTTTCGAATTTGTTGATGTGGCAGACGTGGCTGACGGCGGGCAGACCGCCTTTGACAGAGACATCTTAGTGTCAGGCCTTACATCTGACACGACAACATAAATTCACAGCTGCAATTTCATTTGTAAGGCCAGACCCTACCTATTCCTTAGCCCTAACTTTTCTAACAGCCCTTAATTGCACAAGCCGCTTTGTTAAGAAGGAACCAGGGCAGACCAACAATTTTCCCAAGCCAATCCTGTGTTGCCCACCATGCATCAAGTTTGTCACAAACCTTGCATTCTTCTCTGCGCTCAGGAGTAGATGTTACAGGGGGTGCGCTACCGTTACTTGCTGCCCCTGCCGCTAACCAGCCAAATATCACAAAAATGACGACTACAAAGATGATAGTTCCGGCATCCATTTAGATTCTCCCTGAAGTTGAAAAATAGTTTTTAGGCAAGCTAACAGTTATTAAGGATGCGCTGAATAAGTCCAGAATCGTCGTTCCCGCGAAGGCGGGAACCCAGTCAAATAAACAAGCTGGATACCCGCCTGATGTAACAACTAGCCATTCGACTAAGCAGGCTAACAACGCCAGCCAAGTCGCTGGTTATTCGCGGGTATGACGACTTAATCAGCGCTTCCTTAAGTATTAAGAGGACGTACGGACGCATAATAGTGAACAGCAATTACGAACGTAACTCATCGTTCTGCTAGGTCTCCTTATACCCAGCACCGCTATCACCTGATCCTGTTTTTTTCCTGGTGACTGATCACCAACAGCTGACCCGGCTTACATATACGCCTTCGCCTCCTCGCCCGGATTGGGCAGGCCCGCAATGCGCCAGGCGGACCTGACGCTGGGGAACAGCTCCGTCATGCACAGGTCGTCGTCGAACTTATTGACGTGGCAGACGTGGCTGACGGCCGGCAGGCCGCCCGCGACATAGTGCTCGCGCAGGAAGCGGATGATCGCCCATTGCTCTGCACCGAGTTCGCTTATGCCTTCTTCAGCAGCGATGCTGCGTGCCAGCTGTTCGTCCCAAGTCGATGGATCAGCCAGGAATCCATCCTGATCATATTCCGTGTTCTTCATGATTTTCCTTCCTTTCCTGTTTAAGCAAGACCGGGCAGAACTGTCTGCGGTCTCGATGCATGTGCTGTCCGGTCACCGAACTGGCCCGCACTTTTATTGGCATGGAAGCCCTGTGTTAAGAATTAGACTTCCTCACGCACGAACCGGATATCAACTTCCCGTTCAACATATTTCCATTCCTCTGTTGCTCGCAACGCGGCAAGCAGCTGGTTGAACGCCGCCTCCTGGCTCGGTGCGTACTCAAACCAGGTGAGGAAATCAAACGGCTCATTCTCCGAGACATCACGGCAGTGGTGCAGCCTGCGCGCCAGCGCGGGGAAATACTGCAGCCCGAGTTGGGCGTGCCTGGACTGTTGCTCAAAGATTTTTTGGCGTTCGCTTTGTGTGAGCGCCCACCAGGCTGCGTTCTTGCGGATGGGGATCAGTGCCGCGCAGCTTGCCTCGGGCAGCCCGAGCGCTGGCTGCCGGGCCACGATCTGGCGCTTTTCCTCATCGCTCACGACATAGCGTTCATTGCTGGTTATGCCGCGCAGGACCCAGGCCGCATGTGGGTCGTAGGGGATTTCGGCGCCGCAGGCGATGGCCAGCCTGCTCGCCGCAGACAGCGGCTCGCCCACTCTTGCCTGCATTGCAGTGACACGCCAGGGGCCGGCGTCGCCACCCATAAATGAAAACAATCGCGTAGACATATCAAACCTCCTTCCTGAAATTTGCACAGTGCATACAGATTCCTCGCCGGCTCATGCTGCAGCCGCTTTGCGCACTTCGCTCAAGGCAATCACGCGCAGCAGCAGGTTCCCGCCCGGGCCGGCCACCACGGTTTGCCTGGCAGCGAGAGAGACGCCGCTGGCGTTGTTCACCACGCGAAACTCCTCCGGGTGCGCAGCGGAAAGGACACGCTCTTTCTCGGCCTGATCGAGCAGCTCGGTAAAATCCAGGCTGCTGATGCCGCTGGCGGGGATGCCCAGCAGGAATGCGGCCAGCGGCGACAGACAGAGGATGACCCAGGCAGGATCGAGCACCACTATCGCACCGGGCAACTGCGGCGCGATGCTGTTGCGCTCGCTTTTTGCCAGGGCCAGGCTGAGCTGGACGCGCGCCAGCAACTCCTTCTTGTTGAAGGGCTTGGTGATGAAGTCGGTGGCGCCGGCCTCGATGCCCTTGATGCGCTCCTCGGGCAGGGAGAGGGCGGTCACCATAATCACCGGCAGCGTGGCGAACTCGGCATCGTGGCGGATTTCGCGGCACACGTCGTAGCCCGTCATGCCGGGCATGCGCACATCCAGCACCATCACGTCGGGCTTGTCGCGGCGCAGCGTCACCAGCGCCTCGGGGCCGCTGGCCGCTTCCAGCACGCGGTAGCCGGCATCCTTCAGCACCAGGCGCAACAGTTTCACGTTGGTGGGCGCATCGTCCACCACCAGTACCGTCGCAGCGTCATTGGCCATTGCGTCAGCCATGCTTTGCCCTCCTGCCTTCCCGGATGAAATGCGCCACCACTTCCGGCAGGCGCCGGGTGTCGATAGGCTTGCTGACATAGCCGTCAAACCCCGCCGCCAGGAAGCGCCCTTCATCGTTCTTCATCGCCTGTGCCGTAATGGCCACCGCCGGCACCGCATCGAAAGCAGCGTCGGCGCGCACGTTGCGGATCAGGTCGAGACCGCTGCCGTCGCCGAGACGGATGTCGAACAGCATCAGGTCCGGCTTGCCGTCCTGGAGCAGCACCAGGGCCTGCTCCATGCTGCCCGCTTCGCGGATGAGGTAGTGCCTGGCGAGGACGACGCGCACCAGCTTGCGGTTGGTCTCGTCGTCCTCTACCAGCAGGATGGTCTTGGCTGCGTCCATGATTTTCAGCCTTCCCCGCCAGTCTGTTTTTCCCGCTTGAAGCGCAGGGTGATGGCCGATAGCAGGCGCTGCTCGACCACCTCGTTTTCCTGCATCAGCACGAACTCAATCCCTTCCTCGGGCGCGCTCTCCGCGGCACCGAATACCCAGGGCGTCAGGGCGAGGACGGGGATAGCCGCGGTTTCGGGTGCGGACTTGAGTCCTTCCAGCAAGGCAAGCAAATCCATTCCGCCCGCCAGCAGATTGGTCACCACCAGATCGGGACGGGCATGTTTGGCCAGGCAGGCCGCCTCCTCCCAGCCCAGCGCCTGGATCACCTCGTAGCTTTCCTGCGCCAGGATCATGGCGAGCAGGTGCAATTCATCCGGATTGCTGTGCACCACCATCACCTTGCGGCACACGCCGTTCTCGCCCTCGCGCGGAACGCAGCGCCGCAGCGCATGCAGCAATTCGGCGCGGTCCACCGGCTTGACCAGATAGTCCGATGCACCCAGCGTGAAGCCAAGCGCCTGGCGGTCCAGCACCGATACGATCACCACCGGGATGTCGCGGGTGAGCGGCGATGCCTTCAGTTCGGACAGCACCTGCCAGCCATCCTGGTCGGGCAGCAGAATGTCCAGCGTGATCGCGCGCGGCTGGTATTGCCTGGCCAGCTGCACGGCCTCACGTCCGCTGGCGGCGAGCAGCACGCGGTAGCCCGCCTGGATGAGGTAGAGGGACAACAGCTTGGCCGCCTGGGGGTTATCTTCCACCACCAGGATGGTGCGGGCCGGATCGTACTCCGCATCCAGATCGATCACGCGACTGTTCACGCTGCGGCTTTTCATGTGGCGCCTCCCTGTCCGGCCTCGGTTGCGCCAGGCCATAGCGGCAACAGCACATGAAACACGCTGCCCGCGCCGAATGTGCTCTCCACCCAGATACGCCCGCCGTGCGCTTCCGCCAGGCGTTTGGACAGCGCCAGCCCGAGCCCGGTGCCTTCATGACGGCGCGCGTGCGAAGCATCCACCTGGCTGAATTCGACAAAAATATGGCTCATGTCTTCGGCACGGATACCGATGCCGGTATCCGCCACCGCCAGGTGCAACTGGCCGTCCTCCAGCGCGGCGCTAAGCGTGATGCCACCGCTGTCGGTAAATTTCACCGCGTTCGACAACAGGTTGAACAGTATCTGCTTGAAACGGATCTGGTCGGCGGTGATCAGCCCGAGCTCCGGCGGCAAATTGGCCTGGATCGTCAGCGCCTTTTTTTCCGCCGCGCCGCGCAGGGTGGTGATGGTCTCGCGCACCGTCTGCGCGATGGGAAATATCTCGTAGAACAGCTCCAGCCGGCCCGCTTCCACCTTGGACAGGTCGAGCACGTCGTTGATCAGGCGCAACAGCAACTGCCCGCCATCGTGGATGTCGCCCAGGTATTCCTCCTGCTCGGTATTGAGCTCGCCGGGGATGCGGTCCTGCAGCACTTCGGTAAAGCCGATGATGGCGTTGAGCGGGGTGCGGAACTCGTGCGACATGTTGGCGAGAAACTGGCTCTTGGCGACACTGGTGGCCTCGATGCGCAGGTTCAGCTCGCGCAGCTTGTCCATGGTGCCCTCGTAATGCACGTAATAGCTCTGGATGCCGAGTTGCAGGTCCAGGTTCATGATCTTGTCCAGCGCCAGGATGTGCTCCACCACGGCCTGCACATCGTCCTTGTAGCGCTCCAGTATCATCGGGTAAAGAATGCGGTGATACAGCTGGAAGGCGCCGATGAACCAGTGCGGCTCTACCAGGATGGCGTTGTGGATGTAGCCGATGCGCCAGCGCCGCTCGAAATAGGCGGCATCGTAAGGGCCTTCCACCGCCTCCATCAGATAGGCGACCTGCGCCTGCTTGAGGCGCTGGATCATCGCCTCGTCCTTGAACACCTTGCGGGTATCCTCGAAGGCGAGCATGTGTTCGTAGAAGCGCTCGGCGATGTCGGTTTTGCGGTCGCGGAACAGGTCGGCCAGGTCGTGCAGCAGCTCCACGTCGCGCTGGTCAAAGTTGAGGAAGGCCAGGCGCAGATTGCGCGCCGCTTCATCGAATTGCGGCGGGATCACTGCTCCATAATTCGGGTCGTTCATGCCGTCACCTCCTGTCCACTGCGGCCACGGCGGCGCGCAGGCGCGGCTCGCCGCCGGCAAGCGCCTGTGCCCGGGCGAGGTAATCCAGCACCGTTGCCACCAGGGTGCCGTGGCTCCAGGTCAGCGGGGAAACCGAAATGAACTCGCCGCTTTCCGGGTGCACCTGCTCCGGCAGCACCCCGGACGGCAGCGCCCGCTCTGCCACCCACAGCAGCAGCGGCAGGGCCAGCTCCAGTTCGTGCAGCTCGCGCGCCGCCGCGATGCGGCATTGCGCCAGCCACAGGGTGGTCACCACCCAGGGGTTGCCCGCCACCTCCTTGCCCTGCGCCCGGCGCTGGTATTCGTCGCCTTCGTAACGCGCCAGCCCGCCGCTGCCGCTTTTCAGCCACAAGCGCTCTTCGACGGCGCGGATGGTGCGCGCCACGCGCTCGTCGTGCGGGTCGTAACCGCCAAAAATCACCAGGCCGAGCAGGCTGGCATCGACGATGGTGTCGCGCATCTGCATGCCGTCCTCGCACACGATGCCGCGCGCGTAGCGCCCCTCGCGGGTGCAGTACAGGTGCTGCTCGAGCGCCGCCTGCACCGCCAGCGCGCCACTCAGGTAAGCGCTGGCGCGCTCTTCTTCCTGAAACAGGGCGGCCAGGCTGGATGCCGCTTTCAGCCCGCCGATCACGGTCGCCGTGGTAAAGGTGAAGACGCCGCGCCGTTCCTCCCACAGGTCGAAGGAAGGCAGCGGCAGGCCGGTTTTCTCGTCGCGGAAATTCAGCAGGAAGTCGGCGGCACGTTCCACGAACGGGCTGTAGAAGGGGCGGATGGCCTCGATGTCGCGGTGGATCAGGTAATGCTGCCAGATCGCCCAGATCACCAGGGCGGTCTCGTCCTCCTGGATCGGCAGCACCATCTCCTCGTTCTCCAGCCAGGGTTGCCAGGAGCTGCCCACCGAGCCGTCCGGGTTGTACTTGTGCATGAGGAAGCCGGTATCGGCCAGGATGCTGGCGGAGTAATTGTAGTTGACCGCCTTCTGCGTGCAGAACTCAAGAAAGCGCCGGCTCAGGCTGCCGTAGCCGGCGCGGTCGAGCGCCTGGGCGACGATGGCGCCGTCGCGCGGCCACATGTAGCTGTAGGTGTCCTGGTTGAACTGGCGGATGTCGGTGTCGTTGGCGGCAATCACCGCGCCGCCGCGGTCGATCTGGGTGCGCAGGATCAGCAGGCTGCGCCGGTAGCATTCGGTCAGCTGCGCGGGCAGTGCGCCAAAATCGCGTTCACCCGCGGCCACCCAGTGGCGCCAGTAATCGATGTTGCGCTCGAGCAGGCGTTCCGCACCGATCTGGGTGACCAGCCGGTGCAGTGCCTCGACCTCGTGGTAACTCTCGCCCACCGCCAACCAGTAATGGCACAGCGCTTCCGCACCGGGAGCAAGCTGGAGGTCGATGCCGATCACCGAGTCCACCGCGCCCTGGGCGATCGGGTTGCCGCCCAGCTGGCCGTTTTCCGCATCGCGCCAGGTGCCTTCCAGGCCGCGATGGCGCTTGGTGCCGGTGGCAAAATGGGTGACCCCGAGCGTGGTCTCGGTGGCGCAGCTCATCAGGAAATAACGCGGCCCCTTGTAGTGGATCAGGCAGGCATTCTTGGGGTCGAAAAAAACCGTGTCGCCGATCTCGTTTTCCAGCGCATTGATGTCGGCATGGAAAAACAGGCGCGGCGCCAGCGCCTGGCTGGAAAGGTTCTGCACGCGCACCCGGCGTATCAGGATGTTCTTTTCGTAGTCGATGGCATCGTTGAAATGCAGGCGCAGCGGCAGCTGCGCATGGGTTGCGGTGACCGCGGTGACCAGCGCGCCGGAAACATAGTCGCGCTGCAGCTTCCAGCTGTCGCGTCCCAGCCAGGAAAACTTTCCCTCCAGCCACACGCCCACCCGCCAAGGGTAGCCGAGCGCGTGATTTTCCTTACCAACACGCGGATAGTAAAAATCGCGTATCTGGTAATCGAAATCATAAGCGGCGAGCAAAGTACCGTTACCGATAGGGAGATCGCGCGGCATGGACTCAATCCCGGATTCATTTCAGTTTTGATTCGCCAGCCACGCGATAAGTTCATGAAAAATATTGGGCATGCCGGCTAACCTGCACTGGCTGTAGGTGCATTTGCAGCAGCCATACCCTGCCTGACAACTATGCCCGGCTGTCGCTGTCAAATTGTCTGAGTCAAGGATGCCCCGATTAAATCCGTTCGCCCTGAGCTTGTCGAAGGGCTCATTACACGAACGGAGGACTTAATCGGCGTTTCCCTAATTGAAACCGCAGCTATTACACCCAGGAGGCAATCATGGACACAGCACTCGCATGCGACCTGACCACAAAAACCTGCAAGCCCTGCGAAGGCGGCACGCCCCCCATGGAACAAGCCGAAATCACGCGCATGCTGGCGGCGTTGAACCAATGGGAACAGGCGGGCAAGGAAATCGCCAGGACTTTCCGTTTCAAGAACTACTACGAGACCATGGCGTTCGTGAATGCCACGGCGTGGATATCGCATCGCGAAGACCACCATCCCGATCTGGAAGTAGGCTACAACCAGTGCCGCGTGCGCTACTCCACCCATGCGGTGGGCGGGTTGTCGGAAAACGATTTCATTTGCGCCGCGAAGGTCGACAACCTGCTCAAGCTGTGATGTGGGTTCTGATTTAACGTGGTGCGAAGGGACGCTTTGATTGGCCCATAACAACACCTCCGTTTGTGAGGGGGTGTCAATTATTTTTGGGGAATGTTACAGGACCGATTGAGCGCTGGGTTGAGCGACTACTCGAAGAGTCTGTCGTTTGACCTTATGGTTTCCGCCACTTATCTGGATTCCCTGCATTTGTATTTCTAACTCGCTCAACATGAATGGCTGCATTTGGATTTAATTCTTTTGCACGTTCAATTGCTTCCGCCTGCGTTAGCGCAACTGCACTAGCCCGTTCAGCATTTGGCTTCAGAACAGCATAACTACCATCTGGTCGATGTTCTATAAAGAGGTTGTTGCTATCTTTGTTATCGCTCATGGTTAACTCCTTTGATTAAGTCACTCTGTTACAAATAACTGCTTGTCACTGCATTTCACTTCAGAAAAACTTCTGTCACCCAACGTGCGAATTCAGAGGGCGACAAAAAGCTACGCTTCTTGAAGATCCGCTGGAATGAAATGTTATGCGACATATGCTCTCCAATCCTCACGAGACAACCGATACAGACAGTGTTGCCGAAGTAAACTACCTACGGGCACACTGGGATGCTCGAAGGTGGTAGCAGCCTCGCGCATGCCGAGCCGTTCCATAACCGCCCGCGACCTGGCATTGCGAATGGCGGCAAAGGACACGATTTCAGGCAAGCTGAGTAGCTCGAAACCAACATGAAGAGCCCCTCTTGCTGCTTCTAGAGCAAAACCCTTGCCCCAGTATTGAAAGGTGAGTCTCCAGCCAACTTCGACGCAAGGAGAGAACGGAAGCTCAGCAGACGGGATGTGCAGGCCGACAAACCCAATGAATTCGTTCGTATGCTTCAATTCGACCGCCCAGAATCCCCAGCCACGCTCAGCGATAAGAGCTTGGCAACGGTCAGCCATTGCATCACTTGCAGCACGATCAAGCGTCGTGGGAAAGAACTCCATGACCTTCGGGTCTGCGTTTAGCGCGGCGAAGGGTACACGGTCGGCTACACACCATTGGCGTAAACGCAGGCGATCTGTGTTGAAATAGATCAGCTCGGCCATTTTTTGCGGCGCTTGTTCATGACAATGCATAACGTTTGGAAACATGAGGGGCAGGCCTTACGTTTGACACTCAACAATGAAAATGTGATTTGTAAGGCCTGCCCCTCGTGGCTCTAATCATGGTTCTATTTTTCATAACCATCAAGCTTTCCGCGCTTGCTCTTCCACTTTTCATAGCACTCCAGGCCGCAAAAGTGCACAACGTAGTCCGTCGCTTCTGGAACTATGGCTTCGGTTATGGGCACTTCCTTCAGGCATATCTCGCATACGACGCGCTCCACTTCGACCGGCTTGTCACTTGTAGTCATGGCTCCCTCCTTTTGATCCAACTAGCTCGTCCCTATCCCTAGCGGCGGTTGCGATGCGCGTTCGGTGACGCCAAACGCGAAAAACATGAGGGTCTTACATTTAACACTCAACAATGAAAATGTGATTTGTAAGGCCTGACCCTCGTGGTTTTACTCAATCCAGTGACGCCATCTGCCCAGTCTCCTTCGACTGCGGCACGCCCCTCGAACTCTAGACCAAGTTCGGTGAAGAACTCAATGGCGGCATCAATGTCTTCCACCACGATGCCGACGTTGTCCATACGCTTGACCGTCATGATGTCTCTCCTTGGCGTCTAACGTTCGCCATAACCGCCGCTTTTGCACGTCCGAGTTGATGGCGTTGTTAGACGAACCTGCTTGAGATGAGGCGCTCACACCATTCTCTGATAGCGCAGAATCACGCAGCCGGTCGAAAGCGGCCGTGTTTCGAGCAACTCAAGTTCTTGCGGTTTCAATCCGTCACTGAACAAAAGTCTGCCGTTGCCATGGATGACCGGCGCAATACCAAGGCGATATTCATCAAAGAGCCCCCCGTTCATAAGAGTCTTCGAGAGATTGGCGCTCCCGAAGACGAATATGTTCCCATTTCCCTGTTGCTTCAGTCTGGTCACTTCCCCCGACACGTTATCCTTTACCAGTGTCGTATTGTTCCAGGTGGCCGTCTGAAGAGTGCGCGAACAGACCACCTTCGGAAGGCTGTTCATGTAGTCCGCAATTTTTCCTTGGGCTGACCGCCAATATGCGGCCATGCCCTCATATGTCACGCGCCCGAACACAAGCATGTCGGCCGATTCCAGTTGCTCAAGGGAGAATCGTTCGAGTTCTTCACCCCAAACTCGTTCGTGCCAGGGCAAGTCCCAGTTCTTCGCGCCCTCGAAGTAACCATCAAGGGTGATGAGATTCCACATGATCAATTTCCGCATCGCGTGCCCCTTCCCTTCTTGTCGTCTAACTAAAATTAGAAAACATTTTTAACATGTCACGACATTATCAAGCTCAACTTCTACTTTCCATATAACCCAAGCGATTGTTGAAGGGTTCAATCGGCCTTCGCCAAAGTGGACAATTGCCTCTTGCATATACTTCCGCATGGCGAACTCGATTCGAGCTTTCGATTGAGCATCATTTTCTAAAGTGGAAAAAGGCTTTCGCTTGAATATTACTTCAAACTCATTAAGCCCTCGCTCGGTCCAATATGTGTCATAAAAAGGCGTTGCATGCGCTCTCAGCCAACACCACATAAACTTACTATCGGTTACGTTGGGAGCTTCACGGTGGCAGCGGCCACACAGTAGAACTAAATTTGAAGGCTCCTCAGATCCACCGCGCGAATCTGGAACAATATGACATCTTTCGAGTGCGCTCTTGTATCCGCAGCGCCAACACCTTTCATGCGCTTCTGACCAATCTATTGAGAGGCCATATTCGCTTTCAGTTTCACACCAGTAATCGACGATCTGGGCGTGGGTTGTTTTCATAGATTGTTACATGAGGGTCAGACTGAAGTAACCCACATTCTCCAGACAGTTTAATTGTGAACACAGCAGCCAGCCTTTTCAAATTCAGCAGTGAAAATGTGATTTGTAAGGCCTGCCCTCGTGGTTCCTGTTGGCTGCTGGGGCTGCGCGATGTTTTTTCGCACAGCCTCTCTTGACTGCCGAGCTAGCCAAAAATGCCACTAGGGAACGCATTTCGACTAACAACGATTTCTTTCCCTAAAATAATTTTTTTCTTACCGGGTACATTGACATATACCCGAAGACTTTTACCCTTTGGCACTGT
Organism: Gallionellaceae bacterium; assembly: GCA_041488395.1. Classification (GTDB taxonomy): domain Bacteria; phylum Pseudomonadota; class Gammaproteobacteria; order Burkholderiales; family Gallionellaceae; genus 39-52-133. The sequence continues at coordinate 20,413 of JBGPPE010000010.1, forward strand.
GACGACGATAGTGTGAGTATCTTCGGTGTCGCCAAGCGCCTTTTCGCGTCTTGCGATTAGCTTAAGTAACTCAGAGTAAGGCAAGCAGCAAATCTCCCGATCCTTGACACATACCAAAGCGATGAATGTTTTCGGAGTGACCTTGGCGATTTTGGAAAGCTCTTTGATGTGGTCTATTGTGAAGGTGAAAATGTACTCCTGAAACCGTGGCGTGGGCTTGGTCGCGTACTTGAAGTAAACGGAAATATCATCGTTAATGCGGTATGCGACATGAATCGGCTTGCCATCCACCTTGAGAGCGTTAATCGCGGTGAACTGGGGATGCTCAGCGATCTGTGTGAGCGCAGCTCCGTGGTAAAGATGGTCGTCATGAATTTTCATTGCTTCCTCCTTTGGTGAAGTTATGGGTAAGCCGGGTTACCTCATCCTGCCCCTCGTGGTTCGATTTGGTTAGCTTGCGTGTTACTCGGCGACAAAATGTTGAACATCAAAATCCATTGGAACTTTACCAAACTTGGAAAAAATAACCGAATGATTGGGGTCTTTAAAAACGTCTTTCTTGCTATTGAAGAACTCCATGTCGTACCAAGCCACCCCAAAGCTTAGCGTCATGTTGTAGACGGATACCAACTGCCAGTCGTAAGGCCCGTGCGGACTAAGCGCAAGCCGCTCATCTGACTCCTGTAATGTTTTTACACATTTTTGGAAACATGAGGGTCAGGCCTTACATTTGACACTCAACAATGAAAATGTAATTTGTAAAGCCTGACCCTCGTGGTTCTTGAGCGCGGGGTTAGACATACGTTCATGCAAACAACAGTACGACAAGTTGTTTAACGCCGAAAATGACTGAGCTGAAGCCAACGATAAGAAATGCTGCTGGCACACAGCACCCTATGGCTTTCCCCATTTTGCGCTGACGGCCAGAGCGTGTTAGTGGAATGCCGATCTGGCGCGACAATTTTGACTTCGCTGCTGAAATACCAATTGCCCGTTTCCATGAGAAAGACAATCCGGGTATTCCCCTTTTTCTCCCCATTATTTTTCCCCTCAGCTATGACTTATTGTCCCAACCTACTACTTCACCGTCTTCAACCGTAATGCGAAGGGCATACCGACCTTTTCCTGTTTCATTGTACTTCCATACTTCTTTTGTTTTTGTCTTCATAACTTTTCTGTCTACATCAACTGGATTGCCAAGTGAGTCGACTAGCTGTGCCGGTGTTTGACCTTGCCAAAACATTTTTTGCATAATTTTTTCGACAATTTCCGCATCGCCATATTTTTCCAATAACTCCTCTCGGCGCTTCTTTTTAAGGTGAATTGATATTGCGATCCATGCAACTGCGACAAGCATAATAATAACGATGATTCCCATGATGGTTCCTTGTATGTCTAACTAAAATTAGAAAACATTTTTAACATTGGGCAATGTTGTCTATATCGATCTGCATTGTCAATAAATTTAAATATTTCATTATGTTATGCGCATAACCCCCATAACTTTGATTTCAGGGCGGCCTGAAATTTAGCGGATTGAGATTGCTTTATCCAAGGCCTGCCCCCATGGTTCAAAGCTCCAGTTGCAGGACATGCCGCCGACTGCCGGCGCGCCCCACCTCGCGAAAGCCGGCAGCCTCAAAGGCGGCAACAAAACCCATGAAGCGGTAGCTCGGCGATTCCGGATCGACAGGATAGGCTTCCACCATGGCGGCACCTCTGGACCTGGCGAAATCGACGGCGGCAGCAATGATGCGGTGCGTGATGCCCAGCCCGCGCAGGCGGCGCACCACGAAGAAGCAGGCGATGGACCAAATGCCGTCGTCGGGGCTGCCGTCATCCACCAGGCGGCGGTAGCTGGAGCGCGGCGCCACAGAGCACCACGCGACGGGTTGTGCATCAAGATAACCCAGCAGCCCCACTGTGGTTCCCGCGGCGATGCGCTGGGCCATGGCGGCCTTGCGGCTGGAACCATCCTTGCGCCCTGCCCCGGCCGGCATGCTGCGCCAGAGCATGCACCAGCACGAGCCGGGGCTGCCGCGACATTCGAACAGCGCCTCGAAGTCGTGCCATGTGTCGCTGGTCACTTCGCGGAAGACGATGCGCTCGATGCTGGCGGGGTCAGCCGCATTCGGGCGTGGCCGTGCAGGAGCGGGCCTCATTCCAGACAAGCGTGCGTCAGCTCTTGGCGCTGCAATTGAACATCCAGCAGATGCCGAACTGGTCGCTCAGGCTGCCAAAGTAGTCGCCCCAGAACATGTCCTGCAGGGGCATTTCGATTTTGCCATTGACGGCCAAGGCCTGGAACAGTCTTTCCGTCTCGGCGCGGCTATCCGGCTCGAGGTTGATGTAGACGTTGTTGCCCTGGGTCAGGGTGAAGCCCATGGACTCTGGCGCGTCGGTGCCCATCAATACATGCCCCCCGAGAATGGCGAGCTCGACATGCATCACCAGGTTTTTGTCGGACTCGGCCAGCGCTGGCTGGCCGGGCATGGCAGGCGCTACACTGAAGCGGTGGATGGGGCCATTGAAGTCGCCGCCAAAAACGGAACGGTAGAAATTAAACGCCTGTTCAGTGGTGCGGGCAAAGTTGAGGTATGTGCTTACGCGTGACATTTGAGCGACCTCCGTAATAGTGATTTCGGTTGTATGCAGCACGTGCCGCGTTGTTCACACTCGCGCGTAAGTCAGCGCAACCACGCCGGCGGGAAATTCATGCGCGGAAAGCAGGCGCAGGTTGAGCGGGCTTCTGGTGAGCGGCCGGCCATTGCCCAGCGCCAGTGGGTGCACCAGCAGGCGATATTCATCGATGAGGTTAAGCATGGTCAGCGATTGCGCAAACGCCGCACCGCCGTGGGCGAGGATTTCCTTGCTGCTTTCCTGTTTCAGGCGGGCAATTTCTGTGACCAGGTCGCCGCTCGCAATACGGGCCGGCCCCCAGCTAGCTGTCTTGAGCGTTTTGGAGAACACCACCTTGGGAATTTCGTTCATCAGCGCGGCCGGAGCCTCATGCGAGTCGGGCCAGTAGGCGGCCATGATCCGGTAAAGATTGCTGCCCATGATGTGCGTGCCCGCCTGCCACAGGTGATCCACCTCCCACTTGAGCACGCTCTCGTCCATGTGCATGAATACCCATGACTCATCCCCGCTGGGCGTGCAGACAAAACCATCGATGCTCTGATGCATTTTAAGAATCAGTTTGGCCGGCATGGTGCATGTCCTTTCCGGGAAAGGTTAAGGCCTTCGACAGGCTCAGGCCGAACGGAGTAACAGCTCTATTCGTTAATGGCCGCGCCCGGCGAGAACCTTGTAGCTGATGTGGGTGGCCAGCGGCGAGCTGCTGACTTTCGATTGTTCCAGCGCAAGCTTGCCGGGAGCGAGCTGATCGAACAGGCGCAGGCCGTCGCCCAGAAGCACGGGCGCGATGTGCAGGGTGAGCTCATTAATCTGGCCGGCTTCGATGTACTGCCGGATCGTCTCGGCACCGCCGGAGACGCGCACATCTTTTTCCCCGGCCGCCTCGCGCGCCTGTCTGAGCGCGCTGGCAATGCCATCGGTAACGAAGTAGAAGGTGGTGCCGCCCTTGCGCAGCCACGGCTCGCGTGGCTTGTGGGTCAGCACAAACACGGGCGCACGGAACGGCGGGTTTTCCGGCCAGCCCACCTCGCCCTCGTCAAACATGCGCCTGCCCAGCACATACGCCCCGGCACGCGCGAACACTTCGTTGACCAGCACATCGTCGGGCGATTTCTCGCCACCCGGCAAGCCGACACGCTCAAGGAAGGTGGCGGTCCTGAACATCCATTGATGAATGCTGATACCGTTATCGCCGAGAGGGTTGCCGGGGCGACGATTGGTCCCGGCGATATAACCGTCCAGCGAGACGCCGACATCGACAAATACTTTGCTCATGTTATCGCTCCCCATCGTGGTGATTGTGAAGAAACACTGATCAAGTAATTTTTCTGGCGCACTGCCGCTGCGCGTGGTGCAGCTTGCACAACAATGCTCTGCGCGCGCTATTTCTCGCGCAGATTAGACTGCACCGAAACCACAAGGTTTCCGGCTTGCCCTGCTCCCGCTGGCTTAGTCCTCGCTCCCCTTTCTGGGGCTGAATGTCCTTGGGAAATACACGATCTCGTGCGGATGGATAAGCCGGTATAACTGCGCCGGGCGGTTGGGGCCGGAGCGCACCTTGTCCACGGGCTCGACCAGATCGGCGCCAAACACGCGGGTTCTGAATGCGCTTTTCTCCAGCGGGCGCTCCAGCACGATTTCATACATGCGCTGCAGGTCGCTGAGGGTGAATTCTTCGGGCAGCAGGAAGGCGGGCAGCGAGGTGTATTCCACCTTGTTGCGCAGGCGCTGGATGGCGGCTTCCAGCAGTTTGCCGTGATCGAACGCCAGCTTCATGCGCACACGCTGCTCTTCCAGCGGGAACCAAGCGGCATTGGAATTGTTGCTGCCCTGCAGCGGCTGCGCAGGCGTGGGGATCAGCGCGAAGTAGACGTGGGTGGCCGACCAGCCGCGCGGGTCGCGCTTGCTGCTGCCCCAGCTGCCCACCTGTTCCAGATAAGGCGTTTTGACGCCGGTTTTTTGCTGCAGCTTGCGCAGGGCGCAGCTTTCCAGGTCCAGGTCTTTTTTCACATCGACAAAGCCGCCCGGCAGCGCCCACATGGCGGGGAATGGCTCGCTCGCATCATCCGGCCGCGTCACCAGCAGCACATGCAAACGCCCTTCCAGCACGCTGAAGATCACCACATCCACGGTGGTGAGCGGACGCTGTACGGACTGCAGGTCAAAGCCGGCAGCGGCTGGTGTAACGGGCTTTTTCTGCTTCATGGCAGTCCTCTTTACGTATCTACTTACACGCCAGCAGATTGCTGGCAGCTACCCGTCATTCCCGCCGGCGCGGGAATGACGGCGTTTGGATCAAATCAAATATTTCTCTGCGACGGTGTTGACAGTGTATTTTAATTAGTGCTACTGTGCAACTAACTTAGTGCCACAGAGCAACTAAGTAACCATCACAAGGAGGCTATCATGTTCGGCATACGCTTTATCAAGTCGCAACCCACTACTTATTTGATCGAATACAAGTCCGGCAAGATCGCGCGTCAGGGCGCCGGGCTGTCCTTCTTCTACTTTGCGCCGACCACCACCCTCGCCGCCATTCCGGCCGGCAGCCGCGATGAGTCGTTTATTTTCCAGCAGGTGACTGCGGATTTTCAGAACATTACCGTGCAGGGCCAGGTGGCCTACCGCATCGGCGAGCCGGCCAAGGTGGCGTCGATGTTGAACTTTGCCCTCCGCGCCGACGGTAAGGGTTATGAGTCGGACGAGCCGGAAAAATTGCGCCAGCGCGTGTTGAGCGCGGTGGAGGTTTTGTCGCAGAAGTTCATCAAGTCGATTGCGCTGAAACAGGCCCTGCTCGCCTCGGACAGGCTTGCGCTGGATGTGGCCAGCGAGCTTCGCGTATATGCGGAGATGACTGCGCTCGGCATCGACATCCAGGGGGTGTCGGTGTTGGCGATCAAGCCCACACCCGAGACTGCGCGCGCACTGGAGGCCGAGGCACGCGAGGTGATCTTGCGCCAGTCGGATGAGGCGATCTTCGTGCGCCGCAATGCCGCGATCGAGAACGAGCGCACTATTCGTGAAAGTGAACTCGATACCGAGGTGGCGGTGGAGCAGAAGAAACGCACCATACGCGAAACCCAGATGGAGGCGGAGGCCAGCATCCGCCGCAAGAAGCAGGAGTTGCGCGATATGGAGATGGACGCGGATATTGCACTGGAGGAGAAACGCAAATCCTTTGTGGCGAAAAATGCGGAGAACACCAAGACCATCGCCGAGGCGGAGGCACACAGGGTAGCAGCAGTGATGCAGGCGATGGAGAAGGCCGATCCGCGCATCGTGCAGGCGCTTGCGGCGGCGGGCATGCAACCCGGCCAGTTGATCGCGCAGGCTTTTGTCGGCATCGCCGAGCGGGCGGACAAGATCGGCCAGTTCAACATGTCGCCGGACTTGCTCCAGACCTTGCTCGCGCAACCCAGCAATGCGGAGGCCAAAAATGGACGCACAGGCTGACCGCAAGATCGTGCTGGTGACACGCAAGACGCGGCTGGAGGATTTGCTCATCCGCTTTCACACCCTGGCCCAGGCCAGGTTTTATATCGAACACCTGGGGGCGGATTTTGGCGATTACCTCAACGAGCACGAGCAGTATGCCGCGGCCATGCGGGTCACCCTCGACACCCTGGAGGGCTGGGGGCGCTACCAGCGCATCGATCGCAGCTTTTTGCCCAACTTTCTGTTTGCGCCCGACGATGTGGTGGTGGCGCTGGGGCAGGACGGGCTGGTGGCCAACACCATCAAGTATCTCGATGGCCAGCCGCTGATCGGGGTGAACCCGGACACCTACCGCTATGACGGCGTGCTGTTGCCGTTTGAGCCACGCGACCTCAGGCTGGTGATTGCGGAAACCGCCAATAACCAGCGCGGGCACAAGGCGGTCTCCATGGCCAAGGCTACGCTGAGCGACCGCCAGGTGCTGTACGCGGTGAACGATCTGTTTATCGGGCCGAAGTCGCACACGTCGGCACGCTATGAGATCCAATCCGGCGAGCTCAAGGAAGTGCAGTCTTCCAGCGGCATCATCGTGTCGACCGGGCTGGGTTCAACCGGCTGGATGAAAAGCGTGGTGGCGGGATCGGTGGGGGTGGTGGCAGGCTTGCTGCACAAGCAGTCCGGCTTCTCCTATCCGGCCCAGGAGTGGGACAGCGACACCTTGCAGTTTGCCGTGCGCGAGCCTTTCCCGAGCCGGACCTCGGCAGCGAAGCTGGTGTTTGGCGAGGTCAAGCCCGGCAAGCCATTGGCGCTGTCGTCGCTGATGCCGGAGAACGGGGTGATCTTCAGCGATGGTATCGAGGCGGATTATCTCGATTTCAATTCCGGTGCGCAGGCCATGATTACCCTGGCCGAGAAGCAGGGCCGGCTGGTGGTATGAGGTCAGCCCAAAGACACTGCAGTAGCACGCCCTGCGTGCGATCGCGGCCAGGGGCCGCTCCTGCAATCCAGGACTAGGCGCTGACAATTTGGTTACCGACTACCACCACGCACTGACCCGGGCAGATTCATCCCGCCTGATTCAATTGCGACTAATCCGTGTACCCAAGGGCACAAGAACCTCTTCGAGGTAATCTGCGGATTGAACTGCGGTTCTCAGGTTTAGTGCATGCGGTCTTCGAGCATCTTGAGGCGATTCTCGACATAGACGACCTCTTCCATATCCAGCGGCAGCGTCATTTTCATGGCGATGAAGAAACCCTGTATCTGCCCGAACAGCTGGCGTATGGTTGCTGCATCCGAATCACTGGAAAGAATTTCCATCTTCGCATTCGCGTACAGCTCTTCGAAGACATCAATCATTTCTGCTTTCATTTCATCCTGGTCGAACATTTGCTTCTCCTGTTGGCGTGCGCTGCAAGCCGCCGGCTATGCGGTGCAGGCAGCGGGGCATTTTTCGTTGGCTGGCAAACTGCCGATTATGCCCTAGCTGCTTGCGCGCTTCGACGGAAAATTGCTGCCATTACGCTGCCTGGGCCCGAGTAGCCATTTCATGGAAAGGGGGAAGCCTGCGCATGAATTTCAGCTCTCCATTTCGCCTGGCAAGCTGACCGTAAAGGACGTGCCCTTGCCCTCTTCGCTGGCTACGGAAATAGTGCCGCCATAGCGCGCCACCAGGGTGTAGCTGATGGACAGGCCGAGGCCGGTGCCTGCGCCTTGCTTGGTACTGTAAAAAGGATCGAAGATGCGGTTCAGGTTTGCTGCCGAGATGCCCACACCGGTGTCGCTGACGATGATCTCGACTCCCCTGCTTGCCCAGTTGCGGGTGGCCAGGGTGAGCGTGCCGCCATGCGGCATGGCATGCAATGCATTGACGATGAGGTTGATCAGCACCTGCTGCAATTCGTTGCGGTTGATACTGGCTTTGCCTGTGGCGGAAAAATCTTTCATCACGGCGACTTGCGCCTTGTTGAGCTGATGGCGCACCAGTATCAGGCTGTCTTCCAGCAAGCTATTCACGTCGACCGCTTCAACGTAACCCGCATATTCGGTCGGGCGGGCGAATTGCAGCAGCTTGGTCACCATTGAGTGGATGCGGTTAACCTGCTGGTTGATCAGGCTGATCTCGCCTGCTACCGGCACGGCATGATTGCCCAGCACCTCGCACAACACATCGAGATTGCCCTGGATGACCGCCACCGGGTTGTTGATCTCATGGGCAACGCTGGCGGTGATTTCACCGATGGCGGCCAGTTTTTCCGCCATCACCAGTTGGCGCTGGGTGTCCTTTAATTTCTCGTTGGCCTCCTGCAGGCTGAAGGTACGCTCGGCCACTTTCTGGTCCAGCCCGTTGGCCCAGGCCTCAAGCTCCGCGCTGCGCTGATTGAGCAGATCCAGCAGCTTGTCGAGATGCTTGGCGACTCGGCCTATTTCGTTGTCCGATTCGACGCTGCCCGTGCGCGCATGCATGTCGCCCGACTCAACCGCGGAAATGGTTGCACTCATCTGCTCCAGCGGCGTGAAAATGGTGTGCGCCCAGCGCCAGGCCAGCCACGCGCCGCCCACGCCGATGGCGCTGAAAATCAGCAGGCTCGCCATCAGGGCCATGACCAGCACATCCTTGTAGGGACGCTCCAGGTAGCCCACATAGAGCATGCCGACCGTCTGCTTGCTGCTGTTCATGATCGGCTCGTAGGCCGAGATGTACCAGTCATTCACCACAAAGGCGCGGCCATACCAGGCTTTACCCTGCCCCAGCACCTGGTCGTGCACCGCTTGGGAAACACGCGTCCCCAATGCGCGCTGCCCTTCAAACAGGCGCACATTGGTGGCAATGCGCACATCATCCAAAAACAGGGTGGCGGTGCCCTCGCTGCCTTCGAACAGCGTATCCGGGCGGTAGATCAGGGCATTGATGTCATCGACAAAATCAAGGTTCTGGTTGAGCAGCATGCCGCCTTCGAGCACACCGATGCGCTTGCCATCGTCATCAAATACCGGGGCTGCGGTATGAATGACCATCCCGCGTTTTTCCACGCTGCGGTCGGTCGGCGCGGCATTCGGCGTGGGCACCAGCGGCAGGTAGGCGTTGGCCAGCGGGTTGATGCCCAACGCAGCCAGCTGTTCGGAACTGAAGATATCGATGGCCGTGGCTGAGTTGCCATTCAATGCCTTGCGCAGTACCGGCCATTCCGCTGCTGACGCCGGCTTGACCTGCGGGACCAGGCGCAAGAAATCCAGCTGCAGTTCGGCGCGTTTCTTGTCCAGGAAAGTTTGCAGGCCGTCTGCACGCTGGCTGAGCAGATGAGATACCAGGCTGTGCGATTCGGCCAGGCCCGCAGTGTCCTTGCCCACCCGCTCCACCACACGATGGAAGTATTGATCGGCTACGGCCAGATCGCTGCTCACCTTGAAGTTAAGCAAGCGGTCGTAATAGGCATGCCCACCGTAAATCGCCAGCAGGAGCAGCGTAGGCAGCGCCAGCAGCAATGGCAGCAGGGCAAGCGCCAGCAATTTGCTGCGTACGGAAGTGCGCAATCGCCCAAGAAGATTCATGAGTATCGTGTCTCCCGCTGCAGTTGGGTGATTACTGCATACCCCATTCGGCGCACTTGCGTTCCAGCGTCTTGCGCGAAATATTCAGGCGCCGCGCCGCTTCCGTCTTGTTGCCGGACATGGCCGACAACACGCTCAGAATGTGGCGTTTTTCCACGGCCTCCAGCGTCTCGTCCCGGGCAGCCGCTTCGTTGGCGGGCGCCGCGGCTTCATTGCCGAGACAGGCATCCGGAATATGTCCAAGTATCAGCGTGCGCTCGATCACATTGCGCAGCTCGCGGGCGTTGCCCGGCCACTGGTAACTGCGCATCCTGTCGATCATGCCTGCGTCCAGGCTGACCGGCGGAATGGCCATCTTGCTGGCGAGATGGCGCATGAAATACTGCGCCAGCGGCGCGATGTCTTCCTGTCTTTCGCGCAGCGGCGGAATGTGGATGTTAATCACGTCCAGGCGGAAATACAGGTCCTGGCGGAAGCTGCCGTTCTTGACGTGCTCGGAGAGTGCGCGGTTGGTTGCCGCAATGATGCGCACGTCTACCGGTATTTCCATATCCGAGCCGACCGGGCGGATTCTCTTTTCATCCAGCACGCGCAGCAGCTTGGCTTGCAGGTTTAGCGGCATTTCGCCCACTTCATCCAGGAACAGCGTGCCGCCCTGTGCATAGAAGAACAATCCCTCGCGCGCGCCGGATGCCCCGGTAAAGGCGCCCTTGCTGTGGCCGAACAATTCGCTTTCGATCAGTTCGGGCGCAATTGCACCGCAGTTGATTGCGACAAAGGGGCGTGCGGCGCGCTGACTGGACTGGTGCAGGGAGCGTGCCACCACTTCCTTGCCGGTGCCGGACTCGCCGGTAATCAGCACGGTGCTGGGCAAAGGCGCAAGCCGCTGTACCAGGGTTCTGATTTCCTGCAGGGCCTGTGATGCGCCAACCATGGAGGAGTGATCCGGCTCGATTTCGTAAGTGCTGGCGATGGCGCGCTTGAGCAGGAAGTTTTCGCGTTTTAGCTGGGCGCGGTCAAAGCAGCGGTTAATGGCACCCAGCAGCTGGTCGATACGGAATGGCTTGAGAATGAAGTCGGCTGCCCCGCCGCGCAGCGCGCCGATGGCCGTGTCGAGATCGGCAAACGCGGTAATCAGGATCACATCCTGGTGGTAGCCCAGCACACGCAGTTCATGCAGCCATTCCACGCCCGATTTGCCCGGCAAGGCAATGTCCAGGATCAGCAGGTCAAACGGTTTTTCGTCGATCAGCCGCGTGGCCTCCTCCACATTGGCAGCCGCAGCCACACGGCCGCAGCGCGCCGATAACGCCCGGGTGAGAAAGCTGCGCATCCCCGGCTCATCATCTACCACCAGCACACTGGATTGCGGCCACGAACCAAATGCATCGGGGATGTCGTCCTCCTCTGCGGATGCTGCAAGAGGTTGGGTCAGCGGGGAAGATGAGTG
>JBGPPE010000011.1:0-30964 GCA_041488395.1 Gallionellaceae bacterium
CTGGTGATGCCTGTGGTGCCGTAAGTCAGTGTCGTGCACTCAAGTGAGGAGTTGGTGAGAGGCATCAGCGGATAGCCGGCCTGCTGCAGCTCGCGGCCAACGTTATACAGCGCAATCGCGCCATTGGTCTGAGCATCGGCTGTGCCTGTGGTGACGCGTTTTTGCGCCTCAAAATTGGACATCACCTGCAAAATGATCGCAGTGGCGAGCATGCCGATAACCAGCCCAACCATGATTTCCACCAGCGTAAAGCCAGCCTGTGGCGAGGGTGAGTGACTGTTGTGCGGTTTCATGGTTCTAGCCTCCGGAGATGCTGGCTGTGGCGGTAAAGTTGTGCGCAGACTCGCCCGGCTGCTGCCAATTGACGGTAACCGTATATTGAACGCCGGACTGGGTGGTGGTGCGTCTACCGCCGGGCAGCAATGTGGAGATGTCGGTATTGTTCTCGATATAAGCGCCAAGATTGCTTGGATCCACCCACATGGCGGCTATTCTCTTTTGCGCGATCAGGCCCGCATCGGCACGGTATTTGGACTCGGAAGTGTTCTTGACCATGGCGGCCTGCAAGCCCACGATGCCCAGTACCGCAAAGGAAAAAATCAGGATGGCAATCATCGCCTCCAGCAACACGACACCTTGCTGTGCTGATTTAGGCGGGGGCATTTGTGTGTGCATGATAGTGTCTCCGATTAACATGCGCGTGGACCGGAAGTCAGAGCTGGGTCGCACATTTTGGCCGTGCCGCTTGTCGACCCGATGGTGATGCGCAATGTCCGGTTCCTGTCTGCAGCTTCAGTTGCATTCATATCAACCTGTGTGAGTGTGGCAGTGCCATTCGCATTGGCAACCACTTGGCCCACATTGTTGTAAGTAATGGTGGTGGCGCCTAATGGCAAGACTGTACGGGTAACGTTGGGAGACCCCTCATTAGCCAGCCTGGATTCGATCGTCGATGCAGGAGTGACTACGTTGATGGTCCAGGCAGAGTTGGTGGCCAATACGAATGTGACATTGGTGTTGCGTGCCACCGCTTCTGCGCGGGCCCGCTGTAATCCATTCAGCACCGATTCCGCTGCGTTGCGGATCTCGGTGTTGCGCATCATGATCCTGAAGCTGGGCATGGCCAGCCCCACCAGAATGGCCAGGATCGCAATGCCGATCATCAGTTCGATCAGCGTGAATCCAGCGTGTCCGGGTTTCTGGCGGTTGTTTAACATACCGTGCCCTTCTTCGTGACCCAGCATGTTGCACCATTGCCCCATTGGGTGGTTGAAGTCCTTGCGTTGGCCTGGTCGATGGTGAAAACGAACGAAGGCTGGACATTGTTTATTTTCAGGCTGGTGTTGCTGGTCGCTGTGATCGTGTAGGTTGTGGTGGAGAGATTGCTGCAGGCATAACTGAAATATTGCGTTGCAGCAGGGCATGTGTAACCTGCATAAGTGCGGTTATCCTGGAAAAACTGTTCTATCTTGATGCGAGTGTTTGACAGGGCCGAGGTGGCTTCTGTCAATTTGCCGCGTACGACGTAGTCCTGGTAGGCGGGTACTGCAATCATGGATAAGATACCTACAATCGCTACGACTATCATTACCTCGATCAGAGTGAAACCTTTATGCATTTTCATGGTGTTATCCTTGTGGTTGAGCGTGATTGAAACACCGACAGTATAAATTTGCTGCACTAAACCGACTAGAGGCGAATATATTCGGATGGGCGGTTAATTGCCTGTTTATTGATTACGTTTCACCGGCACTCTATAGGTTTTCAGCTTTACTGGAGGTGCGGCGGCCGGCTTATTTGGTGGAGATGGCGCATTCCTATAAATACCAGGAGCAACGGTGAGTGCGCTGTTACACTCTGCGGTTGTATACGGCTGTCGCGGGCAAAGGCCTGGCGAGTAGCCCTTAAGAAATATTTGAAGAATATGCTTGGAGTAAGTTGTTGATTCCTGATTTTTTAATCGTTGGGGGCGGGGTGGCCGGCTTGGCCACTGCGCAACGTCTGCTGGAGCAGGGCAATAGCGTCATGCTGCTGGAGCGCGGTGCGCTCGCGCGCGAATCATCCTGGGCCGGCGGGGGCATTTTGTCGCCGCTGTGCCCGTGGGATTACCCGGAAGAGGTGACGCGCCTGACCAGCCGTGCAGCGGCAGAGTTTCCGGCATGGACGGCCGCGCTGCATGACGCGACCGGCATTGATCCGGAGTATGAGCGCAGCGGGATGCTGCTGCTGCCTCCGTTTGATGCGATGGCAGCGCAACAGTGGTGCGCTGCACATAAGGTGCAGCTGCAACAGGTTGCAGTGACGGACACGCTGCCCGCTGGCTCGGGCCAGGCCTTGCTGCTGCCGGAGGTGGCGCAGGTGCGTAACCCGAGGCTGGTGCAGGCTTTGCGCCAGCAGGTGCTGCTGCTGGGCGGCAAGATTGTGGAGCAGTGTGCCGTGCAGGGGCTGCTGGGTGAAGGCGGGCGCGTCAGGGCGCTGGCCACTTCATGCGGTGAGCAGCGCGCAGGGCGCTATATCATCACGGCCGGAGCCTGGAGCAAGGAGGTGCTGGGTGAGTATGCGCTGCGACTGGATATCAAGCCGATCCGCGGGCAGATGTTGCTGTTCAAATTCGCTGCGCCACCACTGCGCCATATTGTGCTGCAGGAGGGAATGTATCTGATTCCCAGGCGGGATGGCCATCTGCTGGTGGGCAGTACACTGGAGGATGTGGGGTTTGACAAGAGCATTACGCAAGAGGCGCGGGATTCACTGTGGCAGCGTGCGCAACACTTGTTGCCAGCTTTGCGCGGGATGCCGCTGCTACAGCACTGGTCAGGCCTGCGCCCGGCGGCACCCGGCAATATTCCCACCATCGGTCGTCATCCGCAGCTGGAAAATCTCTATCTCAACAGTGGCCATTTTCGCTACGGCGTTACCATGGCGCCAGCCAGTGTGGAAATTCTGCTGAATGAATTGAATGGATTGGCGCAACCTTTTGATACCCGTGCTTACCGCGCTGGCTGGGGCATTTAGGGAGCTTTAGTCAGCGCTCATCTGGCTGAGCAGATGGCGTGCCATATGCCGGTCGGTCTTGGCAAAATGGCCGGTAAACCAGTCGCACATCAACAGCATGGTGCGGAACGAGAGATAGAGCGGGTCAGCCTCGCCTGCGGCGGTGCGGATCGCGGCAGTATCACGGATAAATCTGCGGTGTTCCTGCAAGTGGTATTCGAGGAAAGGGTAATTGTAGCGACGCATCAGCTCCTCCTCGGTTTTGAAATAATCCTGCGTATGGTTTTCCAGAAAGCTCAGTACCTCATCCAGAATTTTTGCATCGCCTTTTTGCACGGTTGCGTTGAATGCGCTCATGCGGTCAAACAGTTCCCGATGGGCAAAATCGATTTCTGCTATGCCCAGGTTGAATGTCTCCTTCCATTCCAGGCGATGGTTAAGCTCGCCGGTGCTGATATGCGTGCCGGTCGACAGATAGTCGTGGCAGCGGGTCAGGTAAATCAGCGCGGAAATGTCCTGTGGCACCCTCTCAACGCACTTCTTCAGCAGTTCCAGTGCGCGCGGAATTTCCTGCAGATGGTAATAGGCTACCGCCTCTTCAAACATGGATTTGGTTGCATGCTTGCCATTCCTCAGCTCGGCCGGGTCGCCGTCAAACACTTCATAGATCGAGAGTGGCTGGGTCTTGCCGCGCACGCGGATGCGGTCCAGAAAACGAATGTCATAGCGGGATGGATCGGCCAGGTCATACAGGGTGTTCTGGCTGATCAGTAGCGGGGAGTGGTAGTTTTTTGTGGCCTGTTCAATTCGAGGGGTCAGGTTGACCGCGTCGCCAATTACGGTGCTGTCCATGCGTTCGGCGCCGCCTACCGTGCCTATCATCACCATGCCAGTGTTCAGCCCGATGCCGATATCGATGGGGATATAGCCTGCGCGCTTGCGTCCTGCGTTGTAATCTTCCAGCTTGGCCAGCATGGCGATAGCGGCGGCCAGGGCGTCGTCTGCGCTCTGTGAGAACAGCGACATAATGGCGTCACCCATGTATTTGTCGATGATGCCGTTATGCTTGCTGATCACCGGCTCCATCTGGCTGAGATAGGAGTTGATGAATGCAAAATTTTCAGCCGGAGTCATCGATTCCGACAGGGGGGTGAAGTTGCGGATGTCAGCGAACATGATGGTCATCTTGCGTTCGACCTGGTCGCCCAGCTTGATGTTGACCACGCTGTCGATATTGAGCAACTTGAGCAGTTGATGCGGAATCAGGCGGCCATAGGCTTTTTCGGTCTGCTGTAACAGCACCAGCGCCTGCTGGTGGGCATGAATGGCCGTTTTCAGTATGTCCTGCACGCTGTCGGCTACTGAATCGGGCGTGGCAGGGGGCTGTTGGGGGTGGTTGTCTGCGTTGCTCATGCCTTCACCCATCGTAGGATGCTCAGTGGAACCATGATAACGCTGTTCAGGAATTTATGTGGTCAAGCAATGCGAGCGGAGAGGCAATCTTTCCTGTCGCCGGCCAGGCATCAAGATTGGCCTGCGGATCGATGTAACCCCAGAGTGCAATCAGCGAGGGCATGCCGGCTGCTTGTCCGGCTTCCATGTCGCGTTTGTCGTCGCCCAGATAGAGGCAGTGTTGCGGGGCGATGCCGATGATTTCGGCTGCATGCAGCAAAGGCGCGGGATGCGGTTTGGCGTGTGCGCAGGTGTCGCCGCTGACCAGGCAGGCAGCACGGGAGGCCATGCCCAGTGCCTGCATCAGGGGCAGGGTGAAGCGCTGCGGCTTGTTGGTGACTATGCCCCAGGGCAGGCCGCGTTGTTCCAGCGTAGCTATCAATTCCGCCATGCCAGGAAACAGTGTGGTGTGATCGCAGATGTGGGTGGTGTAATGGGCCAGGAATGCTTCACGCAGCGCAGGAAATGCGGCGTCATCCGGGGTGACATTGAAGCCCAGTTTGAGCAGGCCGGCGGAGCCGTGGGAAGCCTGCAGACGGGTAACTTCCAGGGGCAGCGGCGGCAGCTGGTGCAGGCTGCGCACGTGGTTGAGCGCGGCGCCCAGATCGGGCGCGGTATCCGCGAAGGTGCCGTCGAGATCGAACAGAACCGCTCCGGCCGATGTTTCCTTAGTCACGGCGGCAGGCCATGAGGTAGTTGACGTCGGTATCTTGGCCTAAAGAGTAGATTTTGCTGAACGGGTTATAAGTCATGCCGGTAATGCCGGAAACATTCAGTTGTGCATTGCGGCAGAACTGCGCCAGCTCGGAAGGCTTGATGAACTTGGCATAGTCATGGGTGCCGCGCGGCAGCATGTTCAGCACGTATTCCGCACCGATAATCGCGAAGGCATACGACTTGGGATTGCGGTTCAGTGTCGAGAAAAACACATGGCCGCCGGGCTTCACCAGCTGTGCGCAGGCACGCACGATGCTTTGCGGATCGGGTACGTGTTCCAGCATTTCCATGCAGGTGACCACATCGTAATGGCCGGCTTGTTCCTGCGCCAGCTGTTCCACCGGAATCTTGCGGTATTCGACCTGCTTGCCGCTTTCCAGCAGGTGCAGCTGGGCCACCTGCAGTGCCTTGTCGCCCAGATCGATGCCGGTGACCTGGGCGCCGGCCCCAGCCATGCTTTCCGACAGGATGCCGCCGCCGCAGCCTACGTCCAGCACGGTTTTGCCGGCCAGTTGCGCGATATGGTCGATGTAGCCCAGGCGCAAGGGATTGATTTCATGCAGCGGCTTGAATTCGCTGGTGGGGTCCCACCAGTTGTGGGCCAGTTGGCTGAATTTTTCCAGTTCAATGGGGTCGGCGTTGGTCATGGCGGCTTTCAGGTAAATTCAAGTCGCGCAATTTAACAAAAGCGCACGCAATAAGACAGCCCCAGCGTCAAAGTGGCTGAAATTAATGCCGCTGTGGTGGTGGAAAGGCGCCGCCGCGGCCGTTGGCGCTGGAGGCAATTTTGTTTTGTCGCGAACTTGCCCAGCGTGATAAACTTGCAGGCTGTTTTGTAAGCTTTTTTAGGGCCACGTCACACATGGAACAATTTGCCAAAGAAACCCTGAACGTCAGTCTTGAAGCCGAGATGCGCAAGTCCTATCTCGACTACGCCATGAGCGTCATTGTCGGGCGCGCCTTGCCGGATGCACGCGACGGCCTCAAACCGGTGCACCGCCGCGTCCTGTTCGCCATGCACGAGCTTTCCAACGACTGGAACCGGGCTTACAAGAAATCGGCGCGTATCGTCGGTGATGTGATCGGTAAATACCACCCGCACGGCGACACTGCCGTGTACGACACCATCGTGCGGATGGCGCAGGACTTCTCGCTGCGTTATCCGCTGGTCGACGGCCAGGGTAACTTCGGCTCCGTGGACGGCGACAACGCGGCCGCGATGCGTTACACCGAGATCCGCATGGCGCGCATTGCGCATGAATTGCTGGCCGATATCGACAAGGAAACCGTGGATTTCGGGCCCAACTATGACGGCTCCGAGAACGAGCCGCTGGTGTTCCCGGCACGTTTCCCCAATCTGCTGGTCAACGGTTCTTCCGGTATCGCCGTGGGTATGGCCACCAATATTCCGCCGCACAACCTGGGCGAAGTGATCGAAGCCTGCCTGGCGTTCCTGAAAAATCCAGAGATGGATATCGAGCAATTGATCGATATCGTTCCGGCACCTGATTTCCCGACGGCCGGTTTTATCTATGGCACGGCAGGCGTCAAGGAAGGCTACCGCACCGGCCGCGGCCGTGTGGTGATGCGCGGTCGCACCCACTTCGAGGAGATGGAAAAGGGCGGTCGCCATGCCATCATCATCGATGAGCTGCCTTACCAGGTGAACAAGGCCAATTTGCTGATCAGGATCGGCGAGCTGGTGCGCGAGAAGAAGATCGAGGGTATCTCCGAAATCCGCGACGAGTCGGACAAGTCCGGCATGCGCGCGGTGATCGAGCTCAAGCGCAATGAAGTGCCCGAGGTGATCCTTAATCACCTGTTCAAGCAGACCCAGCTGCAGGACAGCTTCGGTATGAACATGGTGGCCCTGCTCGATGGTCAGCCCAAGCTGCTTAACCTGAAAGAATTCCTGGATGCCTTCCTGCGCCATCGCCGCGAAGTGGTGACGCGCCGCACCGTGTTTGAATTGCGCAAGGCACGCGATCGCGGCCATATCCTGGAGGGCCTGGCGGTAGCCTTGTCCAACGTGGACGAAATTATTGCGCTGATCAAGGCTGCGGCCACCCCGGCGATTGCCAAGCAGGGGCTGATGTCCAAGTCATGGCGTTCCTCCCTGGTGGAGGAGATGCTCAGCCGGGTGAGCGATGCGTCGCGCCCGGAAATGCTGGCGGCCGAGTTCGGCATGTCCGGCGAGGGCGCGCAGCGTGCTTACCGGCTTTCCGATGTGCAGGCACAGGCCATCCTGGAGCTGCGTTTGCAGCGTCTGACCGGGCTGGAGCAGGACAAGATCGTCGGCGAATACCGCGAGGTGATGGACAGGATCATCGATTTGCTCGACATCCTGGCCAAACCCGAGCGCGTGACCCAGATCATTGGCGACGAGTTGCTGGTGATCAAGGGCCAATACGGCGACCAGCGCCGCAGCGAAATCATTACGCATACTCAGGATATGAGTATGGAAGACCTGATCGCGCCGGAAGATGTGGTGGTGACGCTGTCGCATGGCGGTTACATGAAGGCACAGCCGCTGGGCGAATACACTGCGCAGAAGCGCGGCGGCCGCGGCAAGCAGGCGGCTTCCACCAAGGAAGACGATTTCGTCGACAACCTGTTCATCGCCAATACGCATGATTACATCCTGTGTTTCTCCAGCCGTGGCCAGGTCTACTGGATCAAGGTCTACGACGTGCCGCAGGGCAACCGCACCAGCCGCGGCAAGCCGATCGTGAACCTGTTGCCGCTGGAAGACGGTGAGAAAATCAACGCCATCCTGCCGGTAAAAGAGTTTTCGGAAGACCAGTTCATCTTCTTTGCCACTGCACAGGGCACGGTGAAGAAAACGCCGCTGTCGGAATTTGCCAACCCGCGCAAGGCCGGCATTATTGCGATCAACCTGGACGAGGGCGATTACCTGATTGGCGTGGCGCTGACCGACGGCAAGCACGACGTGATGCTGTTCTCTGATGGCGGCAAGGCAGTGCGCTTCGATGAGAATGACGTGCGCTCCATGGGCCGTGTGTCGCGCGGTGTGCGCGGCATGAAGCTGGCTGCCAAGCAGCAGGTTATCGCGCTGCTGGTGGCAGGCGACGAAACGCAGACCGTGCTGACCGCAACCGAAAACGGCTACGGCAAGCGCACCCCTATCGCCGAGTACACCCGCCATGGGCGCGGCACGCAGGGCATTATCGCGATCCAGACCAGCGAGCGTAACGGCAAGGTGGTGGCCGCCACGCTGGTGACTACAGAGGATGAAATCATGTTGATCGGCACCAATGGCGTGCTGATCCGCACCCGCGTCAGCGAAATTCGCGAAATGAGCCGTGCCACCCAGGGCGTGACACTGATCAACCTGGGCAAGGGCGAAACACTCGCCAGCCTGAGCCGGATTGCCGAACAGGAAGACGAAGCGGGCGATGCTGCATCTGATGCAGGTGCGTGCGACGACGTGGCGGAATAATTCAGACAGGAATCTTCAAGAATGACGATCTATAACTTCAGCGCGGGCCCGGCAGTATTGCCGCACGAGGTTTTGCTGCAGGCGCGCGAGGAGTTGCTCGACTGGCACGGCAGCGGCATGTCGGTGATGGAGATGTCGCATCGCGGCAAGGAGTTCATGGGGATCGCGGCGCAGGCCGAGGCTGATCTGCGCGAGTTGATGGGTGTTCCCGCCAACTACAAGGTGTTGTTCCTGCAAGGCGGCGCGCATCTGCAGTTTTCCATGATTCCCCTCAATCTGTTGTGCGGCAAGACGTCGGCTGACTATGTCAACACCGGTGAGTGGTCGAAAAAGGCGATCGCCGAGGCGACGAAATTCTGCAAAGTGAATGAGGTGGTGAGTGCTGCAGACAAGAAATTTTCTTATGTTCCTGCATTCAACACCTGGAAGTGTGATGCCAATGCGGCCTATCTGCACTACACGCCGAACGAGACCATAGGCGGCGTGGAGTTCAACTGGATTCCTGAAACCGGTGCGGTGCCGCTGGTGGCGGACATGTCCTCCAACATCCTGTCGCGCCAGATCGATGTGTCGAAGTTCGGGCTGATTTATGCCGGCGCGCAAAAGAACATCGGCCCGGCCGGTCTTTGCCTGGTCATCGTGCGCGAAGACCTGCTTGGTCATGCGCCTGTCAGCACGCCCACCATGCTGAATTACAAAGTTCATGCCGACAACGACTCCATGTACAACACGCCGCCCACTTACGGCATGTACATGGCGGGCCTGGTGTTCCAGTGGCTGAAGCGTAACGGCGGTGTGGCAAGGATGGAGCAGACCAATATTGCCAAGGCCGGGCTGTTGTACGACGCTATCGACGCCAGCAACGGCTTCTACCGCTGCCCGGTGGCCAAGGCTGACCGCTCGCGCATGAACGTGCCGTTCAATACCCGCGATGCGGCAACCGATGCCGAGTTCCTCAAGCAGGCGGAAGCACAGGGTATGCTGCAACTCAAGGGGCACAAGCTGGCTGGCGGCATGCGTGCCTCGATTTACAATGCCATGTCGCTGGAGGGTGTGCAGGCATTGGCGAGTTTCATGAACGATTTTTCCAGACGCAATGGCTAGGGTGTCTCAATGAGTGAAGAGCTCAGGCAGTTTCGCGCAAAAATTGACCGCATCGACGATGAACTGCTCAAGCTGTTCAATCAGCGCGCAGAGCTGGCGCAGCAGATCGGTCATGCCAAGAAGGGCGGCGTGGTGCTGCGTCCCGAGCGCGAAGCGCAGGTATTGCAGCGCCTGGCCGCAGCCAATCAGGGGCCGTTGTCGGCGCAGAGCGTAAGCACACTGTTTACCGAGGTGATGTCGCACTGCCGTGCGCTGGAAGCGCCTTTGTCGGTGGCCTATCTTGGGCCGCAGGGCACCTTTACTGAGGCCGCGATGATCAAGCGTTTCGGTCAGGCCTGTAAGGGCGTACCTTGTGCATCCATTGATGAGGTGTTCCGCAAGGTGGAAAGCGGCGAGGCAAATTACGGTGTGGTGCCGGTAGAAAACTCCACCGAAGGCGCGATCGGGCGCACGCTCGACCTGCTGCTGCAAACCCCGCTCAGAATATGCGGCGAGGTGCTGCTGGCGGTGCATCAGTGCCTGCTGTCACAGGATGCGGATCTGGCAACCATACAGCGCGTTTATTCGCATCCGCAGTCGCTGGGACAGTGCCAGGACTGGCTGAATACGCACTTGCCGCATGCCGCGCGCATCTCCGTGGCCAGCAATGCCGAGGCCGCTTCGCTGGCTGCCGAGCAGGTGCATAGCGCTGCCATTGCCGGCAGGCAGGCGGGGGAACGCTTTAATGTGGCGATCCTGGCAGAGAATATCGAGGATGATCCGCGCAACACCACGCGCTTTCTGGTGATGGGCAATCAGGACGTGGCGGTATCCGGGCGCGACAAGACTTCGCTGGTGATGTCTGCGCCGAACCGTCCCGGTGCGGTACATGATCTGCTGGCGCCGCTGGCCAAACATGGTGTCAGCATGAGCAAGCTGGAGTCGCGTCCGGCGCGGGCGGGGCTGTGGGAGTATGTGTTTTTCCTCGATATCGAGGGTCACCAGGCTGATGCCAAGGTGGCGGCGGCGCTGGCAGAGCTCAAGCATGTCGCCGCGTTTGTGAAGATTCTGGGTTCTTATCCGGTTGCTGCTTAAAAAATGAAAAAATAATTAACCACAGAGACACAGAGTCACAGAGAAAAATCATAACGAGAATGGAAAGTCGTTTTTGTTTAGTCTCTGTATCACTCTGTGTCTCTGTGCCTCTGTGGTGGATTTTGATTTATGAATTACGCTGATTTGGCACCTACATACATTCGCGCCATTGCGCCTTACCAGCCCGGCAAGCCGATTGCCGAGCTGGAGCGCGAGCTGGGCATCAGCGGTATCGTCAAGCTGGCGTCCAACGAGAACCCGCTGGGCTGTAGTCCGCGCGCGCTGGCTGCCATGCAGGAATCGCTCAAAACCATTGCCCTGTATCCGGATGGCAATGGTTTCGAACTGAAGGATGCGCTGAAGCAGCGCTACGGCGTGGCCCATGCCGGCATCGTGCTGGGCAACGGTTCCAACGACATGCTGGAGCTGGCCGCGCGCGCCTTCCTCACCATAGGAGACAAGGCGGTGTATTCGGCGCATGCCTTTGCTGTGTATCCGCTGGCAACCCAGGCCGTGGGTGCGACCGGCATCAGCGTGCCAGCGATTGATTTTGGCCACGACCTCAAGGCGATGCTGCAGGCTGCTGTGGAGCAGAAAGCCAAGCTGGTATTTGTCGCCAATCCCAACAACCCCACCGGTACCTTCCTGCAGGCCGACGAATTGCTGCAGTTCATGCGCGCGCTGCCGGCCAACATCCTGGTGGTGCTGGACGAGGCCTACAACGAATACTTGCCGCAAGAATGCCGCTATGACAGCGTGAGCTGGCTGCAGGAGTTCCCCAATCTGATCATCTCGCGCACTTTCTCCAAGGCTTACGGCCTGGCCGGCTTGCGCGTGGGCTATGCCCTGGCGCATGCACAGGTGGCAGACATGCTGAACCGCGTGCGCCAGCCGTTCAACGTCAACAGCGTGGCGCAGGCCGCTGCTGCGGCAGCGCTGCAGGATGATGATTTCGTGCGCCGCACCAACGAGCTGAACCAGCGCGGCATGCAGCAAATCACCGCCGGACTGAGCAGGCTCGGCCTGAGCTACATTCCGTCCTACGGGAATTTTGTCAGCTTCCGCATCGGCGGCGCCACGGCGATGTATCGACGCTTGCTCGAACTGGGCGTGATCGTGCGACCGATAAGCAACTACGACATGGCCGAATACCTGCGGGTGAGCATCGGTCTGGAAAGTGAAAACGAGAAATTTTTGTCTGCGCTGGCGCAGGCGTTAGGAGAACTGAAGTGATTATCGTAATGGGAAGAGATGTGACCGATGCCGAAATCGGCGCGGTGGTGAAGAAGCTGGAAGCCAATGGCCTGCAGGCCAATATTTCGCGCGGTATCGAGCGCACGGTGATCGGCGCCATCGGCGACGAGCGCAAGCTCTCCGAGGAAATGTTTACCGCGCTGCCGGGCGTGGAATCGGCCATGCATATTGCCAAGCAGTACAAGATTGTTTCGCGCGAATCGCACAAGGAAAACACTGTCATCGACATCGCCGGCGTCAAACTGGGCGGCAAGCAGGTGCAGATTATCGGCGGCCCCTGCTCGGTGGAGACGCAAGCGCAGATGGACCTGTCGGCACAGTACGTGCACGAAGCGGGTTGCCGTTTGATGCGCGGCGGCGCGTTCAAGCCGCGCACCAGCCCCTACACCTTCCAGGGCAAGGGTGTGGAAGGTCTGGAGATGTTCCGCAAGGCGGCGAGCAAATACAAGCTGCCCATCGTCACCGAGTTGATGGACATTCGCATGCTGGACACCTTCCTCGAGCACGACGTGGACGTGATCCAGATCGGCACACGCAACATGCAGAACTTCGACCTGCTCAAGGAAGTCGGCCGCATCAACAAGCCGGTCATCCTCAAGCGCGGCATGTCGGCCACCATCTCCGAATGGCTGATGGCGGCGGAATACATCGCAGCGGGCGGCAACCACAACATCATCTTCTGCGAGCGCGGCATCCGCACTTTCGAAACCTACTACCGCAACGTGCTGGACGTCACCGCCATCCCGGTGCTGAAGAAGGAAACCCACCTGCCGGTGATCGTTGATCCTTCGCACGCCGGCGGCAAGGCATGGATGGTGGCCTCGCTGTCGCAGGCTGCGATTGCGGCCGGTGCCGACGGCCTGCTGGTCGAAATGCACCCCAACCCTTGCGAAGCCTGGTGCGATGCCGACCAGGCGCTGACCCCGCAGGAGCTGAAAAACCTGATGGGCGTGCTGGGCGCGATTGCCGGCGCGATCGGACGTACGCTGTAATTCATGCAGCCCGCCTTTCGCAAAGTCGTCATCTTTGGCGTCGGCCTGATCGGCGGTTCCTTCTCGCTGGCGCTGCGCAAGGCTGGCGCTGTGCAGGAGGTGGTAGGCTTCGGGCGCAGTGCAGCGACGCTGGCACAGGCACGGCAGCTGGGGTTGATTGACCGCAGCGGTGACGATGTGGCACGCGAAGTGCGGGATGCCGACCTGATTCTGCTCGCCACGCCGGTGGCGCAGATGGCCGATATTCTGGGGCGCATCGTCCCGCATCTCGGCGCCAATACCCTGATTACCGATGGCGGCAGCACCAAGTGTGATGTGGTAGCGGCGGCACGCCAGCAGCTGGGCACAAAAATCGCGCAGTTCATTCCCGCACATCCCATTGCCGGCGCAGAGCAAAGCGGCCCTGCGGCGGCGCGTGCCGAGCTGTACCAGGGCAAGCGAGTGGTGCTGACGCCGCTGCCGGAAAATTCCACAGCAAGCGTTGCCCGTGTGCGTGCCGCATGGGAACTGTGCGGAGCACAGGTGAGCGAGCTGACCGCGGAGCAGCACGACGAGGTGTTTGCTGCCGTCAGCCACTTGCCGCATTTGCTGGCGTTTACCCTGGTGCACGACCTGGCGCAGCGCGACAACCGCGACCAGTTGCTGTCTTTTGCCGCCAGCGGTTTCCGCGACTTCACCCGCATCGCGGCGAGCTCGCCGGAGATGTGGCGCGATATCAGTCTGGCCAACCGCGATGCGCTGCTGCGCGAGATCGAACAATACGCTGCGGAACTTTACAAGCTGCACCAGGCGCTGGAGCAGCGCGACGCCGGCAAACTGGAAGAAATCTTCAGCCTGGCGCGCAAAGTGCGCAGCAACTGGACACCCCAGTAAACTTGTCATTCCCGCGCAGGCGGGAATCCAGTGGGTTTATCAAATATGCTTTTGGGGTTTTGTCCCGCATTGCGGAAAATGATTTGAATGGCTGGATTCCCGCCTGCGCGGGAATGACGTAACCTCGAAAGTAAATCTGAAAGTACTACGTGACGCAAACTGAATTTCTGGATCTTCCACCTTTGCTTTCCGCGCAGGGCAGCGTGCGCCTGCCCGGTTCCAAGAGCATTTCCAACCGCGTGCTGCTGCTGGCGGCGCTGTCGCACGGCAGCACCGAGGTGCGCGACCTGCTGCATTCCGACGACACCGAGCGCATGCTCGATGCCTTGCGTACGCTGGGCGTCGCGGTCGAGTCGCTGGGCGACAATGCCTATCGCGTGAGCGGCTGCGGCGGCAACTTTCCGGTTAAGGAAGCCAAGCTGTTCCTCGGCAATGCCGGTACGGCATTCCGTCCGCTCACGGCGGCACTGGCCGTGGCGGGCGGGCATTATGTGCTGTCCGGTGTGGCGCGCATGCACGAACGGCCCATCGGCGACCTGGTCGATGCGCTGCGCCAGCTCGGGGCAGATATCCGCTATCAAGGCAAGGAAGGTTTTCCGCCGCTGGAGATTTTTCCCTCCATGGTGGCGGGCGACATGCTGCAGGTGCGCGGCGATGTGTCCAGCCAGTTCCTCACCGGCCTGCTGATGGCGCTGCCGCTGACCGGGCGCACGGTCAGCATCGAGGTGGTGGGCGAGCTGATCTCCAAGCCTTATATCGAAATCACCCTGGCGATGATGGCGCGCTTCGGTGTCAAGGTCGAACGCCAGGGCTGGCAGCGCTTCGTGGTGTTTGGCGGGCAGCGCTACCAGAGCCCGGGCACGGTCTATGTCGAGGGCGATGCTTCCTCAGCCTCGTATTTCCTCGCCGCCGGCGCCATTGGTGGCGGCCCGGTGCGCGTGGAAGGCGTAGGCAACAACAGCGTACAGGGCGATGTGCGCTTTGCCGAAGCGCTGCAGCAGATGGGCGCAGAAATCACCATGGGCGACAACTGGATCGAGGCCAGTGCGCCGGCAGCGGGCAAGCTCAAGGCGCTTGACCTGGACTGCAACCATATTCCGGATGCCGCGATGACCCTGGCAGTGGCGGCGCTGTACGCCGAAGGCACCACCACGCTGCGCAACATCGCCAGCTGGCGCGTGAAAGAGACCGATCGCATCGCGGCGATGGCGACCGAGTTGCGCAAGGTGGGCGCGACGGTGGAAGAGGGGCATGACTACATTCGGGTGACACCGCCGGCCCGCCAGCGCCATGCCGCCATCGACACCTACGACGACCACCGCATGGCGATGTGCTTCTCGCTGGCAGCGTTCGGCGGCGCAGGGGTACGCATCAACGATCCGCAGTGTGTGGCAAAAACTTTCCCGGACTATTTCAATATGTTTAAGCAGGTTACCCAATCGATTCCCGTTATCGCCATCGACGGCCCCTCCGCTTCCGGCAAGGGCACGGTGGCGCAGCGCGTGGCGCAGGCGCTGGGCTTTCACTATCTCGACAGCGGCGCCCTCTATCGTTTGCTGGCACTCGCCGCCACCCGGGGCGGGGTGGTGCTGGAGGATGAGGCCGCCCTGGCGGCGCTGGCGCTGCAGATCGATATCCGCTTCGAGGGCGCCGACATCTGGCTGGATGGCACGCTGGTGGGCGACGAGCTGCGCACCGAGCAGAGCGGCAATGCCGCCTCCAGGGTGGCCGCCTTGCCGGCGGTGCGGGCGGCGCTGCTGGACAAGCAAAAAGCCTTCCGCCAGGCGCCCGGGCTGGTGGCCGACGGGCGTGACATGGCTTCGGTGGTGTTCCCGGATGCCGCGCTGAAGATATTCCTCACCGCCAGTGCCGAGGCGCGTGCCGAACGTCGTTATAAACAGTTGATGGAAAAAGGAAACAGTGTTAATATAACCGCCCTTTTGCAAGAGATCCGTCAGCGTGATGAGCGCGACAGCCAACGTAGCGTGGCCCCTCTGCAACAGGCGCCGGGCGCAAGTTTGCTGGATACCACGGCTCTGAATATCGAGCAGGCGGTGCAGGCAGTACTTGTACAATACCGCGCGTAATCAAGCCCCAAGCGAAGCCCTTCGCTTGGGTTGTTTAACTAACCCCCGCCAAAAACGGGTTTGTCCTAAGGTGTATTCAAAATGACAGCAGTCAATGAAATGGAAAGTTTTGCCGCCCTGTTTGAAGAAAGTCTGACGCGTAAAGAAATGCGCGCTGGTGAGCTGATTACTGCGCAAGTTGTGCGCGTAGAGCAGAACGTGGTGGTCGTAAATGCCGGACTGAAGTCCGAAAGCTTTATTCCCGTTGAAGAATTCAAGGACGCAACGGGCGCGGTAGAGGTAAAAGCGGGTGATTTCGTAACTGTAGCGATTGAATCGCTGGAAAACGGTTACGGCGAAACACGTTTGTCACGCGAAAAGGCCAAGCGTCTGGCTGCATGGCACGATCTGGAACTGGCGATGGAAGAAGGTCGCGTGGTGGAAGGTTTTGTCAGCGGCAAGGTAAAAGGCGGTCTGACCGCCATGGTGAACGGCATTCGTGCCTTCCTGCCTGGCTCTCTGGTGGATACACGTCCGGTCAAGGACACGACTCCATACGAAAACAAGACCATGGAACTCAAGGTTATCAAGCTCGATCGCAAGCGCAACAACGTGGTGGTATCGCGTCGCGCAGTGCTGGAAGCCAGCATGGGTGCCGATCGTGAAGCCATGATGCAGAACCTGCAAGAAGGCGCGATCGTCAAGGGCGTGGTCAAGAACATCACCGACTACGGCGCATTCGTGGATCTGGGCGGTATTGACGGCCTGCTGCACATCACTGACCTGGCATGGCGTCGCGTTAAGCACCCATCCGAAGTGCTGACAGTTGGCGATGAAGTTGAAGCGAAGATTCTGAAGTTTGACCAGGAGAAGAACCGCGTTTCCCTGGGCATCAAACAAATGGGCGATGATCCATGGCATGGCCTGGCACGTCGTTACCCACAGAGCACACGTCTGTTCGGCAAGGTAACCAACCTGACCGACTACGGCGCATTCGTGGAAATCGAACAGGGCATCGAAGGTCTGGTACACGTTTCCGAAATGGACTGGACCAACAAGAACGTACACCCATCCAAAGTTGTGCAACTGGGTGACGAAGTAGAAGTGATGATCCTGGAAATCGACGAACAGCGTCGTCGTATCTCCCTCGGCATGAAGCAGTGCAAGTCCAATCCATGGGATGACTTTGAACTGAATCACAAGAAGGGCGACAAAGTTAAAGGCCAGATCAAGTCGATCACTGACTTCGGCGTGTTTATCGGCCTGGAAGGCGGCATTGACGGTCTGGTGCACCTGTCCGACATTTCCTGGAACGTACCTGGCGAAGAAGCCGTGCGTAACTACAAGAAGGGCGATGAACTGGAAGCCGTGGTTCTGGCGATCGACGTTGAGCGCGAGCGCATCTCCCTCGGTATCAAGCAGATGGATGGTGATCCTTTCAGCGGCTATGTGGGCAGCCACGACAAGGGCGCGATCGTAAATGGTACTGTCAAGTCACTGGACGCCAAGGGTGCAGTTGTTATCCTGGAAGGCGATGTAGAAGCCTACCTGAAGGCATCTGAAGTGTCGGCTGACCGTGTTGAGGATATCCGCAATCACCTCAAGGAAGGCGATAGCGTCAAGGCTGTGATCATCAACGTTGACCGCAAAAACCGCGGCATCAACCTGTCGATCAAGGCACTGGACAAGGCCGACGAAGTTGCCGCCATGCAGAAGCTTGCATCGGAAAGCACTGGCACTGCCGGCACCACCAATCTGGGCGCATTGCTGAAGGCCAAGATGGATAGCAGCAAGACTGACGCATAACACATAAGGTTCTGCTATGACCCGTTCTGATCTCATCGTTAAACTCGCAGAGCGTTATTCGCAACTGCTGGCTAAAGACGCTGAACTGGCTGTCAAGGTTATCCTCGACAGCATGGCGTCAACCCTGGCGACCGGTGGCCGCATTGAAATTCGCGGCTTCGGCAGCTTTGCCCTGAACTATCGTCCACCTCGCCTGGGGCGCAACCCCAAGTCGGGTGACAAGGTGCAGGTGCCGGCCAAGTATGTGCCGCACTTCAAGGCGGGCAAGGAGTTGCGTGAGCGGGTTGATTACACGCAGAGCTGAAACAGCCTCTGAGCTCGTTGTTGTGAGCTTGCAGTAAATAAATTGGCGGCCTGTCGCGAGATGGAGCCGCCAATTTTTTGCCTGTTATGCTATCTTTGCACCTCATCTTTTTACATGGTGAATCATGAAATATCTGGTCTGGCTGTTGCGCACCGTTCTGTTCCTGCTCCTTCTCGGCTTCGCGATGAAGAATGATGAGCCGGTCGTGCTGCGCTACTTCTTCGGATATGAATGGCAATCATCACTGGTGCTGGTTCTGCTGTTGTTTTTTACTGCCGGTGCAGCGGTAGGCATGCTCGCCGTGCTGGGCAGCCTGCTGCGCCAGCGCAAGGAACTGGCGGTGCTGAAGAAAGAATTGCGCCTGAAAAACAAACTTGCCGATGCGACCGACGCACGGCAGTAATCTGACGGAAACTTATGGAATTTGAACCGTGGATGTTGCTGGTCTTTCCCCTGTTTTTTGGCATGGGATGGCTGGCGGCCCGTATCGATATCAAGGAACTGCTGACCGAATCGAGCGCCTTGCCGCGTTCCTATTTTCAGGGGCTGAACTTCCTGCTCAATGAACAACAGGACAAGGCGATCGAAGCCTTTATCGAGGTGGTCAAGGTCGATCCGCAGACTGTCGAGTTGCACTTCGCACTGGGCAGTCTGTTTCGTCGCCGCGGCGAGGTGGATCGTGCCCTGCGCATGCACCTCAATCTGGTCGAACGCGCTGACCTGGATGAAGACAAAAAACAGCACGCCATGTTTGAGCTGGCGCAGGATTATCTCAAGGCCGGCATACTGGACCGGGCTGAAGTGATCTTTCTGCAACTGCTGTCCACGACGCATGCCAAGGAGTCGCTCGATTTCCTGCTGGAGATTTACCAGAAGGAAAAAGACTGGCTCAAGGCGATCGACATTACCCACCGCCTGGCGGTACTGACCGGACAGTCTCACGCCAAGGAAGCCGCCTTCTTTTACTGTGAACTGGCGGCAACCGATCTGGCGCACAAGCAACTGGAAGCTGCAACGGCACATCTGGAGCAGGCGCTGGACGTCAATCCGCGTTCGGTGCGCGCCACCATCATGCTGGGTGACATGGCCGTAGCCGAGCAGAATCATGCGCGTGCAATCGAGATCTGGAAGCGCATTGAGCAACAGGATGCACAGTACATTCCCTTGGCCGCCGAGCGGCTGATGCAGGCGCACCACAAGCTGGGCAAGGAAGATGAGGGAATTTCCCTGCTGCAAGGTTATCAGGAGAATTTCCCCTCGCTGGATCTGATGAACGTGCTGTTCCAGGCGCTGCTGCAGCGCGATGGTGCGGAAACCGCGTACCAGATGGTGCGGGCACAGCTGGAGCGCAACCCGACCCTGCTGGGCCTGGACAAGTTGCTGGAGGCGCGCCTGCTGGAGGTCACCGAGAAAAACCGTGCGGACATTGAGCTGGTCAAGAACCTGATCCACAAGCGCACCCGCACCCTGGCCATGTATCGTTGCACCAGTTGCGGTTTCAAGGCGCGCCAGTTCTATTGGCACTGCCCGGCCTGCCATGGCTGGGAGACCTACTCGCCCAAGCGCAGCGAAGAAAATGGTGTGGGCGTATGAGCGATCCTAAAATCATCGTTGCGCTCGATTATCCCGCGGCACAACCGGCGCTCGATCTGGTGGCGCGCCTGGAACCATCGCTGTGCCGCCTCAAAGTGGGCAAGGAGCTGTTTACCGCCAGCGGGCCACACCTGCTGGAACAACTCATGCAGCGCGGCTTCGAAATTTTTCTCGACCTGAAGTTTCACGATATTCCCAACACCACGGCACAGGCGTGCAAGGCTGCCGCCGGCCTTGGCGTGTGGATGGTGAACGTGCACGCACTGGGCGGGCGCAAGATGATGGAAGCTGCGCGCGACGCGGTGGCCAACAGCGCACGTCCGCCCAAACTGATCGCGGTGACCGTGCTGACCAGCATGGCGCAGGAAGACCTGGCCGGCATCGGCATCAACGCCACACCGGCGGAGATGGTGCTGCGCCTGGCCACCCTGGCGCGCGACAGCGGCCTCGATGGCGTGGTCTGTTCGGCACGGGAAGCGGCCTTGTTGCGCCAGCATTGCGGCAGCGATTTCTGTCTGGTTACGCCCGGCATACGCCCGGCCGATGCCGCGGCGGACGACCAGTCGCGCATCATGACGCCGCGTGCCGCGCTGGAACAAGGCGCCAGCTACCTGGTCATCGGCCGCCCCATTACCAGGGCAGCCGACCCCTTGCTGGCCTTGCAGAAAATTTCTACAGAGATAGGAGACATGGCATGACACAGTTGCCATCATTCAAGAATGCAAAAGTACTGGTGGTGGGCGATGTCATGCTCGACCGTTACTGGTTTGGCGAGGTAACGCGCATTTCGCCGGAAGCGCCGGTGCCGGTGCTCAAGGTGGACCGCGTGGACGAGCGTCCGGGTGGCGCCGCCAACGTCGCACGCAATATCGCCACACTGGGGGCAAGCTGCACCCTGCTTTCCGTAGTGGGCGATGATGAGGCGGGTTTATGCCTGGAGAAATTGCTGGTGCAGCACGGCAATGTGCAGGCACTGCTGCATCGCGACCCCACCATCTCCACCACCATCAAGCTGCGCGCCGTGGCGCGCCAGCAGCAACTGTTGCGCATCGATTTCGAGACGCAGCCCAGCCATGAAGTGCTGAATGCCAAGCTGGCCGATTTCCGCACCAAGCTGGCCGATGCCGATGTGGTGGTGCTGTCCGATTACGGCAAGGGCGGGCTGACCCATATCGCCGAGATGATCAGGCTGGCGCGTGCGGCCGGCAAGCCGGTGCTGGTTGATCCCAAGGGCGATGACTATGCGCGCTATCGCGGTGCCACCGTGCTGACGCCCAATCGCAGCGAGTTCAAGGAAGTGGCGGGCGGCTGGAAAAACGAAGCAGAATTGAGCAGCAAGGCCGAGCGCCTGCGCACCGAACTGCAGCTGGATGCCTTGCTGGTAACGCGCAGCGAAGAAGGCATGAGCCTGTATCGCGCCAACGAGGTGCTGCACGAGCCGACGCAGACGCGCGAAGTGTTTGATGTCAGCGGCGCGGGCGATACGGTGATTGCCACGCTGGCGGTGATGCTGGCCTGCGGCGAGCCCTGGGCCAACGCCGTGCGCATCGCCAACCGTGCGGCAGGCATCGTGGTCGGCAAGCTGGGCACGGCGATGGTAACGCGCGATGAGATTATTCAGGACCTGGGGCGCGTAGACTGAAGTTAAGTAAAACTCTGGCCCGTTCGTCCTGAGCTTGTCGAAGGGTAAACGGGCTTCGACAAGCTCAGCCCGAACGGAGTTTTACCGGGCCGACACAATTTCTTGGGGAGCAAAAAATGTATTACATAGTGACGGGTGCAGCAGGTTTTATCGGTTCCAATCTGGTCAAGGCGCTGAATGACCGCGGCGTGACCGACATCATCGCGGTGGACAACCTCAAGCAGGCCGACAAGTTCAAGAACCTGGTGGATTGCGATATTGCCGACTACATGAGCAAGGAAGACTTCATCGAGAAGCTGAATGGCGGCATGTTCGATGGCATCACCACCGCCGTGCTGCATCAGGGCGCCTGTTCCGACACCATGGAAACCGATGGCCGCTACATGATGCAGAACAACTACCAGTATTCGCTCGACCTGCTCAATTTCTGCCAGAACGAGGAAGTGCCCCTGCTGTATGCCTCGTCTGCCTCGGTATATGGCGGTGGCGGTGTGTTCAAGGAAAGCCGCGAATACGAATCGCCGCTCAATGTGTACGCCTACTCGAAATTCCTGTTCGACCAGATCGTGCGCCGGCGCTGGCACAACCGCAGCTCGCAGATTGTCGGCCTGCGCTACTTCAACGTCTACGGCACGCGCGAGCAGCACAAGGGGCGCATGGCTTCCGTGGCCTACCACTTCTTCAACCAGTATCGCGCCGAAGGCTATGTGAAACTGTTTGAAGGCTGCGACGGCTATGCCAATGGCGGCCAGCTGCGCGACTTCGTCTCGGTGGAAGACGTGGCCAAAGTCAACATGCACTTCCTCGACCACCCTAACCAGTCCGGCATCTTCAACCTCGGCACCGGCCAGGCGCAGAGCTTTAACGACGTGGCGGTGGCCACCATCAACGCACTGCGCGCTGACAAAGGTGAAGGCAAGCTGACGCTGGAGCAGATGCAACTGCAGCAGATGGTCCGCTACATTTCTTTCCCCGAGCAGCTCAAGGGCAAGTACCAGAGCTACACCCAGGCCGATATCGGCGCGCTGCGTGAAATCGGCTATGCCGAGCCGTTCCTGAATGTGGAAGAGGGTGCCGGGCGCTACGTGAACTATCTGCTGGGCAAGGCCAGGTAAGCGCAGGCAGACCTGGCAAGGCGGCTAAGCAACTGTACATAATAAAAAGCCATCCGGTGTGAGCCGGATGGCTTTTTTATT
Source organism: Gallionellaceae bacterium (assembly GCA_041488395.1). GTDB lineage: Bacteria > Pseudomonadota > Gammaproteobacteria > Burkholderiales > Gallionellaceae > 39-52-133. The sequence continues at coordinate 22,528 of JBGPPE010000011.1, forward strand.
AGGCAGTTAAATCAGGTTGCTAAGGTTAGCTTGGCTATGGCCGCTTTGTGCCCACAGTGTCCAGCGACCGACGGGAGCGAGGTTGAGTGCAATGTTATACGCGCTTATGCAGGTTGGTATAGAGCGCGACTGCTTTACTGAAGAAGCGTAAGTATGGGACTGAGCCGAGCAATTTTTCTCTTGCCTCCTTGTAATTGGATAGAGCCTCTTGAAAGCTCTCTTTTTGCTCTGCCATAGCTAAAGAGAAAAACATCGTACCCGAAGTGGTGGCGCGTGGTGTTTCATTCGGGATTTTCTCGTTACGAGCTTGCAATGTTTCCATCATTACTTGCTGCATCTCGCTGGAGAGATTGGCTTTGATTAGCTTTGTTATTGAAAATATTTCTTGGTAGATTAGCTCGCCAAGCATGATTACTTCATCCGGCCTTGGGATGTAGCCTTGATGTATAACGCGATTTCTGAGTTCTGGAATTTTTTTGTTGAGTGTGTAGTGAGTGCCAAATACTACTAAGTAGAGAAATAAGAACCCGCCGATTTGGCGTTCTGACTGCTTGGCGACTTGTTTTAATGTTTCTTCTAGTGCGCCCTTTGAAATAGCACTTTTTTTGCAGAAAACATTTATAGAAAATTCGAAGAACCTCTCATATGCTGATGAGAGACTGGATGCGGCTTCAAGAGTGTACCCTTCGAGCAGTGCGTTTGCAGCAGACTCAAGTAGCACCTCAAATTTTTGGCTTTGAAGCAGAAGTGCTGATTTATGCCCTCTTGAGCATTCAACGTGTGCTAGAGCCTCATCATAATAATCCGCAATTATGGGCTCAAACGATAGGTGTCCTAACTCATTTTGACACTCCATGCACATCGTAAATATCTTCATGAGAGCAGAGTCCTTCAGTACACATAACAGTTATTAAACGGACCCAGCGGTCCATATTATTCAAAATAGTGCAGCGTGCAGATTCTCAATAGCCAACTAATTAATTTATGCCCCGCAAAACTTCCTGTCCACCTATGCATAATAGTACTGGCAACTGGAGACAGTCTCATAATGGCCGAACACTGTCCCCTGAGCATTTTACTCACTAACAGTCGAGAGTTGCTGAATTCATTCCCACTTGAATACATACGCGCCGATCGCCAGGAAGATGACGCTCATGATGGCAAGCACGCCGATATCCGGCATCACCTGCGAGAGTGTCGCGCCCTCGTTCATGATGGCTCTTGTGGCGGAGATCATGTGGGTCAGCGGAAACGCCTGCGCGATATGTTGCACCCAGGCTTGCGCGCCTTCCAGTGAAAACCAGGCGCCCGACAACAGCATCATCGGCCAGGTCACCATATTGAGTATGCCGCCGGCAAATTCTTCACTGGCGGTGCGCGCCGCAATCAGCAAGCCGATGGAGATCATGCACATCGCCCCAATCGCCGTTACCAGCAACAGCAGCCAGTACGAGCCCTGCATATTGAACTTGATGAAGAAATTGCAGCCGCTATAGACGATGGTGGTAATCACCATGATCAGCAGCAAGCGCGAGACCAGTTGTGCAAACAGGAACTGGAAAGCCCCCAGCGGTGTGGCTTTCAGCCGTTTAAGGAAGCCATTTTTGCGATAGCGCACGATGACAAAGCCGACACCGAACAGGCAGGCGAACATCATGTTCATGCCGAGGATGCCGGGCAGGAACCAGTCGACGTAGCGTATCTCGGCCCCTGCCACTGCCTGGCGCTCAAAGCGGTTGCCCTCGGTGCCCCACAGGATGCGTTCCAGCAAATAGCCATTGGGTGAATTTGAATTGACCCAGTATTCCGGCCGGTCGCTGACGTTGAGCAGCATATCCATCTGGTGGTGCTTGACCTTGTTGATGGCCAGATGCGGATCGTCATAGGGAATAAACAGAATATGCTGTGTCGACTGCAGCCTGGGGGCGACCGCAGCCAGTCTGTCGATGCCGCCGATGACGCCAATCTTGTAGATGTCTTTATTTTCACCGGAGAAAGTGAACGCCAGCCCAAATACCAGCAGGAAGGGCATGGCGAGGTTCCAAGCCAGCGCGGAGCGGTCACGCAGAAATTCCATGTTGCGCGCATGCAGTACCGCCAGAAATTTTTTCATGGCTTCAGGGACTTTCCGGTGACATTGATGAACAGATCTTCCAGCGTCCACATGCGGATACGCAATTGATCCAGGTTGATGCCGTTTTCTATCAGTTGTTGCAGGGTGTGGTGCAGGCGATTGGTTCTGATCTCCAGGAAATCTCCCGCCTGCACCGCACTGATGCCCAGCGCCCTGAGTTTGGTTGCGGCATCGGTATGCGGAATTTGCAGCACCACATCGCCAAAATGTTCGGACAGCAACTGTGCCGGCGTGCCCTGGGAAACGATGCGGCCCTTGTCCATAATGGCGATCTCGTCGCACAGCGCATAAGCTTCTTCCATGTAATGCGTGGTCAGCACGATGGTCTTGTTGCGCGACTTCACCAGCTTGACCAGCTCCCAGAAATTGCGGCGTGCCTGCGGGTCCAGCCCGGTGGTGGGTTCATCCAGAAAGATCAGATCGGGGTCGTTGATTAATGCCAGGGCCAGCAGCAAACGCTGGCGCTGTCCGCCGGATAGCTTGCGCGTGTCACGATCCAGTATCTCCGCCAGCGAACACAATTCGATTATTTCCTCGCTACGGAGCACGCGCTGGTAGAGCCGTTCAAAGAACTGCAGCGTTTCGCGCACCGTCAGGAATTCCTGCAGCGCGGTGTGCTGGAACTGAATGCCGACCTCTTCGCGATAACGCGTACCCAGCGGTTCGCCCTTGTACAGCACGCTGCCGCTGGTGGGCAGATGGATGCCCTCCAGCATCTCTATGGTGGTGGTCTTGCCCGCGCCATTCGGGCCGAGCAGGCCAAAGCAAATGCCTTTGGGGATGGCGAGGTTGATGCCATCGACGGCGCGGACACCGGGATACTGTTTAACCAGATTGGTGGCGGTGATGATAGCTGGCGTCATGTAATTGGTCGGGCCGTGAAAGGGCTGCTGCATCTGTTTTTCGAATGGCCGCTATTCGGCCCTGGTTTGCTGTTCACGCTCAGGCCAGCGTCTTGCTCACCAGCTCGTGCACGTCCCTGGACAGGCCTTTGGCCTTCGCCACTTTGTGCAGGGCTGCCTGCATTTGTTTCTGTAGCGCGGGCTGGTATTTTTTCCAGTGATCCAGCGTGCGCACCAGGCGTGCCGCCACTTGCGGGTTGAGCGCGTTGAGGGCAATCACCTGTTCGGCCCAGAAGGCGTAGCCGCTGCCATCCGCCGCGTGGAACTGCGCCGGGTTGCCGTTGCAGAAGCTGAAGATCAGGCTGCGTGCGCGGTTGGGGTTCTTCAGGGTAAAGGCCGGGTGCGTCATCAGCTTGCGCACCGCCTTCACATCGGTAGGCGCGGCCACGGCCTGCAGGCTGAACCATTTGTCGACGACCAGCGCCTCGTCCTTGAAGTCCTGGTAGAAGCGCTTGAGCGGCGGCTCCGCACTCTTGCTGCCCGTGTTGACCAGGCCCATCAGTGCGGCGAGGCGGTCAGTCATGTTGTCGGCGGCGTTTTCCTGCGCGAGTGCCAGCTGCAGCGTGCTGTCGTCCTGCCAGCCGAGCAGGTAGGAGAGGCACAGGTTCTTCAGGCCGCGCTTGCCCGCCGCCTGGGCGTCCGGGCTGTATTTTCCGGCAGTCTGGTTGCGCTCGTAGGCGGCGATGAAATCCGCCTTGAGTTTCTCCGACAGGGTGTCGCGCATGAACAGACGCGCCGTGTGGATGGCCTGCGGGGCGATCACCTCGCACTGCTCGGCCAGCGTCAGTTCCGAAGGCAGGGTGAGCATCACCTCGCGGAAGGCTGGGTCCAGTGATTCGTCGTTGAGGGTGGTGCGCATCGCATTGATGAACGGCTCGTCCAGCACCAGCGTTTCTCCCTTCTGCACCTGCGCAATGAACTTCAGCAGGCGCTGTGTGGCGAGGCGCTGGCCGGCCTCCCAGCGATTGAAGGCATCGCTGTCGTACGCCATCAGATGCGCCAGTTCGGCGTCGCTGTAGCTGTATTCCAGCTCCACCGGCGCGGAGAAATTACGCAGCAGCGAAGGCGTGGGCTTGCGGGTGACCTGGTTGAAGCGGAAGGTCTGCTTCGCCTTGGTCAGCTCCAGTACGCAGGTGCCAGGCGCGGTGGCGGCAAAAGGGGCGCCCTGCAGGCGCAAGGGCATATCCCTGCCTTGCGCATCGAGCAGGCCGACAGCGAACGGAATATGGAAGGGTAGCTTGGCATGCTGGCCTGGCGTCGGCTTGCAGGTCTGGCTGAGCGTGAGTTCATAGGTCTGCTGTTCGGCGTCGTATTTTCCCTGCACCTGCACTTTGGGCGTGCCGGACTGGCTGTACCAGCGCTCAAACTGGGTCAGGTCGCGGTTGCTGCTGTGCGCCATGGCAGCGCGGAAATCGTCGCAGGAAACCGCCTGCCCGTCGTGGCGCGCAAAGTACAGGTCCATGCCCTTGCGGAAACCGTCGCGGCCGAGCAGGGTCTGGTACATGCGCACCACCTCCGCGCCTTTTTCATAAATGGTGACGGTGTAGAAATTGTTGATCTCGACATAGCTGTCAGGCCGCACCGGATGCGCCATCGGGCCGGCATCTTCGGAGAACTGCACCTGGCGCAGCACGCGCACATCCTCGATGCGCTTGACGGCACGGCCGCTGGCGGTGCCTATCATGTCGGCGGAGAATTCCTGGTCGCGGAACACGGTGAGGCCTTCTTTCAGCGAGAGCTGGAACCAGTCGCGGCAGGTCACGCGGTTGCCGGTCCAGTTGTGGAAATACTCATGTCCCACCACCGCCTCGATATTGGCGTAATCGGCATCGGTGGCGATGCTCGGGTTGGCCAGCACGTATTTGGTGTTGAAAATATTGAGGCCCTTGTTCTCCATCGCGCCCATGTTGAAGTCGCCCACCGCGACGATCATGAAACGCTCCAGGTCCAGTTCCAGGCCAAAGCGTTCTTGATCCCAGCGTATGGAATGCTTGAGCGAATCCATCGCGTGCTGGGTCTTGTCCAGGTTGCCCGGCTCCACCCACACCTGCAGCAGCGCACGGCGACCCGAAGCGAGTTTGATTTTTTCTTCCTGGCACACCAGCTTGCCGGCGACCAGCGCAAACAGGTAGGACGGCTTCTTGAACGGGTCTTCCCACTTGGCGTAGTGGCGGCCTTTGGGCAGGCCGCCCTGTTCCACCAGATTGCCGTTGGAGAGCAGCACCGGATATTTCTTCTTGTCACCGCGCAGCATCACGGTGTATTTCGCCATCACATCGGGGCGGTCAGGGAAGTAAGTAATCTTGCGGAAGCCTTCCGCCTCGCACTGGGTGAAGAAATTGCCGTTCGAAACATACAGCCCCATCAGCGAGGTGTTCTTCGCCGGGGGGACCAGCGTCTCAATTTCCAGGGTGACATCGTCCGGGGCAGCGGCAATGCGCAACACGCCATGGCTCAGGGTATAGCCGCCTTTTCCCCCCTTGCGCAGCAGCTTGCCGTTCATGCGCAAGGCCACCAGCTCCACCTCGTTGCCCAGCAGCTCAATCGCCTGGTCTGCGGCGGCGGCATTGCGCTGCAGGGTGATGCGCGTAGCCACGCGCGTCGCCGCCGGGTCCAGGTCGAAGCCCATTTCAACGGTGTCTACCCAGTAAGACGGGGCAGTGTATTCGTGGCGGTAAATGGTGTTGGGCGTTTTGCTGGACATTACGATGGCTCCGGTAGAAATCGACTGGGTGAATTTTACCTATCTGCCGCTCAATTGGCCCAACTTATTGAGGAGTAACCCTGTCTGTCATGGCAATACCCATGCTCAGGAAACTTGCCTGCTTGCCATTTACCGTCTTCAAGCACTCGCCGTGCTCAGTGAAGCCTAGCCGCAGATACAAGCGGATGGCACGAAGATTGTCCTTCCTGACGATCAGGTGGATGCTGGCCAGTTGCATTTCTGCAAACCCCTTGGCCAGAGTCATGGACGAGATAACTTCTCCCAGTCCTTGTCCGATCCTGTCCGCCCGCAGTGCGATGCGGAATTCTGCTTCCGCTGCGCCTGTCCTGGAAAGGATGGTGAATGCAATGCTTTCTCCATCCTGTTCTGCAAGATAGATACGGGAACCCGGCTGGTTCATGTGTTCGGCCAGCCAGCCATTGCTTCTCAATGCGTAATCCAGCTCCTCGAATTCTGCCGGATAAGATGGCCAGCCCTGTATGGCGGCCACGTCATTTGCCGCCAGCGGGCGCAGCGTGATCATGCTGTAACGGCCAGCCGTGCGCGTTGATTGGAGTGATAAATGCCATCGCGCTCGGCGGTTCCCTGTGCGCTCAACAGATTAATCCATTCCCTGGTGTCCATTACGGCTGCGAAACGCGCCTGCAGCACCACTGAAAATGCGCGATGGATTTCCTCTGCGCTGGCGGTGCCGGCCTTGTTGAGATAAGGCAGTGATCCCGATGCATCCTGCAAAAACTCTACAGCGAGGCCGGCATGAAATGCATGCTTGATGGTGGAGTCGACGCAGTTGTGGGTCATGTAGCCAACCACGGCCAGCGTGTCTATTTGCTGATCGTTTAGCCATGCCGCGAGATCTGTCCCGGCAAAGGCGCTGGGCAGTTTTTTCTCGAGATAGTGGTTCCACGTGCGTGAGCGCACTATCTCGTGCAATTCCCAACCTTGGCTGCCGCTGGCAAAAATGGGCGATTCTGCCGGTGCAAACTGCTGCACGACGATGACCGGGATGTTCGCAGCCGAGGCCGCATCCATGGCTTGGCCAATGTTGGCGAGCGACAGCTGGATGTCGGGAAATTCAATCGGGAGATTGCCGGTGACGTATTCGTTCTGTACGTCGATGACGATCAGGGCGCGGCGAGTGGGTTTGGACATGTTGGCTCCATCAGTGGTGGTTGATGGAGGTAATTATCGGAATCACGCTTCGGTTAGAATAGTGGCCTGAATGACATTTTTCGATAAAATCGGGTCATTATGAATGGAGTGAGTATGCGTGGGGATACCGTAGCCGTGGTCGCTTTCAATGGCATCAGCCCGTTTCATCTTTCCGTACCCTGCGCGGTTTTTGGTGAGGATCGAACCGGGGCGAGCATGCCAAAAATAGAACTGCTGGTGTGTGCGGCGGAAAAGGGCATGCTGCAAACCACCGCCGGTTTTGCCATCGAAGCGCGCTATGGGCTGAAGGCATTGTCCAGAGCGACAATCATCATTGTGCCCAGCTGGCGCGACACGGCTGAACTGCCTCCCAAGCCATTGCTGGATGCGCTGCGACGTGCCAGTGCGCGTGGCACGCTGATTGTGGGTTTGTGTCTGGGATCGTATGTGCTGGCAGCGGCAGGCCTGCTGGATGGCCGTCCGGCAACCACCCACTGGTTCTGGGCCGATGACCTGGCCAGGCGCTATCCCCTGATACGGGTGAACCCCGATGTGCTGTATGTCGATGATGGGAACATCATCACTTCCGCGGGTACGGCTGCTGCGATTGATTGCTGCCTGCATATTCTGCGCCGGCAATATGGCAGCAAGGTTGCCAATCAGGTGGCGCGGCGCATGGTGGTTTCGCCGCATCGCCAGGGTGGACAGGCGCAATTTATTCAGCAGCCGGTGCGCAACACTGCAGCAACGGATCACTTTGCCGAGGTTCTCGATTGGGTCAGAAAAAATCTGGACAAGCCGCATAGCCTGGATACGCTCGCCGAGCGAGCACTGATGACGCGCAGGACATTTACGCGACGCTTCCGCCTGGCCATGGGCATGCCGGTCGGGGCATGGCTGCTGAGCCAGCGACTGGGCCTGGCGCAGCAACTGCTGGAAAGCACGGACAGTCCAATTGACTTGATTGCCGAAATGGCGGGGTTTGGCTCGACCGCTTCACTGCGCCAGCACTTCAATGTATCCCTCAAAATTTCACCATCAAATTATCGCCGTGAATTCAGGGCGGATGCTTGAGTAGCGCCTCCTCGCTGTTTTAAGCCAGCCCAGTTATCATGTGGCCATTCGCACACAGGAAAGCACAACCATGTACCACTCCCTCGAAGACTTTGTCGGCAACACCCCGCTGGTCAGGCTCAAGCGCATACCGGGCAACACTTCCAACATCATCCTGGCCAAGCTGGAAGGCAACAACCCGGCCGGCTCGGTGAAGGACCGGCCGGCACTGTCGATGATCAGCAAGGCCGAGGCGCGCGGCGACATCAAGCCCGGCGACACGCTGATCGAGGCGACCAGCGGCAACACCGGCATCGCGCTGGCGATGGCGGCGGCGATGCGTGGTTACAGGATGATCCTGGTGATGCCCGAGCACCTGTCGGTGGAACGGCGCCAGTCGATGGCCGCTTTCGGCGCAGAGATCGTACTGACGCCGAAGCAGGGTGGCATGGAGATGGCACGCGACGTCGC
>JBGPPE010000012.1:0-29903 GCA_041488395.1 Gallionellaceae bacterium
ATGTACGCCGGACAGCAGCGCCTGCGGCACAGCATGCTGAACCAGTGCGCGGGCTCGCGCTACCGTTTCCGCGTTGCGCCCGTGCAGCACCACTTCGTGTCCGCGTCTTGCCAGCTCCAGCGCGGTTTCCAGCCCGATGCCGTCGGTCGCACCAGTGACCAGGATCGTCCGCATGATCAGTCGATGACCTCGAAAGCGGTGTAGCTGCCAGCAGCCGGCGCAATGTCGACCCGCTCCACCTGCGCACGCTGCGGGCCGCGCCTGGCCCAGCGCACGATAGCGTCCACGGCAGCGGATTCGCCCTGCACCGCAGCCTCCACCGTGCCATCACTGCAGTTGCGCACCCAGCCCGCAATCGACAGGCTTTGCGCTTCGCGGCGCATGGAATCGCGGAAAAACACGCCCTGCACGCGGCCATGTATCACTAGGTGCAGCGTAGTCATCGGATATACGGAATGGACAGTCATTCTGATTCTCCTGATTTGATTGCCGGGCATCCTCACTTGAAATAGGCCTTGGTCATGTATTGCATCAGCATGCGCTCGGTGTTGAAGAACGAGGCATTGAGCGCGATCGCATGGCGCATGACTTCCATATAGCGGTCGCGCTCGTTGCTGAACATGGGCAGGATAATCATCTCCAGCTTGTTGTAGAGCGCCTGCGCATCCTCGGCGCGGGAGTCGCCGCTGGCCAGGCTGGCATTCCTTTCCCTGCCGATCGCCCAGCCGGTCACGCCTTCGATGCAGCCCTCCTCCCACCAGCCGTCGAGGATGCTGAACGAGGGCACGCCGTTGACGGCGGCCTTCATGCCGCTGGTGCCTGAGGCTTCCAGCGGTGGCTGCGGCGTGTTGAGCCAGAGGTCCACCCCGGCCGTGAGCAACTTGGCCAGCTCGATGTCATAGTTTTCCAGGTAGACCAGCTTGATCCTGCCGTTGAGCTTTTCCCTGATCTCGTGAATATGGCGGATGATCTGCTTGCCAGCCGCATCCTGCGGGTGGGCCTTGCCGGCATAGACGAGCTGGAACGGCGCACCGTGGTGCGCGATATCGATGAGCCTGTCGAGATCCCGGAACAACAGGTCGGCACGCTTGTATTCGGCCGCACGCCGCGCAAAGCCGATGGTGAACACCTCGGGGTCGAAGCCCGTTCCGGTGAGCCCGTTCACTTTGTCGATGAGCCCCTGTTTCGCCTCGCGGTGCGCCAGCCAGATGTCCCGTTTGGGGATGTTGAGCGCGTAACGCAGGCTGGCGTTGTCCTCGCGCCAGCCCGGTATGCGTTCATCAAACAATTTGCACATGGGGGCCGCAGCCCATGTTGCCAGATGCACACCATTGGTGATGGAATGAATGTCGTACTTCGAGAACAGCTGCTGGGTGACCTTGCCGTGACTTTTCGCAACACCATTGATGTAATGGCTGTTTTCAAGCGCAAGGTAAGTCATGTTCAATTCGCCGGCCGGGCAAAACAAGGGTTCGACTTCCGAAAAGGCACCGTGATATCCGGTAATGACCTGATGCAGCAGAGCCAGCGGGATCTTGTCGTGCCCGGCCGGCACTGAAGTGTGGGTGGTAAAGATGCACTTTGCCCTGACCAGTTGCTGCAGTTCCGGCCTGACTTTGTGCTGCGTTTGTTCATATGCCAGATCCCACGCCTGTTGGGAAAGCTCATAGGCAAGCTCCAGGATCAACAGCGCGGCATGCCCTTCATTCATGTGATAACGCGTGATTTCGCCGTAGTCCAGAGCGCGCAGCATGCGGATGCCACCTATGCCCAGCACCACCTCCTGGCACAAGCGGTAATGCACATCGCCGCCATACAGGTGATGCGTGATGGTACGGTCCTGTTCGGCATTCTGTTCGAGGTCCGTATCCAGGAACAGCACCGGCACCCTGGCGCCGCTCAATCCGGTGACCTCGTACTTCCATGCGCGCAGCTGAACCTGCCGCCCTTCGATCTCGACCGTGCAGCGCGGCGCCATTTCCTGCAGCAACTCGGCGACCGGCCAGTCGGCGTCCTCTTCGCTCTGCCAACCGCTGGCATCGAGGCGCTGGCGGAAATAGCCCTTGCGATGCAGCAGCGTCACCGCGACCATCTGGATGCCCAGATCGGCCGCAGAGCGCACAGTATCCCCGGCGAGGATGCCGAGGCCGCCCGCGTAGGTGGGTATGGCTGCAGAGAGGCCGATCTCCATGGTGAAGTAGGCGATGTAGTCCTTGCCGTCCATGCCAGCCCCTTCGCTGCGGCCTGCTGCCTATTTAGTCGCCAGGCGTTTGGCGATCTGGGCAACGTGGTTGCCCTGGAAGCGGGCGATCTCCAGCTCGTTCGCGCTGGGCATGCGCTTGCCGTCGCCACCGGCCAGGGTGGAAGCGCCGTAAGGCGAGCCGCCTGACATCTCCGTCATCACGGTGAGACCCTTGCAGGAATACGGCACCCCGACAATCACCATGCCGTGGTGCAGCAAGGTGGTGTGAAAGGAAGTTATCGTGGTCTCCTGCCCGCCATGCTGGGTGGCAGAGCTGGTGAACACGCTGCCAAGCTTGCCGATCAGCGAACCGTCCATCCACAGCTTGCCGGTCTGGTCCAGGAAATTGCGCATCTGGCCTGCCATGTTGCCGAAGCGGGTCGGCGTGCCGAAGATGATGGCGTCGTATGTGCCCAGCTCCTCGGGCGTGGCAATGGGGGCCTTCTGCTCCAGCTTGACGCCCATGGCACGCGCAGTGTCTGCGGCGATGGTTTCCGGCACGCGCTTGACCACCACCTCCACGCCGTCCACCGTGCGCACGCCCTCGGCCTCAGCCTCGGCCATTTTTTCGATATGCCCATACATGCTGTAATACAAAACGAGTACTTTTGTCATGACAAGCCTCCTGTAGTTTCAGAATCAATGTGCGCAAAACGCACATCACCTCAACGCCTGGATGCATCTCAAAATGTTACTCAGCACTGCTTGATCGCGATCGTCGATTGCTGTCAAACGTATCGTCATGGCCGCCGCTAGCTGATTGACGCTGCCCCATAGAGTCAGAGGGTCAACACTCGCGTGGAAGAGAAAAGTTACACCAATTTCTGCCTGATGCATATATCTCAAAAGAGATTAGATACTTTACTGTCACGGGTATTGATGCCGGCAATAAAGCTGAGGGGCCGGCCTTGCATCCCGCGCAATTACCTGCAGGCATACCCCGCAAAATCAGCCGCACGCTCCTATCGCACCGCAAGCCGTGCAAAAATCGCAGCCGTCTTTTTTAATCACCGTGCGGTTGCCGCATTCCGTGCATTTCTTGCCTGCCATCAGGCTCATCTCATGTGAGCCATGTCTTTCCTCACGTGTAGTAGACATTTTTGGAGCAGACAAAATCCCGCTTTCGTTGATGGGATAGCCTTCCTCGTTGAGCAGGCCCAGCATGGCGTAGCGGTGGATCATCAGGCGCGCCACATAAGCCACGGTGGAGGGCCAGTTCTGCGATTTTTCGCTGCCCGGCACCTTGGCCATGAAGTCACCCAGAGGCTCGGGGTAGTTCAGCAGCTTGCGCAGCTTCATGCCGATCCAGGCCGGATCGATCACGCGCATGTCGAGGCTGAGCAGCTTGCACAGCCCGTCCAGTGCGCGCGGATACTCGCCGGATAGCCACACCGAATAAGGACGGCGCTGGCCGTCGGGCAGCACCAGTTCTTTCAGGCCGAGCACAAAATCATCGCCGCCGGCCGGGTTGAGCACATCCACGGTCCAGCTCATGGTGCCGTCCGGGCTGGCCTTGGGCTCCTTGCGCGAGAACATTGCATCCAGCACCGGGGTGGGTTCGCCCTCCTGCATGGTGAGTGCGTCGAGCTGTTCGCAGCGGTAGCGCACGATCTTGGCAAAACCGGATACCAGGCTGGGCATGCGCACCTTGTCGCCGCTGGGCGGGAACGCCATGAAGAAAGCGTCATCGCCGGAAGTTTTTTCCAGCACGGACAGCTTCATGTTGAGCCAGCCGCGGTCGTCGGCGCGCATGTCCATGGACAAGGTCTTGGCGACCGCGCCGAGGCCGCGCGGCTGTTCCGCGCCGTTCACCCACACTTCAAACGGCCGCGCCGTACCGTTCTGGATGTGGCTGATAAAGGTGGCAAAGCCGCCGTGCGGATGTTCGATCATGTACACCCAGCCATCGCTGCCCACCGGCTGGTCGGGGCGGCCAGGCCAGCGCAGGCTGGCCAGCGCCGGGGTGGGCACCATGTCGAGCACCACGCGCCGGTCCATGTCTTTCTGGTCGAGATCCTGCGGCGCTTCCTTGCTGGCCGGGGTGGTGGATTTTACTTCCAGCACCGCACCCAGCACGCTGTTGGGGCGGTAGGTAGTGATGCCCTTGAGGCCGTGTTTCCACGCCTCCATGTACAGGTTTTCGAAGGCCTCAAACGGGTAATCGGCGGGCACGTTGACGGTCTTGCTGATGGCGGTGTCGACATACGGCTGCACCGCGGCGGACATCGCCATATGGTCTAGCGCTGACATCTCCAGCGCGGTGACAAAATAGTCCGGCAGCTTGTCGACATCGCCGCCCTGATGGCGGTACAAACGCCAGGCGTGATCCGCCACCTCGATGGTCTTCTTGCTGCCATCCGGCATGCGCTTGTTGCGGTTGTAGTACCACGAGAACGGCGGCTCGATGCCGTTGCTGGCGTTGTCGGCAAAGGCCAGGCTGATGGTGCCGGTCGGCGCAATCGACAGCAGGTGGCTGTTGCGCAGGCCATGCTGGCGGATGCGCTGCTTGATCACCTCCGGCAGGCGTGAAGCAAAGCTTGGCGGGGCCAGGTATTGCTCTGTCTGCAGCATCGGGAAGGCGCCCTTCTCCAGGGCCAGGTCGATCGAGGCGTTATAAGCCGCATCGCGCATCGCCTCGGCGATGCGGGCCGCCATTGCGCGCCCGGCGTCGCTGTTGTATTTCAGGCACAGCATGATCAGCGCGTCACCCAGCCCGGTAAAACCGATGCCGATGCGGCGCTTGGCCTGCGCCTCGGCCTGCTGCTCCGGCAGCGGCCACACGGTCACGTCCAGCACGTTGTCGAGCATGCGCGTGGCCAAGGCGACCACGCGTTCAAAGGTGGCGAAGTCAAACTGTGCTTCCTTGCCAAAAGGCTTCAGCACAAAGTGGCTTAGGTTGATGCTGCCGAGGTCGCAGCAACCGTAGTTGGGCAGCGGCTGCTCGCCGCAGTTGTGCACATACAGCCCGTTTGCATCGAAGGCATTGATGCCCGGCACTTGGACGTCAAACACTGCCTCGACACCTTCTTCAACGATGCTCTCCACTTCGGCGACAAAGCGTTCGCGGTTGGGCATGCGCCGGTAATTGGCGATCAGTTCGCTCAGCCTGTTTTGTTTTTCGCTGTCGGCAAAACCGATGAGGTCGGCATAGCGCACGAGGTTGTCGTTGGCGATGACCAGCTCATGCTGTGCCTTGACCAGGTAATTTTTCAGCCCGCCCTTGCCGTCCGGCATGGCCTTGATTTGCTCGTCGCGACGATTCAGGTAGAGCGTGGAAATAATACCCATCCGCGCCAGCATGCGCTGCACCGCTTCCAGTGTAGCCACATTGGACTGCGCCAGGCGCGCGCTGACGCCTTTCTCCTGCGAGCCTTGCACACTGCCATCGGCATCGAAGAAACCGCGTAGAAAGCCGCGATAAAATTCAAACGAGGCCTGCTCGATTTCTGCCGTCACCCCTTTGCTTTCCAGCATGCCGAATTGCGCGGCCAGCGCGCGCAGGCTGGTTGATTTATAGCGGTACTCGCCACGCCCCTCTATTTCATGCCAGCCCTGATGGTCGGCACGGCGCGTCAAGCAGTTGGCCGCCTGAGTGACCGCCTCGCGTATGGAGGCGCTGCCCGCATGCTCCCACACCGATAAAATTGCAGTCTCCTGCTTGAGCAGGCCATCGCCGAGCAGCAGGCCAAGCAGATAACCCTGCTCAGTGGTGCCGCTGCCTGCCCAGCCGGAAAGCTCGCGCTGGTTGTTCAGCACCAGCGTATCACCGGCCTGCAGCTCGCCGGCCTTGACCCATTCAGTCTCGCGCGCATGTCGGCTCACCCTGGCCCTGAGCACCAGATGATCTTCTGTCAGGCGGATGGAATAACCTTCCTTTGTGCGCACCCGAATTACCGCCTTGTCGCCGGTCTTGAAGAAACCGGCCGGCGCGGCGCGATGAACTTGCCCATCCACCACCACCGAGAACTGTTTGCCCATCAATTCGACGACCTGTCGTGCGCCATCGCTCGTCATCACCCAGGTATCGGCGGTGACGCAGGGATTGGTCGCCTCGATTTTTTCGATGTAGGCAAGGTTGTTGTCGCGGTTGATCTTGTCGATGAACAGCACACCCGGCTCGGCATGGTCGTAGGTGGCCTGCATGATCTGGTTCCACAGTTCCATTGCCTTGATTTTGCGGTACACCCATTTGCCGTCGGCGCGCTGGTAGGCGCCCGCATCCAGTGCCGCCTGTGACGGCCTGGCTTTGTGCAGCAACTCCCACTCCGCATCGGCTTCCACCGCCTGCATGAATTCGTCGCTGATGCCGACAGAAATATTGAAGTTGCGCAGGTCGCCGCTGTCCTTGGCGTGGATGAAGGTCTCGATATCGGGATGGTCGCAGCGCAGCACGCCCATCTGGGCGCCGCGGCGCGCACCGGCCGACTCCACCGTTTCGCAGGAACGATCAAACACGCGCATATAGGACACCGGCCCGCTGGCGCGACTGTTGGTGCCTTTTACCAGCGCATCCTTGGGACGGATATCGGAGAAATCGTAGCCCACGCCGCCGCCGCGGCGCATGGTCTCTGCGGCCTGCTGCAGCGCATCATAGATGCCCGGTTTGCCATCGGTAATGCCGCTGATGGCGTCGCCTACCGGCTGCACAAAGCAGTTGATCAGTGTGGCCTGCAGTGTGGTACCCGCGGCGGAGTTGATCCGTCCGCCGGGAATAAAGCCGTTTTCCAGCGCCCACAGGAACTGCGCTTCCCAGGCAGCCGTATCTTTCTCAACGGCCGCGAGCCCGCGCGCCACTCGTTTGCGCACTTCATAGGCGCTGGTTTCGCCTTCCTTGCAATACTTTTCTCTTAGAACTTCAGGGGTAATTTCTTGTTCAGCCAACGGTGCAATGATTTTTTCGGGTTTCATGATGATTGAGCGATGGACGTTGAAGAGGAATTTGTTGCATTGATTATCCCCCTTTCCTGACGCATAAAAAAAGCCGATTTTTTCCACTGCCGGCTTGACAGGGAAGCCGTGTTTTACCCCAAAAAACCTTCGCAGCAACAGGCACAATGCTTGCTTTGAAAAAACTTTTTCAATTACTTCATCAGCTTATAAAAAAACCGCAAATCTGCTGCGGGCAGATTGGCGGTCCCTTGGTGAATTGCGCCAAGGGAAACAGTAATACTGTAAAAATAAATTTGGGGAAAGCGGGAAAACTTAACGGCGACACCGCGCACGCGGTGAATTGAAATCTATAGAGCTACTGCTTGCGTAGCGCGATCAGCAAAGCCCATGCACCGAGCAACACGTACCAGATCAACGACCACTCCGGGATGCCCAGCGTCATGAAGCTCCAGCCCTTGACCGCGCACTCGCCGGAGCCGTGCATCAGCTCCTGCAACACATCGGCCATGGGAAAGTTCTGCAGCATGTAATCAAGTCCGGGACCACAGGCAGGTACCTGATCCTTGGGCAGATACTGCAGCCAGATGTGGCGGCTCGCCACACCCACACCGGTCAGCGCGAACAGCACCAGCAGCGCCGCGTAAATCCGGGTGCCGATACGTTTGGGGTTGTGCAGGGTGGCCAGGACAAACAGGGCCAGCATGGCGGTAAAGATAGCGCGCTGTATCATGCACAGCGGGCAGGGTTCCTGATGCAGTACATATTGCAGGTAGAGTGCCGCAGCAAACAGCGCGGCGATAACCAGTGCACCCGCCAGATACAGCCAGCGAGCAGGGAGAGTGCGCCACAGTGCCAGCAATTTGCTCATGCTACTCCACCTCGTCTATCCAGGCGGCCTGGATGGCTTCGAGAACTTTCTCGCCGCTGTGTTTGGGATCATCGTGAAAGTCTGCCAGCGCCATCACCCAGTTATGCAGGTCGGTAAAACGCACGGTTTTCGGATCAACCTCGGGATGTGCCTCGGTCAGCTCGATTGCGATCAGACGTACGTCGGTCCATTTCATGCTCAGCCCTCTTTTGCCATATTGATGGTGTACTTGGGAATTTCCACCACCAGATCCTTGCCATTGACCACAGCCTGGCAGCTCAGGCGCGAGTTGGGCTCCAGCCCCCAGGCCTTGTCCAGCATGTCCTCTTCCAGTTCTTCCGCTGCGTTCAGCGAATTAAAGCCTTCGCGGACAATGACGTGACAGGTGGTGCAGGCACAGGATTTCTCGCAGGCATGCTCGATATCAATGCCGTTCTTCAGTAGCACCTCGATCAGCACAGTGCCAGTGTCGGCCTGCAGCACCTTGCCTTGCGGACATAATTCTACGTGAGGCAACACAATAACTTGCGGCATTTCTAGCTCTCCAGTTCAGATAATTTTCGCCCCGCCAGCGCATGCGCCACGTTGCTGTCCATACGCGCCTGCGCAAAGGCCACCGTCGCCTCGTTCAACTGGCTGATGGCGCGCTTCAGCGCCTGGTGGTCAGTAGTTTGCAGGGTCACACGCAGTGCCGCCATGCTGTCGGTAATGCGCGCCTGTTCTTCCTTGCTCAGCAAGGCGTCACCATCCTGCTGCAGGGCATTCTGCACCGCCTCCAGCAGCTGGTTCGCTTCCACCTGCTGCTCGCGCAAGGCGCGCGCCATCATGTCGTCCTGCGCATACTGGCTGGAATCTTCCAGCATGCGGGTAATTTCTGCGTCGCTCAGGCCATAGGAAGGCTTCACCGCAATCGCTGCCTCCACCCCGCTGCTCATCTCACGTGCGGAAACATTGAGCAGGCCGTCGGCATCGACCTGGAAGGTGACGCGGATGCGTGCCGAGCCGGCCACCATGGCAGGGATGCCACGCAGCTCGAAACGCGCCAGCGAGCGGCAATCGCTCACCAGTTCGCG
The DNA here is from genome assembly GCA_041488395.1 of Gallionellaceae bacterium. Classification (GTDB taxonomy): domain Bacteria; phylum Pseudomonadota; class Gammaproteobacteria; order Burkholderiales; family Gallionellaceae; genus 39-52-133. The sequence goes on from JBGPPE010000012.1 coordinate 9,074, forward strand.
CTCGCCCTGCACCACATGGATGCCCATTGCGGTCTGGCCGTCTTTAAAGGTGGTGAACTCCTGCGCGCGTGCAGTGGGTATGGTGCTGTTGCGCGGGATGACTTTCTCGGTAAGGCCGCCCATGGTTTCCAGGCCGAGGCTGAGCGGGATCACGTCCAGCAGCAGCCAGTCGTCGTCCGGGCGGTTGCCTGCCAGCACGTTGGCCTGGATCGCCGCGCCCAGCGCAACCACTTTGTCCGGGTCGAGATTGGTCAACGGTGTCTGTTTGAAGAATTCGCCCACGGCACGCTGCACCTGCGGCATGCGCGTGGAACCGCCTACCATCACTACACCCTTGATCTCGCCCACGCTCAGGCCGGCATCGCGCAGGGCGCGGCGCATCGGCTGGATCGAGCGGGCAACCAGGGTTTGCGTCATGTCGTAGAAATCCTGGCGCGTCAGCACGGTGTCCAGCATTTCGCCCGTGCTCAGAATTGCCGTGATGCGCGTTTCCGGATGATCGGTCAGCTGTTCCTTGGCTGCACGCGCATGGGTCAGTAGCAGACGGGTGTCCTGCGCGCCCAGGGCAAACAGGCTGCTTTTTTCCAGCAGCCAGCAATAGATGCGGTGGTCAAAATCATCGCCGCCCAGGGCCGAGTCGCCATTGGTGGCCAGCACCTCAAACACGCCCTGCGACAGCCTGAGGATGGAAATATCGAAGGTGCCGCCGCCCAGGTCGTACACGGCATACACGCCTTCGGAGGCGTTATCCAGGCCGTAGGCGATAGCTGCTGCAGTCGGCTCGTTGAGCAGGCGCAGCACGTTGAGGCCGGCCAGTTTGGCCGCATCCTTGGTGGCCTGGCGCTGCGCATCGTCGAAATAGGCAGGCACCGTAATCACCGCCCCGACCAGTTCGCCGCCGAGCGCATCTTCTGCGCGCGTGCGCAACACCTTGAGAATTTCGGCGGAGATTTCCACCGGGCTTTTGATACCCGCCACCGTGCGCAATTGCACCATGCCGGGCGCATCGACAAAACGATAGGGCATGCTGCTGACATCACCCATATCCGCCAGGCCGCGCCCCATGAAACGCTTGGCGGAGACGATGGTGTTGGCTGGATCTTCGCTCTGCACCGCCTGCGCGGCATAGCCAACCTGCACATTGCCAGCGAGCAGATAGCGCACCACGGAGGGCAGCAGCGCAGAACCATCCGCATCGTTCAGCACCATGCTAATGCCGTTGCGCACCGTGGCCACCAGCGAGTTGGTTGTCCCCAGGTCTATGCCCACAGCCAGACGGTGCTGGTGAGGTGCGGTGCTCATGCCGGGTTCGGAGATTTGCAGCAGTGCCATTTAGTTGTCAATCATATCGAATGCAGAAATAACTTCTTCCGCAAGTTTTTCCATGAAGCGAAGCTTGCGCACCATTCCGGCCGCAGCCGGGTAATCGTGCTCGCTGTCCATTTTAACCGCTAGCTGCGCTTGCAGCTCGTGCATTTCATGCTGCAAGCGCATTTCCAGCTCTTCCAGCGCGCTGCTGTCTTTGGCTTGCTGGGCTTCCTCTATGGCTTCGCGCCACTCCATTTGCTGCATCAGGAATTCAACCGGCATTGCCGTGTTGGTTTCTTCCTGGGTATCGACACCGCGCAGGGAAAGCAGGTAACGCGCACGCTTGATCGGGCTGCGCAGGGTTTGATAGGCCTCATTGACGCGTGTGGAATACTGCATGGAGACACGCTGCTCGGCTTCGGACAGGTGGGCAAATTTATCGGGATGAACTTGCGACTGCAGCGTGCGGTATTGCTGTTCCAGCGCGGTACTATCCAGCTGATAACTTTCCGGCACGCCGAACAGCTGGAAAAAATTCTGCCTGAAATCGAAAACTGCAGCTTGCATCAGACTTTAAAGCTTTCTCCGCAGCCGCATTCATCCTTGACGTTGGGGTTATTGAACTTGAACCCCTCGTTCAGGCCTTCGCGCGTGTAATCCAACTCCATGCCGTCGATGTAAGGCAGGCTCTTGGGATCTACCAGCAGGGTCACGCCGTGGCTGGAGAACTGCAGGTCGTCCTCACCCAGCGCATCGGCAAACTCCAGCTTGTATGCCATGCCGGAACAGCCCGAAGTGCGCACACCTACACGCAAACCCACGCCCTTGCCGCGTTTGGCAATGAAATTCAGCACATGTTTTGCCGCATTATCAGTCAGGGTAACGCCCATGATTTGCTCCTTAATTGCCTTGATGCTTTTTGTAATCAGCTACCGCCGCCTTGATCGCGTCTTCCGCCAGGATAGAGCAGTGGATCTTTACCGGCGGCAGAGCCAGCTCTTCCGCGATCTGGCTGTTCTTGATCTCGAGCGCCTGGTCTACCGTCTTGCCCTTGACCCACTCGGTCACCAGCGAGCTGGATGCAATCGCAGAACCACAGCCATAAGTCTTGAATTTGGCATCTTCAATCACGCCATCCTTGCCCACCTTGATCTGCAGCTTCATCACGTCGCCACAGGCTGGTGCGCCGACCATGCCGGTGCCCACGCCGGCTTCGTCCTTGCCGAAGGAACCGACGTTGCGTGGATTCTCGTAGTGATCCAGAACTTTATCGCTATATGCCATTTTGTAACTCCTTTAAATCAGATAACTTATCGATCCCGCCCAACGATATGAGCGGGACTGGCGGGACTGTTAATGTGCCGCCCATACGATGGAATTGAGGTCAACACCATCCTTGTACATTTCCCACAGTGGCGACAATTCGCGCAGCTTGCCGATCTTGCTCTTGAGCAGATTGATGCTGAAGTCCACCTCTTCCGCCGTGGTAAAACGGCCTACGGAGAAACGGATGGAGCTGTGTGCCAGTTCATCGCTGCGCCCCAAAGCACGCAGCACGTAGGATGGCTCCAGGCTGGCCGAAGTACAGGCCGAGCCGCTCGATACCGCCATGTCCTTGATCGCCATAATCAGCGATTCGCCTTCGACAAAGTTGAAGCTGACATTCAGATTGTGCGGCACGCGCTGCTTCATGTCGCCATTGAGATAAACCTCTTCCATGGTCGATAAGCCCGCCCACAGACGGTCGCGCAAAGAACGAATACGCTCATTTTCCGCCACCATCTCCTCAGCGGCAATACGAAATGCCTCGCCCATGCCAACAATCTGGTGCGTTGCCAGCGTACCTGAACGCATGCCGCGCTCGTGGCCACCGCCATGCATTTGCGCTTCCAGACGCACACGCGGCTTGCGGCGCACATACAAGGCACCGATGCCCTTGGGGCCGTAGGTCTTGTGTGCCGAGAAAGACATCAGGTCAACCTTGAGCTTTTGCAAATCGATCGCCACTTTACCGGTCGATTGTGCCGCATCCACATGGAACAGGATGCCGCGCTCACGGCAAATCTCGCCGATGGCAGCGATGTCCTGAATCACGCCGATTTCGTTGTTTACATGCATGACCGAAACGATCGTGGTATCCGGGCGCAGAGCCGCCTTGAGCTTTTCCAGGTCGAGCAGACCGTTCGGCTCGGGGTCGAGGTAAGTCGCAGAAAATCCCTGGCGTTCCAGCTCGCGCACGGTATCCAGCACAGCTTTATGCTCGGTCTGCACGGTAACAATATGCTTACCCTTGGCGGAATAAAAATGTGCCGCACCTTTCAGTGCCAGGTTATTCGACTCGGTGGCTCCGGATGTCCACACTATTTCCTTGGGATCGGCATTAACCAGTGCAGCAACCTGCTCACGCGCCTTCTCCACTGCGGCTTCAGCAGTCCAGCCATATTCGTGCGAGCGGCTGGCCGGATTACCAAATTGCTCGGTCAAGAATGGAATCATCCTGGCTGCCACGCGCGGATCAACAGGCGTAGTTGCAGAGTAGTCCATGTAAAGTGGGAAATGCAGCGTCATGATATTTTTACTATCCTTGTTATATATAGATACCAATCCCGGGGAGCTTACACTCCCCAGATCGGCAAGAATCAGACTGAGGCTTGTGCGGGTTTCTGAGTGCTCTTGGCCAGGGCAATCGCGGCTACACCTGCCTGCTTGTTCGCCTCGCTCGCAATCAACTGTTGAAGATTAACTCCGGCCAGATAATTGAATATTGTCTCATTTAATCCCATCCATAAGTCATGGGTATTGCACTCATGCTCGTCATGGCAATTGCCCATGCCGCCGCACGAGGTCGCATCCACTGGCTCGTCCACCGCCACAATGATGTCCGATACGGAAATCTTGTTGGCAGGGCGCGACAGGCAATAACCGCCGCCCGGGCCGCGCACGCTGGCAACCACATCGTGCTTGCGCAACTTGCCAAACAATTGCTCCAAATATGACAGTGAAATTTTCTGACGTTCGCTTATACTAGCGAGCGTAACAGGGCCATGCCCGCTACGCGCTGCCAGATCAACCATCGCGGTTACAGCAAAACGTCCTTTAGTAGTCAGCCTCATTCAATCTCTCCTTAAAGGTTTTAATCGCACAATCAAGTCGTTGTGCCTTAAACTAAGCGCCTTTCGAGAAATAATAGAATACCTTAACTTTTTAGTCAACAATTTTATTCAGGTGCCCTGGATCAAACTTGTCGGCAGTCGCACGCTCCTCATCCACAGGCACGCCCAACTTCTCAAGATGCTGCAAAATCAACTCGATACGCTTATCCACCACCACGCTATGGCCGAGCAAACCGTGGATAGCTTTTGATAATGGGTCGTTCTGGTCATTGCCGATGCCATAAGCATTGAAGCCGCTGACTTTCCTGGCTTCGTCCAGAATGCGCGCGGGAATGCCCGCCGCCGTAGCACCCGCCGGCACATCCTTCACCACCACCGCATTCGAGCCGATCTTGGCGCCTTCGCCGATATGTATCGGCCCCAGTATCTTCGCCCCAGCCCCCACCACCACACCGTTGCCCAGCGTGGGATGGCGCTTGCCTTCTTTCCACGAGGTGCCACCCAGAGTTACGCCGTGATAGAGGGTGACATCATCGCCAATTTCTGCCGTTTCGCCGATGACCACACCCATGCCGTGGTCAATAAAGAAACGCCGGCCGATGCTGGCACCGGGATGAATCTCGATACCGGTCAGGCCGCGCCCAATATGCGAGAGAAAGCGCGCCGGCCATTTCAGGCGGGCATGCCACAGCCAGTGCGCAACACGGTGCACCATGCGCGCATGGATGCCGGGATAGCAGGTCAGCACCTCGAGGATGCTGCGCGCCGCAGGGTCACGGTCAAATACGCTGAGGATGTCTTCCTTGATTGCTCTGAACATGGCTGTCTCTGGGTTAATCGTTCGCTTCTTTTTTAAGCTTACCGTGATACTGGGTCGATAGTGTCAAAATACCACGCAAAATATTCACCTCTTCCTGCTCCAGCCGTGCACGCGCATACAGGCGGCGCAGCTTGTGCATCAGCTTGGTCGGATGCTTGCTGTGCAGGAACTCAATTTCGTGCAGCGCTTCTTCCATATGGCGAAAGAGCCCTTCGACCTGCTCTGCCGGGGCCGGGTTCAATGCGGGCACCGCATACTCACCTAATCCGGCGGCCAGGCGCAGCTCATAGCTGATCAGCTGCACCGCGGCGGCCAGGTTGAGCGAGGTAAACGCGGGATTAACCGGGATGCGCACCATCACCTGGCAGCGCGCCAGCTCTTCGTTGGACAAGCCGGACATCTCCGTACCAAACAGCAAGGCCACCGGATGCTGCACAGCCTGCTCCGCCAGCAACGGCATCGCCGCACGCGGGGGCAGCACCTCCTGCGAGATATCGCGCACCCGCGCCGACATCCCGGCCACCATCACCACGCCCTGCAAGGCCTCGTCCAGCGAGCTGCATACCACCGCGTTCTGCAACACATCCACCGCACCGGCGGACATCGTATCGGCCTGCGCATCAGGAAAATAGCGCGGATTGATCAGATAGAGCTGCTCCAGTCCCATCGTCTTCATCGCCCGTGCAGCCGCGCCAATATTGCCCGGATGAGTGGTATGGCTCAACACCACCCGCACATTTGCCAAGGTTTCGGCAAATCGCGAGGCGTTTCCTGTAAAATCCGCGACGTTTTCTGCAACTGCCGGGACGTTTTCTGCAACATCTGGTGTATTCAAAACGCAATTCCCACTAAAATACGCAACTGCTCATTAAAAAAGTTAGGTCCCCATGCATCCCATGCTCAACATCGCGGTTAAAGCCGCGCGTCGTGCCGGCAATTTGATCCACCGCGCCGCAGACAATATCGACCATCTCACCGTCACCAAAAAATCTCACGCTGATTACGTCAGCGAAGTGGACCGCGCCGCTGAGCGCACCATTATCGAAACCCTGCTCGATGCCTACCCGAACCATGCAATTTTAGCAGAAGAGAGCGGCGCCCAAGGCGAATCGGAATTTACCTGGATCATCGACCCGCTGGATGGCACCACCAACTTCCTGCATGGCTACCAGCAATACGCGGTATCTATCGCCCTGCAGCACAACGGTGTGCTTACCCAGGGTGTTATCTATGACCCCACCAAAAACGACTTGTTCACTGCCACGCGCGGCCGCGGCGCCTATCTGAATGACCGCCGCATCCGTGTCAGCAAGCGCACCGAGTTGGCTGACTGCCTGATCGGCACCGGCTTTCCCTACACCCGCTTCGAGCACCTCGATGCTTACATGGGCATTCTGCGCGACATGATGCAGAAAACCGCCGGCCTGCGTCGCCCCGGCTCAGCCGCACTGGACTTGGCTTACACGGCAGCCGGCCGCTATGACGGCTTCTTTGAAACCGGGCTCAAGCCCTGGGATATCGCTGCAGGATGCCTGCTGATTACTGAAGCGGGAGGATTAGTGGGTGATCTGCAAGGCAACGACAGCTACCTGCGCACTGGCCACCTGTGCGCCGGCAACCCCAAGGTGTTTGCCCAGCTGTTGCAGGTGATTGCACCTCATCTCACCGACGGCCTGAAGGGTTAAGTCTGAAGCAGCAGCCAATTTGACAGGGGGTAAGCCCCTGTCACCTTAAACAGCATGCGCTGTTAATTCCAGATACAGTTTCTCGACATCGTGGCCCAGCAGCGGCCGGTTATACAAATAGCCCTGACCGAAATCACAGCCATTCTTGGCCAGAAAATCGTGCTGCGCCTGAGTTTCGATACACTCCGCCACCACCGACAATCCCAGCGATTTCGCCATATTGATGATGGTCACCGCAATCGCCGCATCGTCCGGATTAACCGTAATCTCATGCACAAACGAGCAGTCAATCTTCAGGGTGTCCAGTTCAAACTTCTTCAGATAGCTCAACGATGAGTAGCCGGTGCCAAAATCATCGATGGCGATGGTCATCCCCAGCAGCTTGAGTTCGGACAGAATGGCCGCTGCCGCTTCGGCATTTTCCATCAGCGCACTTTCGGTGATCTCCAGCTCCAGCCATTGCGGGTCGACCTGGTGCAGCTCTACGCTATCAAGGATAAATGTCTTCAGCTCGTCATGGCGGAACTGGCGGGCAGACAGATTGATGGCCACCTTGGGCACGTCCAGCCCCTTGCGCTGCCACACCTTGAGTTGCGCGCACACCTGGTCGATCACCCAGTTGCTGATCGGCAGGATCAGGCCGGAATCCTCCGCGATGCGGATGAACACTTCGGGCGGCACCAGTTTTCTGTCGCCGCGCGGTTGCCAGCGCACCAGCGCCTCCAGCCCGGAAAGCCGGCCATTTCTCATATCGATCTTGGGCTGATATTGCAGGAACAGCTCATTGCGTTCCAGCGCCTGATGCAGCTCATTCTCCAGCGACAGCCTTTCAATGCTGTGATGATCCTGAGCGGCAGAATAAAACTGGTAGTTGCTCTTGCCCAGGGCTTTGGCGCGGTACATCGCCACATCGGAATTCTTGCGCAGCGATTCCTGCGTGGTGCCGTTTTCCGGATACACGCTGATGCCGATACTCGCGCTGATGGTCACCTCATGCTCCTGCAGCATGAACGGGCGTTTCAGCTCATCGATAATGCGCTGCGCCAGGTTAGCCAGACAGCTTTTGTCATTCACCTCTTCGTCCAGAATGACGAACTCATCGCCGCCCAGCCTGGCCAGCGTGTCCGATTTGCGCACACACTTTGCCAAGCGGCTGGCAGCTTCCGTCAGCAGCACATCGCCTGCAGCATGGCCCAGCGTATCGTTCACGTACTTAAAGCGGTCGAGGTCGATAAACAGCACGCCGAGGCTGCTCTTATTGCGTTCGGCCACTTCAATGGCATGGCCAAGGCGCTTGCAGAAATAAGTGCGGTTGGGCAGCTTGGTCAGCGGGTCATGATTGGCCAGAAACTGCAGCTGCTTTTCAATCAGCAGACGCTCGGCAATCTCCGATTCCAGATCCCGATTGGCCGCGCTCAGCTCGCGCGTGCGGTCATCCACGCGCTGCTCCAGCGTTGCATTCAGGGCGTTCAACTGCTCCAGGGTATTGTTGCTGATCTTGCGCAAGGTCTGGTACAGCGCGACCGTGATCACCACACCGCACAGGGCACGGATCAGCTGCACTGGCAGGACTGTTTCGCCAAACATATCCTCGTAGCCGGGCAGGAAACCGAGCAAATGCATGTCATGCCGCACCACCAGGCCGGCAAAGATGCTGTACAGCACAAAGCCCAGCCCGGCAGTGCCCAGCAAGCCGTGTATGTTCTGCTGGTTCATCTCACGGTAAGCAAAGCGGCGATATTCGAGAAAACCCACACCGGCCATCAAGGCACCGGGAAAGTTGACCCAGTAACGCAAACCGATATTCAGGCCGAGCAGGCTATCATTGGCCAGAATGGCAAACAGGCCGGAAAACAGCAACAGCACCAGCGTCAGGCTTGGGCCAAACAGGCGGCGCATATTCTTTCTTACCAGCAAACCGGGGATGGAAAGCAGCAGACGGCGCCCAAACTCCAGCAGCGCCACAAAGGAAATCATCAACAGTGCCGTACTGGTCCAATCCAGCACTGTGGTGTGGCCATAGGCCATTCCCCACCACTCCAGCCACTCCTGCACGCCATGCAGAATGCCAAACACGGAAATCAGCCACAGATCGGCGGAGAATTTCAGCACGCCAGATTGTTTCGGCTGCAGCAACAGCACCAGCCCCAGCACAAAGAAGGTCAGGCCGTAAACCAGGTAAATTTCAGCGAGATGCTGGGAAAAAAACAGCGAAAAATTATTCATTCATAACACACAGGAGCGAAGCCAGGATTGATATTGGGGGCGAAGACTACGCCTTATGCCAGGCTGCATCAACCTTTCAGCCTGCGGTGCCCGTTCAGGTTATAGGGGTATTTCCGGCACAGGCACGAACGCAGCGGGCACCGCTTTTGCAGCACGCAGGCTCAATTTAGCGGCGAATGGCTGGCGAGCCTGGTCACGAAGAAAGTATACTCCGGCTTATTTTTCTGAAACCCCGTCTGCATAGTTCAGGCTGCGCTTCAAACCACCACACATCCCGTAAATGCAATGAGCACAAGCACCGCCCCAGCCGCGCCCGACCTCAGCAAACAGACGCCGATGATGCAGCAATACTGGCGCATCAAGGCCGAGCATCCCGACATGCTGCTGTTCTACCGCATGGGCGATTTCTACGAGCTGTTTCACGACGACGCCACGCGCGCGGCCAAGCTGCTCGACATCACCCTCACCCAGCGCGGCGCCTCCGGCGGCGCGCCAATCAAGATGGCGGGCGTGCCTTACCACGCCGCCGAACAGTATCTGGCGCGGCTAGTCAAGATGGGCGAATCCGTCGCCATCTGCGAGCAGATCGGCGACCCGGCTACCAGCAAGGGCCCGGTGGAGCGCAAGGTGGTGCGCATCGTTACCCCCGGCACCCTCACCGATTCCGCCCTGCTCGATGAAAAGCGCGACAGCCTGCTGCTGGCGCTGCACCAGCAGCAGGACAAGGTGGGCCTGGCGTGGTTGAACCTCGCCTCGGGCAAATTTTACGTGGCGGAAACCACGGCCGACCAGCTGGGTGCCGAGCTGGAGCGCCTGCAGCCTTCCGAGATACTCACCGCCGAGCATGTCGCCGCGCCTGCACTCAAGAATGCCGCGCTCAAGTCACTGCCCGCCTGGCACTTCAATCTGGAGACCGCACGCCGCGCGCTGTGCCAGCAGTTCGCCACGCTCGACCTGGCCGGCTTCGGCTGCAACGACTTCACCATCGGCCTGGAAGCCGCCGGTGCCCTGCTCGGCTATGTGAAGCTGACGCAGGCGCAGAACATCGCCCATGTGCGTGCACTGCAGGTGTATGCCGCCGAGCAGTACGTGCGCATGGATGCCGCCACCCGGCGCAACCTGGAGATCACCCAGACCCTGCGCGGCGAGCCGGCGCCCACCCTGCTGGCCCTGCTCGACACATGCGCCAGCAACATGGGCAGCCGCCTGCTCTATCACTGGCTGCACCACCCGCTGCGCAATCGAACTGCCCTGCGATGGCGTCTGGATGCGGTTGACAGCCTGATCTCGCGTGCGCGCAGCGTGCACGAACAGCTCAAGCCCAGCGTGGACGTGGAGCGCATCAGCGCGCGCATCGCCCTGAAGAGCGCACGCCCGCGCGACCTTTCCGGCCTGCGCGACACCCTCACCCGTCTGCCGCAACTGCACGCAACGCTTTCTGACTGCGATGCACCGCTCATCCAGTCTCTGGCTGACGCACTCCTGAGCACTGCGCATGCCGAGCAAGCAGCGACCGTTCGTCCTGAGCAAGCAGCAACCGTTCACCCTGAGCAACCGGCTACCGTTCGTCCTGAGCCTGTCGAAGGATCGCCGCGCAGCGGCGCGCCCATTCAGGCTTCGACAGGCTCAGCCCGAACGGAGAGCAGCGAACTCGTTTCCATTTTGCAGCGCACCCTGCGCGCCGAACCCAGCAGCGTGTTGCGCGATGGCGGCGTGATTGCCGACGGCTTCGATGCCGAGCTGGACGAGCTGCGCGGCATCCAGACCAACTGCGGCGACTTCCTGATTGCGCTGGAAACGCGCGAACGCGCACGCAGCGGCATCGCCACGCTCAAGGTGGAATACAACCGCGTGCACGGTTTTTACATCGAAGTTTCGGCAGCACAATCGGCCAACGTGCCGGACGATTACCGCCGCCGCCAGACATTGAAAAATGCCGAGCGCTACATCACCCCGGAACTGAAGACTTTCGAAGACAAGGCGCTTTCCGCCAACGACCGCGCGCTGGCACGCGAGAAGATGCTCTACGAACAATTGCTGGAGCAGCTCAGCCCCTACATCGCCCAGCTGCAACTCACCGCCGCCGCCATCGCCGAGCTGGACGTGCTGGCCACCTTTGCCGAGCGCGCCACCACGCTGAACTTCACCGCGCCCAGCTTCAGCGACGAGCCAGTGCTGCGCATCAGCCAGGGCCGCCACCCGGTGGTGGAAGCGCAAGTCGAACAATTCATCGCCAACGACACCGAGCTGAACAGTGAACGCCAGATGCTGCTGATCACCGGCCCCAACATGGGCGGTAAATCCACCTACATGCGCCAGGTGGCACTGATCACCCTGATGGCGCACTGCGGCTGCTTCGTGCCCGCCGCCGAGGCCGTGCTGGGCGAGATCGACCAGATCTTCACCCGCATTGGCGCATCGGACGACCTGGCCAGCGGCCGCTCCACCTTTATGGTCGAGATGACCGAAGCCGCCAACATCCTGCACAACGCCACCGAAAAAAGTCTGGTGCTGGTGGATGAAATCGGCCGCGGCACCTCCACCTTCGACGGCCTTGCGCTGGCCTACGCCATCGCCCGCCACCTGCTTAAAAGCAACCGCAGCTACACCCTGTTTGCCACGCACTATTTCGAGCTGACACGGCTGGCCGAAGAATACCCCCAGCTCGCCAACGTGCACCTCTCCGCCATCGAGCACCAGCACAGCATCGTGTTCCTGCACTCTGTCAGCGAAGGTGCCGCCAGCCAGAGCTACGGCCTGCAAGTAGCGGCACTGGCCGGTGTGCCCAATGAGGTGATCCGCGCCGCGAAGAAACAACTGCTCAAGCTGGAACAGAACAGCGCCGCACAAAACCCGCAGGGGGATTTGTTCGACAAGCGGCCAGAGGTGAAGGAGCCAGAGGAGCATCCGCTGCTGGCGGCTTTGCGTGAATTGCAGCCGGATGAGTTGAGCCCGAAGGAAGCGCTGGAGAGGCTGTATCAGTTGAAGAAGTTAGTGTAGGATTCGCGCGAGAATACCCACAGTCCATAGCCGACCCATGACACAAAAATATTTCATCGATTTATTTGCGGGATGCGGTGGCCTATCTCTCGGACTAAAAAATGCTGGCTGGAGAGGGCTATTCGCCGTCGAAAGAACCCCAGATGCATTTGAAACACTTAAGCACAACCTCATTGAAAAAGAAGTTGTGCCAAGTTTCCAATGGCCAGAATGGCTTCCATGCAAACACATGACAACATCAGAATTAATCGCAGGTTACTCTGATCGTCTCAAAGAGTTGCGCGGCAAGGTCGATCTAATTGCCGGTGGACCACCATGCCAAGGCTTTTCATTTGCCGGCCGCAGGAATCCCAACGACCCGAGAAACCGTCTTACTGAGGAATACATCCAGATTGTAGAATTGGTGCAACCTACCTACCTGCTTCTTGAAAATGTAAAAGGTTTTAAAGTTGCGTTCAAGCAGGATAGCGCCGACAAAGAAAAGGTCTATGCGGAAATAGTTAAAGAGAAACTTGAAAACCTCGGTTACCAAGTATTCCATCAAATAGTAAATGCCTCTAAATTTGGTGTCCCCCAACCACGTGCTCGCTTCATCATGATTGCTGTTCGTGAAGGCCTGGACGTTCCAACATCCCCATTCAAACTATTAGAAGCATTCTTACCAAAATATCGAAAAGATAAGGGACTGCCAGCCAAAAAAAATATATCAGTCCGAGCTGCCATCTCAGACCTCGAAACAACATCAGCAGCACTTATACCTAGTGTTGACACAAAAGGCTTCGAGCAAATTGATTATAAAAAATCAAAAAAACCAAGCTCATACCAACGCCTAATGCAAAAGAAGTGTGCTTCTCGTACAGCTCCCAACAGCCTACGCCTCGCACGCCACAACAGTGCAACGCTTAACAGGTTCAAAATAATCCTTGAATCCTGTGAAAAAGGGAAAAGCTTAACTAAGGCCACACTTGAAAAATTGGGAACGAAGAAGCAATGCTTTACTCCGCTTCATCCGGATATGCTATCTAGGACAATTACTACCCTTCCCGATGACTTGCTACATTATAGTGAGCCAAGAATTTTGACGGTGCGGGAGAATGCTCGCATACAGTCCTTCCCCGATTGGTTTGACTTCAAAGGAAAATACACAACTGGCGGTACACTTAGGAAAGAAGAATGTCCACGTTATAGCCAAGTTGGGAATGCAGTCCCTCCACTCATGGCAGAGGCACTTGGAAAAATTATTCAGCATTTGGACATCGCAGCGAGTCATACAGATACTAAGTAGCCATAACCAAGATGATCTCTAAGCCAACAATAACACCACTCAATTTCAAAGTTAGTTCCGGGCTCAAGAGAATCATTGGACGTGATTTAATTGTCAGCGATTTTGTTGCCGTCTTTGAGCTCGTTAAAAACAGTTTCGATGCTCACGCAAAAAATGTCCTTCTAGTATTCGAAAATGACAGCATTTGGGTGATTGATGACGGCAAGGGCATGACCTATCAAGACGTTATCGACAAGTGGTTATTTGTAGCGTACTCAGCCAAGAAGGATGGATCTGAAGACAAGGACTACCGTGGACAAAAGCAAAATTCAGGCGCCTTTGCAGGAAATAAGGGGGTCGGGAGGTTCTCATGTGATCGACTTGGTGCAAAACTAACACTACAGACCAAAGCCAAGACAGCGTCACGAATTGAGAAGCTCGACGTTAATTGGGATAGCTTTGAAGGAGATGACAAAAATCATTTTGTCAAAATCCCAGTGCAGCATTCATTTGCGCAAAGCTTTACCGTCCCACAGGGCGTCAATCTAGGGACGCAGGGTACAGCTCTGCGAATCAGTGGCTTGCGTGACGAATGGTCTCGTCAAAAATTGCAAGACCTTAAAGCTCACTTAACGAAGTTAATCAACCCATTTGATGGCCTTAAGGCCAGTTTTAGTCTCACTATGCGTTGTGATAGGGAGTTGACTGAAGACGAACAATTAAACGTGCAATTCCAAGAAGCGGGAGATGAGGAAAAAGCATCTGTTAGCAGAAAAATTGTTAATGGCCCCATTGAGAATTTTATTTTTCAGGATCTCACATCAAAGACTACGCATATTGATGTGCGATATTCCCCTGACGGGAAGCAGCTTCTAACTGACTTGGTTGACCGAGGCCAACTTATCTACTCAATTTCCGAATCGAATCCATACCCTTTGCTTTCTGATGCTGGATTTTCTTGCCGCCTGTTTTACCTTAATCAATCTGCAAAGATGACCTTTGCCAGAAGGATGGGGGTTGCATCAATCAAATTCGGTTCTGTGTTCTTGTTTCGCAATGGGTTCCGAGTTTATCCAATAGGCGAAGAAGGTGACGATTCGTTTCGCATCAATGCTCGGAAGCAGCAAGGATATGCACGTTTTCTTGGAACACGAGACGTAATAGGACGAATTGATGTTCATGGAGATGAGGATCGATTTCGTGAAGCATCAAGTCGCGATCAAGGTTTGGTTGAAACACCTGCATCTCAACAGATGGAGACCTGTTTTTGGGAGAAATGTCTCAAGCGATTGGAACGTTATGTTGTAGGCGTTACTTGGAAAGACAGCCTCGACAAAGATCGCGAGGATGCGTCTGGTTTAAGTTCGGCTCCAGCGCGATCACGGATAATTGAGCTTGTTGCCGAACTTGTAAATTCCAGCGAGATTACTCTGGTTAATTATAGCCAAGACCTTGTTGACATCTTAAGTGATAAGGTTGAGGAGTTTGAAAGTTCCCTGAATGACCTAAAAGAATTTGCAAAGGCCACTGGTGATGATGCGCTAACGAAACGAATAACACGTGCAGAAAAACGGTATCGTGACCTACAAGAAGCTGAAGCCAGGGCCAGAGAAATTGCTGATGCTGAGCGAGCAGCTCGCATAGATGCGGAGTCAAAGGCCCGCAAAGCAGAGGAGGAAAAAGCAAAAACCCAGAGTGCTCTTGATGAAGAACGCAAGCGCACCCTATTTTTATCCTCAGTGTCTACGTTGGATGTGGAAACGGTTACAAACCTCCACCATCAAGTAATCATCTCTGCAGCAGAAATCCATGAGCTAATTGAAGGACAAATTGAAAAATTAAGGTCAGGTAGGCAGATAGACAAAGAGTCACTCTTTAGCTTCTTAGAGCAAATGAGGCTAAAGAACCAACAGGTGCTAGCAATCGCCCGAATAGCCACGAAAGCGAACTTCAGAATGGAATCCGATGTGATTTCAGATGACGTGGCAGCATACATTGTCCAATACCTACGAAATGTTTCTGCTGCGTATCAAGATCGGATAC
This sequence comes from Gallionellaceae bacterium, assembly GCA_041488395.1. Lineage (GTDB taxonomy): Bacteria > Pseudomonadota > Gammaproteobacteria > Burkholderiales > Gallionellaceae > 39-52-133. The sequence continues at coordinate 24,533 of JBGPPE010000012.1, forward strand.
AGATTATTGCGGACGAACCTGACAAAACATTCATTCGATCATTTAAGCCCATTGAACTCTCAATCGTTATTGATAATTTAGTAAGTAACGCAAGAAAGGCACATTCCCCGTCTATCCATATTTCTTATGACTGGCCTTCATCATCGTCAATAAAAATATTGTTCTCTGATGAGGGTGATGGCATACCTGCTATTTTTGACGATCTCAGTAGAATTTTCGAAAAAGGGGTCAGCACTACAGATGGCTCTGGAATAGGCCTTTACCACGTCCGACAAATTATTCAGGCTATGGGTGGAGAGATTAGCGCACATCGCCAAGAGGTGCGTGGTGCAAGATTTGAAATAACCATACCAAGAAAACCATGAAACTACTCGAATACAAGATCGCTTGGATTGATGATCAACCCGCACAAGCACAAGGATATAGAGATCGCATTGCAACCTTGCTTGGCAGGCATGGATTTGAACTTACTATTGATTGGATATCTAGTACAGATATGTTGGATGCATTCCTTGCGCGACTAAATGGGAATGATAATTACGACATGATTATGGTTGATTGGAAGCTTGGCCAGATGGTCAGTGAAGCAAGCGGTGGCGCATCAGTAGCCCACAAGATACGGGTTGGCAATTCGTTCGCCACGATAGTTTTCTATAGCGCCGCAGCCCCAGGTACTTTACGAGCAGAGATTGCAAAACAACTTATTGATGGTGTGTTTTGCGTTAACAGGATTCATTTTTTTGAAGAAGCAGGCCCTTTAGTCAAGGCATCAGTAAAAAGATTTACGGATTTTAACGCAATGAGAGGGTTGTTCTTGGCTGCAGTAGCTGAGTTTGACGAGATAATACGTGGAGCCACATTCAAAGCCTATTCAGACCTACCAGAAGAATATCAGCAACGTGTAGTGAACATGTTGTTGGATGGACGAATTTCTTATGCAACTCAACAAGCAAATATTGCGAATGAGCACGCAAGGCCATCAGATTTAGCTTCCGTATTAAAAGCGATACAACCTAGTAGTTGGGAACTATACCAATGCCTCCTGACAATATTAAGTTTTGCGACCCCCTCCCCAACATTTTCGAATGCAGTGAATAAGTTCATGAAGTATGGTGATGAAGTGCTAATTCCTCGAAATGACATGGCTCATCTTAAGGAAAAGGAAAAAAATGGCGAGAAGATACTCGTCCGTGGTGATCGGGAATGGGATGCCGCCAAGTTTGATGGATTGCGCCACGCATTAGGAGACCACCACGACAACCTGCAATATATTAAAAAACAATTAGTGGATGATCTTGTTGCTGCACTCAAGAAAACTTGACTAGCGCCTAACATTACCCAAGAAACGGCGAAGCTTAGATTTTAGAGCTCTTGGTGTTTCCAGATTGCACTCCCAGACTACAATCACCTTCCATTTGAGCTTGCTTAACGCCTTCAGCACTCTTTGATCTCTTTGTTTATTAGTTTTTAGTTTATTCTTCCAGAACTCAATATTGGGCGTATGTGCAATTGGGCATCCTTCATGCCCATGCCAAAAACACCCATGAACAAAGATGGCCTTCTTACGGCCTATAAAGGCAATATCTGGTTTCCCTGGAAGTTCTTTTCGATGGAGCCGGTAACGATACCCCATTTCAGTAAGTAATTTGCGAACAGCAAGTTCTGGCCTAGTGTCACTCGATTTGATTGAGCGCATTATTTTGCTGCGCATCTCCTTTGTCATTCGGTCAGTCATGTCTAATAAGGCAACCCAACGAGTTTCTGGATAAGGTTTCGTGCACAAGAACTATGGGAGGCAACTACTAAGCATTATGTGGCATTACAGTGTGGAGTGTTCGTCGGCAAACGAGCCGGAACGTTCGTTGAAAGCATTCCACGCTTGTGTCGTGGCCTCGGCGCAATGGGGTTTTTCTTGCCGTGCGTTGTTCTGTTTCTGCACGTAATCAAGCGGCAGTTGCTCGACCTCGCCAGAAGGAGTTAATGGAGTAGGCATGGCCACGGCTACGCCATCTCCACCGTATGAACTTCAAGTCCTACTTTCAGGCTGGTGCGCACGGCGCCGAAGATGGCCGCCAGGTTATCCATGCTTGGGTTGCCCTTGGGCGACAGCATGCGATGCAGGCTCTTGCTTGGTTTGTCTGTCAGCACAGCCAGTTGTTCAAAGCCGAGGGTGGCGTTGACCAGGTCGCGCAGGATCAGGCGGGCGGTTTCGGTTTCGCCGCTCAGGAAAAGCGTTGCCGCCTCATCCAGCAGTGCCTTCGCGAACTCCGGGTCGCGCTCGACACGTTCAACCACGGTTTGTTTGAAATTACGTGTGAGTGCCATGTGGTTACCTCTTTCTTTTTCCGGTTTTGCTGGCGGTGGTCTTGGCTTTCTTCCTCGCCTTGTATTCAGCGTGCAACGCCTTTGCCCGTTCAATATCTTTCTGTTGCCCCCGCTTGGTGCCGCCACCAAACAAGATAATGAGGGCCTCGCCATCTTTGGCGAGGTAGATGCGATAGCCCGGCCCCCAGTCGATAACGTATTCGCCGATGCCATCAAACCACTTTACACTGGACGTATTGCCAAGCTCCAGGCGCAACTTTGCGGTAACTATTTTGACGGCGACTTGCGCATCAAGGGCGTCAAACCAGGATTTGTAGGGACTCACCCCATCTTCAGGCAGATACTCTTCGACCTTGATTTTCATTTATCAATAGTAACTAATAGGTTACCATTTGGCAATAGTGAATTACCATTGCCCAGACGAATCTGAAAGTACAAGATCTTATAATTCACGCCATCAACCAGGAGCCGCTGCAATGAGCGATCGTTACTTCACCAAACAGACTTTCGAGTTTCTTTCTGCGCTGGCCGAGAACAACGAGCGCGCCTGGTTTGAGGCGCACCGCCAAGACTACGAAGATTACGTGCGCACACCTGCGCTGGATTTCATCAGCGATATGGCGCTGGAGATGCCGGTAATCTCCCACCATTTTCGCGCTCTGCCCAGCAAGGTGGGCGGCTCGCTAATGCGCGTGCAGCGCAATCTGCGCTTCAGCCGCGACAAGACGCCCTACAAGACCAATATCGGCATCCAGTTTCGCCACGAGGTGGGCAAGGATATTCATGCGCCGGGCTATTACGTGCACATCGAACCGGGCGGGTGTTTTATCGGCATCGGCCTGTGGCATCCAGATGCGGATGCGCTGTTCAAGATACGCGAGGGGATTCTGCAGAAGGGCGAGGCGTGGGTGGCGGCGCGCGACAACAAAACTTTCCGCCAGCATTTTTCGCTGGAGGGTGATGCGCTCGTCAATGCGCCGCGCGGCTATGCCAAGGATCATCCGCTGGTGGAGGATTTGAAGCGCAAGGATTTTATCTGCCTGGCGGCGCTGAGCCAGACGACGGTAACCTCAAAGAATTTCCGCCCGCAGGTGGTGGAGCGTTTCCAGCAGGCAGCGCCCTTTATGCGCTTTTTGTGTGCGGCGCTGGAGTTGCAGTTCTGACAATTATAGGGTCGCCAGGGCCAGCTTCCTTCGGCGCTGCGGATGCAGCTACAGTTAAGAGTGCTGCTAAAAATACCAGAGATTGCTTATGTATTTCAGTCGCGCAATCCGCTAGTTTACTGGCAAGGGCGTGTTTTCCTGCCCCCAGCAAGGAGGTGTGACATGGATACCATCGTGATGAGTTTTAACGGATGCGATATCGAGGTTGAAGCCCCTGTGATGGAAGAGTACGGCGAGGAGGTGATGTGTGCGGGGTGGAATCCGCAACTCACGCTGGCGGGAGAAAGCCCCGTTACGCAGCTTAACAAACACGTCGATCTGCCTGCCGATTTGGGAAACATTGATATCGATGTTTTTCTGAAGAAGATGTATGAGTATCAGTGCTGATGAATAGCGGGGTCAGCATCGCTGCGGCTATGCCAGTTCCACCGTGCGCACTTTAAGCAACATTCAGGGCTGGTGCGCGCAGGGACTGATGTGGCCACATGCGATGCAGGCTCTTGCCCGGTTTGTTTGTCAGCACACAAGCCCAGAAGGCGTTGACTAGCCTTGCCCGGCCAGTTTGACCACGCCTGCGCTTTCCCGCCACATAAAATCTCAATTCTTCCCTTAAGTGCCAGGCAACACCTTGGCCGTGGTCAGTGCTGGCTGCCATTGCTCCAGCGTATCCGGCCTGTTTTGTGAGAGGATGTTACCCATCTACGGGATGGGGTACGGGCATGAAACTACGGGTGTTGATTTTGGGCTATGGCGAGATGGGGCACGCCATGGAATATTTGCTGGCAGCGCGGCACGATGTGCGCATCTGGAACCTGGGCGAGGTGGTGCGGGGCAGCCATGCAACGCTGGAGGAAGAGGTGGCCGAGGCGCAGGTGGTGCTGTTTTGCCTGCCGGTGAATCCGCACCATGAGGTGGCCAGCCGTATCGAGCCTTATCTGGCCAAGGGCAGCGTGTGCCTCTCCATCGCCAAGGGTCTGGATGAATCGGGACGGACGGCGGCGCAGGTGTTTGACCGCGTGTTCAACGGCCAGCATCACTACGGCGTCATCTATGGGCCGATGATCTCTGAGGAGCTCAGGGCGGGCAGGCATGGCTTTGCCGATGCGGTGCTGTCGGATGTGGCGGATTTTGAGGTGATACGCAGCCTGTTCCGCGGCAGCACGCTGGTGTGCCAGCAGGCGAGCGACATGCACGGGCGCAGCTGGTCGGTGATACTGAAGAATGTGTATGCCATTATGTTCGGGGTGGCGGATGAGCTGAAGCTGGGCGACAACATGCGCGGGCACTTGATGGTGGCGGCGATTGCGGAGCTGTCCGGCATCGTGCAGTCGTTCGGCGGGCAGGCGCACACGCCTTACAGTTATGCCGGGCTGGGCGATTTGCTGACCACGGCGACGAGCGAGGATTCGCACCACCATATGCTCGGGCGGCAACTGGCGCGCGGCGAATGGTCGGACATCTCCGGCGAGGGGGTGCATACCTTGCGCATGGTGGAGAAATTTCATGTGTTTGACTGGCGCGCGTATCCGCTGTTCTCTCTTGCGCACGACATCGTGAGCACACCGCAGACTCTGCACGAGCGCGTGGAGGAGTATCTGCAGCTGCTGCGCGGGATGGAGAGTTGCCCGATCTGAAAGCTGCTTGCTGCTGCTCCGTACAACCGCAAAAACCCTATAAAAAATAGGTTTTTATGCATCAGCACAAGCCAGCAAGATGCTGTTTGCAATTTCTGATCATGTGTTATCTTTTTACTTCGACCAGCACTTTCAGGAGCACATGATGAGGATCAGTTTTTCGCTGCAGCAATCAGTTGCTCTTTTCAACGCCGTGATGCGAGCCCTGGCCCTGCTCTGTGCGGTTAGCCTGCCCGCCGCTGCCGCCGA
>JBGPPE010000013.1:0-29734 GCA_041488395.1 Gallionellaceae bacterium
ATCAGCGGCAGATGATCGCCGAACTCCTGCTGCGCGTAGTGCGCGATCGCCAGCGCGTCCTCCGTTTCGCCGTTGCCTTCATCGTAGACGCCGCTGCTCTCGCCCACGCCGCGAAAATTGAAACGCAGTGCGATAAAGCCCAGCTCGGCAAAAGTCTTGGCCAGCGTGGTGACGATCTTGTTGTCCATGGTGCCGCCCATGGTGGGCAGCGGGTGCGCCACCACCGCGATGGCGCGCGGCTCCCCCGCGGGCATGTGCACCATGCCGTGCAGCATGCCGGATGGCGCGGGGATGGAGAATTTGTGCAGGCCCATCAGATTTGCCAGCTCATCAAATCTTCAGGCGCTCGACCACCTTGCCGTTCTTGAGGTGCGACTCGATGATTTCGTCGATGTCGCTCTCATCGACATAGGTGTACCAGACTGCTTCCGGATACACCACCAGCACCGGGCCGTAGTCGCAGCGGTCCATGCAGCCGGCGGAGTTGATGCGGATGCGGTTCTTCTCGGTGGAGATGCCCAGCGCCTTGACCTGGTCCTTGGCGTAATCGCGCAGCTTTTGCGCACCCAGGTTGTTGCAGCAGGTTTCGCCCTCTGCGCGCTGGTTGGTGCAGAAGAAAACATGTTTATCGAAATAGCTCATGGCAGACCTCGAGATTCAGAAAGCGTAATTATACAGCCCGCCCCGGCTTGATCGCTGTCTTATCCCCAGCCGCAGCCATGGAAATTGCAGGCGCCCGCCGGCCAGCGCCAGTTCATGCGCCTAATCCACCATCTTGTTGTGAATAGAGGGAAAAACAATTTCGTCTGCACCGATTTCAGGGATGCAAGCAGGGTTGCAACATTTTTTGGGGAACTGCGCAGGCGGGTGCCGGGTCACAGTGTTCGCGGATACCCGGTGCAAGCCGAGGTGGGTGTTCATCATTTCCTGATTTTCAAGAGGCTTAAATGAAATCGAAAATACTGACTGTTTTTTCCATTCGTGTTGTTGTCACAGTTGTCCTGACACTCCTTCTCGCCGTCGGCTACAGCCAGTTCCAGCGACCTGGCGCGGCGCCTTTCTCCAGTGCGCACGCGGCAACCATCACGGCCCCGCCCGCTGCCCGGGCCGCCGTCACCCTGCCCGATTTCGCCGAGATCGTCGCCCAGCAAGGCCCGGCGGTAGTCAACGTCAGCGTATCCAGCAAGGTGAAGACTATGCCTCACGGATTTCCCGGTTCCCCGCAAATGGATCCGGACGACCCTTTCTATGAATTTTTCCACCGCTTCCAGATTCCCGCACCGCACGGTGAAATTCCCGCGCACGGCCTCGGCTCCGGCTTTATCGTCAGCGCAGACGGCTACGTGCTGACCAATGCCCACGTAGTGGATGGCGCCGACGAGGTCACCGTGAAGCTCACCGACAAACGCGAATTCAAGGCCAGGGTGAAAGGTGTGGACAAGCTGGCCGATGTGGCCGTGCTCAAGATCGATGCCAGAAACCTGCCGACAGTGAAGATCGGCGATCCGCAGCAGTCGCGTGTCGGCGAGTGGGTGATTGCGATTGGCTCGCCCTTCGGTTTCGAGAACAGCGTGACAGCGGGCATCATCTCGGCGAAGTCGCGCACTCTGCCGGATGAGGGCTATGTACCCTTCCTGCAGACCGATGTGGCGGTCAACCCCGGCAACTCAGGCGGCCCGCTGTTCAACACCAATGGCGAAGTGATCGGCATCAACTCGCAGATCTACAGCCGCAGCGGCGGCTATCAGGGCCTGTCGTTCGCCATTCCGATCGATGTAGCGATGAAGGTGGAGCGCCAGCTGGTCGAGTATGGCAAGGTGAGCCGCGGCCGCCTGGGCGTGTATATCCAGGAGATGAACCAGCAACTGGCAGACACCTTCGGTCTGGACAACCCCAGGGGTGCGCTGGTGAGCTCGGTGGAAAAGGATAGCCCGGCAGAAAAAGCCGGCATCGAGTCAGGCGACATCATCCTGAAATTCAACGGCAAGGAAATTAGCCGCTCGGCCGAACTGCCTGCCCTGGTGGCCGATCTGGCGCCAGGTGTGGAAGCGAAACTGGAGCTATGGCACAAAGGCAAGAGCAGAGAAATTTCCCTGGCAGTAGGCGAAATGCAATCTTCGCCCCAGGCCAGGGCGGCCAAACAGAGCAATGACAAGCTGGGCCTGTCCGTGCGGCCTCTCTCACCCGAAGAAAGCAAACGTGCCGGCGTCAGCGGCGGCCTGCTTGCCGAAGATGTCGATCAGGGCGGTCCGGCTGCAAGCGCCGGAATCCGCCCCGGAGACATCATTCTTTCCGTGAATGGCGACAAGGTTGGCAGCGCTGATGAAATGCACACGCTAATTGGGAAACACCGCAAACAAATAGCACTGCTCATCCTGCGCAACAAACAGCGGATGTTCGTACCCATCGATCTCGGCTAGGCGTTTTTCGGGCAGGGTAAGAGCGCAAGCTGAAGTGCAAGTTCAGCTGCGCTGCAGCCGCCATACCCAGCCCAGATAGCCCAGCAACAACAACGGGAACAACAAGACGACCACCTGCGACAATTCGTTGTAGTTGAGCATGTGGCCGTAATGCCAGTGATACAAGCGCATCGCGTGCTCCGGCGAGCTGGCACCCATTACCCAGTGCACCAGCACCATATAGGCGATGACGGCAATGGCCGCAACGATCACCAGGCTGCGCCGCGACAATCGACCTGCGCCCAGCACCAGCAGCACACCGGCAAAAATGCCGAACATCGCCTCGCTGTTCAACCACAACAACAGCGCCCACGATTTGAGCAGCATTGCCGCGACCAGAAACTTCACCAGCGTCACCACGCCCAGCGCCAACAGCAGCACGTTCACCGCATAGCGCGGCGCGCGCAACAAGGTCAGCAGCAATACGCCCGGCATCAGCAGATTCAGGGCTACAGCGGCGCACTCCAGCCAGCTGAACGGCGCTACCGGCACGGCCTCAAAGGGCGAGTGCACCACCTCGCTGATAAACACGCTACCCAGCATCGGCAGAGAAGGGTTAACCTGCGCAAACATCCACAAGGCCAGCAACGCCAGCCCCGCGTCGCTGCGATGGCCGCGACTGAACCAGTGTGCATGCCAGAGTTGCAGGCGCACATAGCCGGCATGCTTGGCCAGATATGCCGCGATCAACGCACCGCACAAGGCACCTGCACTGTTGCTGAGCAGATCGCTGTTCGAACTCACGCGCGAAGGCAAATACATCTGCGCATATTCCATCAGCAGCGACAACAGCGCTCCCAGCAGCACCGCCAGCAGCAAACCCTGCACACCGGGGAAACGGCTGCGCAACATCATCGCCAGGAAAAAACCGAACGGCAGATAGGCCAGCAAATTGACACTGAAATCAAACCAGGTGAAGGTAAGCTTTAATGCCGCCCCCATCACCTCGACCAGACTCAAACCCTGCTCCTGCCAGCCGGAAAAGGGCGACAGGCTGGCATAGACAATGAACAGGGCATAGCCCGCGGCAAGGTAGCCGCGCAGATGAGTGCGAGGGGGTACTGGCGGCAGCTCGTTCATGGTGCGCTTATTAAAAGCCTATTTCATGCGCGAAGGCAATTTGATTGTTTCGCCGGCCAGCATGAACGCGCCCTTGCCGCGATGGTGCAGGGTTCTCGGGTCTTTCACCGCCGGGTCTATCCACGCCTTGATCACCTCAAGCACAAAGAAGTTGTAAGAGTTCACCAGCCGCGTATCCGCCACCCTGCACTCCAGGCTGGCATAACACTCGGCAATCAGCGGCGCCTGTACCAGGCTGGCCGCAACCGGCGTAAGCCCTGTTTTTGCAAACTTGTCCACCTTGCGCCCGGAACAGTTGCCCACCGCCACCACCTGCCTGGCCAGCTCGGCTGTGGGGATATTGATCACGCATTCGCGTGTGGCCCTGAGCGCGTCAAAGGAATGGTTGCGCCCGCTGATGACACAACCCACCAGCGGCGGCTCGAACTCCATCATGGTGTGCCATGACTGCGCCATGATATTCGGCACGCCCTTGCGTGCAGTGGTGATCAGCACTACCGGGCCGGTCTCGAGCAGGCCGTAGACTTTGGAGAGGGGATAAGATTTTTTCGCCATGCCTGAGTCCTCCTTAAGAATAGCCATCGCTTAGTCGTATGTCTGCTTCGTGCCCAGAGGGGACACCAATTAGTCGGCCGGTAGTCAAAGGTTAGGTTTATTGAGCCATCTGATGGGCGGAAACAAACTACCAATCATTGTGCGTCTGACAGAACCCACTGGACATTTGAATCATTGGTACAAGTGGCCCACACAAACTGCCAGAGGCATGCGGCCATTGAGTCGCAACATTGAGGGGCTTCCCATCTTTATAGATGACCTCTGTATAGGCATGACAGGTTGGCAACCAGAGTGGTATCGGGATAATGGCAAAAACGGTCAGCCCACACCATTTGGTTTCATCGTAAACAAAGTATGACTCTGAGCCATCAGGATTTATTTTGTCTGCCTTTCTGTCTGGAGGTGTTTCTCTATATTTAAAATTCGCCACTGGAGAGAAGTCTGGTTTGTAAACAACCTCACCGTTTTTGGAATAGGTATATCCAACACACCCAGTTAAATTAAAAATCAATACCAGAATAAAAATGAAATTCTTCATATTTAGTACCTTCCGCTACATGGCTTCCAAAACCCAAGGACCGGCTCTCCGCCCGCAAGAGACCGTCGAATTATTTCCCTGCCGGCACCGGTTTGGGTTGTGGCTTTTTGCCCTTTGATTCTTTTTTCTTGTCTTTGCTGCCCATAATGTTTACTCCCCAAGTTTTCTATTAACAAAACTGACTGTTACTGGCAGCCAATTTCAGACGACCTATTCTGGCTGAAAATTTAGTGCACCGCTTCCCAGTCGCTCAAACAACTTTCCATTATCTGCTGCCAGAAGAGGCTATTTATCAGCGCAAGAACCGACACCATTTTTCGCTTAACCCTGCAGCATCTTTAACTTTTCCACAGTCTCTTCAATTACGGCCTCATTTAATCCAAATGCCTTGGCTATCAGGTCGCGGTGATGATCTATTATTTCCAGGACACCTTTTATGGAGGTACAAGACTGCAACTCCGCTTTGATGCCCATGATTTTTGGCAAATCGAAAAGCCCCGGCGTTTTATTGCCAGATTTAAGCGCCGCTTCGACGATATTGAGCACTGCCTGCTTATCCATATTTTTTCCTGATTTAGTTTAAAAACATATTTTGTGCTGAACGGCTGCCGGATGAAAATTAATGCGCTGCCTCCCAGTTCGCCCCCACGCCCAGCCCCACTTCCAGCGGCACCTTCAGTTGCGCCACATTGCACATCAGCCCGGGCAGCTGTTCTTTCACTAACGCCAATTCGTTATCGGGCACCTCCAGCACCAGTTCGTCATGCACCTGCATGATCAAACGGGTATGCAGCTTTTCTTTTTCCAGCCAGTTCTGCACCGCCACCATGGCGAGCTTGATCAGGTCGGCGGCAGTGCCCTGCATCGGCGCGTTGATGGCGGCGCGCTCGGCGGCCTGGCGGCGCGGTCCGTTGCCGCCGTTGATTTCGGGCAGCCACAGGCGGCGGCCAAACACGGTTTCGACATAGCCTTGCTGTTTGGCCTGCTCGCGCGTGCTCTGCATGTAGTTGGCCACGCCGGGGTAGCGCGCGAAGTAGCGCTCGATATACGCCTGCGCGGCGCTGCGCTCGATATTGAGCTGACTGGCCAGACCGAAGGCGGACATGCCGTAGATCAGGCCGAAGTTGATGACCTTGGCGTAGCGGCGCTGTTCGCTGCTGACTTCATCCGGTGCAACGGCAAAGATTTCGGCGGCGGTGGTGCGGTGCACATCGTGACCGTGGGCAAAGGCGTGCAGCAGGCCGGCATCATCAGAAAGATGCGCCATGATGCGCAGCTCGATCTGCGAATAGTCGGCCGACATAATATGACTATTGGCATCGGCAATAAATGCCTCGCGGATGCGGCGACCCTCGGCGCTGCGCACCGGGATGTTCTGCAGGTTGGGGTCGCTGGAAGCGAGGCGCCCGGTAACCGCCACCGCCTGCGAGTAGCTGGTGTGCACGCGGCCAGTAGCCGGGTTCACCATCAGCGGCAGTTTGTCGGTGTAGGTGGACTTCAGCTTGGCCATGCCGCGATATTCCAGCAGAAGCTTGGGCAGTGGATAATCGAGGGCCAGTTCCTGCAGCACCTCTTCATCGGTGGAGGGCGTGCCGCTGGGGGTTTTTTTCTTGACCGGCAGGCCGAGTTTGTCGAACAGGATTTCCTGGATCTGCTTCGGGCTGTTGAGGTTGAACGGCTGGCCGGCGGCGGCATAGGCCTGCGCTTCCAGGGCGAGCAGCTTCTCGCCCAGCTCGCGGCTTTGCAGGTTGAGCAGCTTGCTGTCGAGCAGCACGCCGTTGCGTTCCATCACATACAGCACCTCTCGCGCGGGCAGCTCGATGTCGCGATAAACCGCATCCAGACGGCCTTGCGCCTTGAGTTGCGGCGACAAGTACTGATGCAGTTGCAGGGTGATGTCAGCATCTTCCGCCGCGTAGCGCGTGGCCGTTTCCAGATCGACCTGGTCGAAACAGATCTGCTTGGCGCCCTTGCCCACCACCTCGGCGTAGCTGATGGTCTTGATGCCGAGGTGGCGCAGGGCGAGGTTGTCCATGTCGTGCGGTTTGTGAGATTCCAGCACGTAGGATTGCAGCAGAGTGTCTTCGGCCACGCCTTGCAGCGCGATGCCGTGGTTGGCGAAAATGTGCTGGTCGTATTTCAGATTCTGGCCGAGCTTTTTGTGCGCGGCGCTTTCCAGCCAGAGCTTGAGCTTGTGCAGCGCGTGTTCGCGCTTGAGTTGATCCGGCGCACCAGGGTAGTGATGCGCCAGCGGCAGGTAGGCGGCGTGCTGCGGCTGGATGGCGAAGGAGATGCCCACCAGTTGCGCGGTCATGCTGTCCAGCCCGGTAGTCTCGGTATCCACGCACACCAGCTCGGCCTGCATGATTTTTTCCAGCCAAGCATCGAGAGCGGCCTCGCTGAGGATGGTTTCGTAGCTGCCCGAAGCGGGCACCGCCTCACCACTCCCTCCCCCAGTGAGGGGGAGGGCTGGGGAGAGGGTGTGCGCTGAACGTGTTTTACCCTCTCCCTGCGAGTGAGTGGAAGTCTGGCCGTCACCCTCGATCTCGCGCAGCCAGCTGCGGAAACCGAAGTGCTGGAACAGGCTGCGCAGTTTTTCCTTGTCCTGCTGCGGCGCCACCAGCTGCTCAAAATGCTGCGGCAAGGCCACATCGCATTTCACCGTGAGCAAGCGGCGCGCCTGCGGCAGCCATTCCAGCGCGCTGCGCAGGTTTTCGCCGACCACACCGCCGACTTCGCTCGCATGCGCCACCAGATTGTCCAGCGTGCCATACTGGGTCAGCCATTTCACCGCGGTCTTGGGACCGCACTTGCTTACGCCCGGCACGTTGTCGACGGTATCGCCAACCAGGGTGAGGTAGTCGATGATGCGCTCAGGTGGCACGCCAAACTTGGCCAGCACGCCGGCCTCGTCCAGGGTTTCGTTGCTCATGGTGTTGACCAGGGTGACCTGGCTGTTTACCAGCTGGGTGAGGTCCTTGTCGCCGGTGGAGATGATGCAGCGTGCGCCGCCCTGGGTGGTTTGCTGCGCCAGGGTGCCGATCACGTCATCGGCTTCCACACCGTCTATCATCAGGATATTCCAGCCCAGCGCGGCTACCGCTTCGTGCAGCGGCGCGATTTGTGCGGCCAGCTCGGGCGGCATGGAGGGACGGTGCGCCTTGTATTCCGGGTACCAGTCGTCGCGGAAGGTCTTGCCCTTGGCGTCAAATACGCAGGCGCTATAATCGGCCGGATAATCGTTGCGCAGCTTGCGCAGCATGTTGAGCACGCCCTGGATCGCGCCGGTGGGTTCGCCGCTGGGGCTGCGCAAATCGGGCATCGCATGGAAGGCGCGATACAGGTAAGATGAACCGTCTACCAGCAACAATGTTTTCATTTTTATGTAAGGAATTGAGATGAACAATCAGTCCAGCCTGCCCCGCACACCATCGCCGGAACTGGTGCATTCGAAAGAGGCATGGCGCGTATTCGGCATTATGTCAGAGTTCGTGGCAGCCACCCAACGCCTGAGCGACATCCAGCCTGCGGTAAGCATCTTCGGCAGCGCGCGCACGCCACATGACCACCCCTATTACAAGCTCACCGAAGAAATTGCGCGCCTGCTGTCTGACGCCGGTTTCTCGGTGGTATCGGGTGGCGGCCCCGGCATTATGGAAGCCGCCAACAAGGGCGCGTTCTACGGCAAATCGCCCAGCGTGGGCCTCAACATCCAGCTGCCGCATGAGCAGCACAACAACCCCTACCAGAACGTGAGCCAGACCTTCCAGCACTTCTTTACGCGCAAGGTGATGTTCGTAAAGTTTGCCAGCGCTTATGTGGTGATGCCTGGCGGCTTCGGCACCATGGACGAGCTGATGGAAGCGCTTACCCTGGTGCAAACCGGCAAGACCCGGCGCATGCCGATTATTCTGGTGGGCAGCAAATTCTGGGGCGGGCTGGTGGAGTGGTTCCGCCAGTCGCTGCTGCTGGAAAACATGATCAGCCCGGATGATATGGACCTGATCCAGGTAATTGACGAGCCGGAGAAAATCGTCGCCGCCATCTTCAAACACTATGAAACACGCGGCTTCGAGCCTTCCGAGGCGGAGCGCGAGATGCAGCTGAATCTGTAACATTTGCGCATGCGGCGGCTACGCTTGCGCTTTACCTGCGTTTGCCGCCCGGAAACAGGCCCTTCTGTATTAACTGCGGTTACTTCAGAATAAGCAATATTAGGGTAGTATTCATCAACGCAAAGAGTATGGAGCCCGTATGTATTGGCGTTTGTTGCTTGTTTTTGTGATGCTGTTTCTGCACGGCTGTGCCAAGCCTGTGCCCAAAGAAATTCCCGCAGCCGAAATAACCCCGCCCCCCAAACCCGCCATGCAGGTGGTTATTCTGGTCAGCGAGGATATTCCCGCCTACAGCGACGTGGCCAAAGCGCTCGCCAGACAACTGGGCAAGCGCAGCAACATTCACTATCTGGGCAAAAGCCAGGCGGAAAACCTCAAGATGGTTGCAGCCTACAACAACGATGAGTACAAGCAGCTGGTGAGCATAGGCCTGAATGCCGCGGTCGTCGCCAAAGGGCTGACGAACAGGCAGGTCGTGTTTTGCCAGGTATTCAACTACCAGGATTACGACTTGCTTTCCGGCCGGCATAAGGGTGTGAGCATGACGCCGTCGCCGTACAGGATTTTTGGTACATGGCGCGCACTGGCACCAAACATCACGGATATTGGCGTGATCAGCGGGCCCGGATTTGATGATCTGATGCAGACCGCCAAGGCGGCCGCCAGAAACTACGGCATCACGCTGCACCACGAAACCGTAAACTCCGACAAGGAATATCAATATGCCTACAAGCAGATGGCCGGCAAGGTGCAGGGCTACTGGCTGCTGCCGGACAACCGCGTGCTCAGCGGACTGGTCTTGCGCGATGTGATGACCTTTAGCGTACGCAACAGCAAGCAGGTCACCGTCTTCAACGATGAGCTGCTCAAGCTCGGCGGACTGCTCAGCATCAGCAGTGACACCCCTGATGTCGCACAACAGGTGGTGGAGCGCCTAGAGCAAGGACCATACAAG
Source organism: Gallionellaceae bacterium (assembly GCA_041488395.1). Lineage (GTDB taxonomy): Bacteria > Pseudomonadota > Gammaproteobacteria > Burkholderiales > Gallionellaceae > 39-52-133. The sequence continues at coordinate 9,703 of JBGPPE010000013.1, forward strand.
GAGGTGATGCCTGGCCCCGACATAGTCTACCCTGACAAAGTGAATCTGCACATTAATTCGGTGATGGCACAGCGCTTCAACCTGCCCATACCCGCACCATTCAAGAAATATGCGGACACCCCTTAACAAGGCACTCGGCAAATGGCTGCAAGAAAAGCGTTGGCGTAATGGCGCCAGCGCACTCTGGAAATTTTTCCAACACATGTCTGCAAGCTTCGTGCGGCTGATTCCGCCTGCCCTGCTCGCCCGCATCAACCGCAACGCACCCAAAAGCCTGGCCACCCGCATTCTGTTGCTGCAACTGGTCTGGGCATTGGTCATTTATGTGCTGGTGATTGCCGCACTCTGGTTCGCCACCAATCTGGTGATCGAGAGCAGTGTCCGCCACCAGGCTGAAGGCTGGATTGCCAAACTGGATGAGCTGGGTATTCCGCTCTATGCCACCGACGATCCGGCGCAGCTGAACGAGGCGATCAGCTACCTGCGCAATTTCCCCGAAATAGCCCGTGCGCGCTATATGGATGACACCGGCCTGATCGCCATTGCCGAATACTCGCGCAAGAATGTTGCGATCAGCGACTTTGCGCCATTCAGCAGTGATGTCATTCAGCAGCTCGGCAAGGTTGATACGGAACATAAAACCCTGCGCTTCGAAAAAGGCGCCAATTCGCAGATGCGCGTCAGCGCGCCGATCTGGATCAAATCCATCGCCAGCGATGGCATGATCGATTACAGCCTGGAGAAAAAATCCGGCGAGAAGGTCGAGACCATCGGCTTTATCGACATCGTGCTGGATTACAGCAAGATCTCGATGGACCTGAATCGCAATCTGGTTTATGCCAGCATGTTCATTGCGCTGACCATGCTTATCGCGACTTTCATCGGCCGCATCATGGTGCACTGGGCACTGCGCCCGTTATCCGATCTGGAGGAACCGCTGACGCGGCTTGCCAACGGCGAAACCGATGTCACCGTAACCAGCACCGGTGACAAGGAGATCGCGCGCATCGGCATCGCGCTCAACACCACCATCGGCGCCCTGAAGGAACGCGATGAAGCCTTGCGCCGCATGGCCAATCACGACGGACTTACCGGGCTGGTGAACCGCAAATATTTTGTCGAGCGGCTGGAACAGGAAGTCAGCCGCATTGCGCGCGGCGGGCCCAGCGGTGCACTGTTTTTCTTCGACCTGGATCGCTTCAAATACATCAACGACACCTATGGCCACGCCGCCGGTGACCGCCTGCTGATCCAGATCGCCAACTTACTGACCCAGCGCATGCGCGAGCACGATCTGGTGTCGCGCTTTGGCGGCGACGAGTTTACCCTGCTTGCCTATGATGTGGACCTGAAACGGGCCCAGGAAATCGCCGAATCTTTCATCGTGCTGATGCGCGACTTTACCTTCTACGAAGGCGGCGATGCGCTCAAGATTCATTTCAGCATCGGCATCACCATCATTGCCGACGGCAGCCATAACGCCCATGAATACCTCAAGGAGGCAGATAGCGCGGTGCACCAGTCCAAGGCACGCGGGCGCAACTGTTTCAGCATTTTTGTGCGCGACATGCAGAATATCGGCGAAGATTCCGGCATAGGCTGGCATGAACGCTTGCAGAACGTGCTGCTGAAGCAGGAAGCGATACTTTATTATCAGCCGCTGATCGGACTGCAGGGGCAGCACGAAAATATTCACGAGGTGCTGTTGCGCCTGCCGGACCAGGGCCATCAGGTGATCACCCCGGGCGCTTTCATGCCGGCTGCAGAGCGCTTCGGGCTGATGTCAGAGTTTGATTGCCAGGTGATCAAGAAGGTGGCCATGGTGCTGGCTGCGCTGAAAAACCCGCTGCTGGCATTTTCGGTCAACCTGTCCGAACAGTTTTTCGAAAAGGAGCACATTCCGGAGTTCCTGGATGAAATCATCAGCACGCACCAGGTTGCGCCCAGCCAGTTTATTTTTGAGCTATCCGAGCGCTATATCGTGCGCAACATGGAAAAACTGCAACCTATCGTCGCAGCGCTGACGCAGCGGGGGTTTTGCTTTGCCATCGACGATTTCGGGTCTGGCTTCAGTTCGTTCAATTACGTCAAACATTTCCCGGTTCATTTCCTCAAGATAGACAGTGCGCTGATCGAGCCCATCAGTGTGGACAACATCGCCAGGGTCACCGTGCGTGCCATCGTGGAAATTGCCGCCGAAATGCACATGCGTACCATCGCCAAATGCGTCATCGACGAGAAGAGCGTTACCCTGTTGCGCGAGCTCGGCATTGATTTTGCACAAGGCAACCATATCGCCGCGCCCTCCCCCAATCTGCGCCTGGCTGAGCTGTAATTGGCGGACGCAGTAACCTCAAACCGCGCCTAGAGCATTTCCCAGTGGCGGATCAGCGCAGCCTGGCCGTAATACTCCCCCGCGGGTGTGAGCAGATTCCAGATTGTTGCATCGCAGATCATGAAGCGCTTGCCCGATTTGGCGATGCGTATGCCTGAATAGTTATCGATGTAGCCCTGGCGGCTGACCGCCTCCAGCAAGCTGGCACGTTCCGCCTGATTCGGTGCCGCGGCGGACAATCTTGATGGCAGGGCGGTAAACTCCTCCCAGTTCATTTCAAACAGCTGCAGTGCCAGCTGGTTGCCATAGTTAAACACCGGCTCGGCCTGGGTGCCGTGTGAAACAACGGCATAAGGGGCAGTCCAAAGTGCCGCGACGGCGCTCTCGCAAGCAAGGTTTTCGTCCAGCAGCGACCTGCCTGTCCAGTGCCGGTAACTGCTGCGCAGTATCTCGACATGGAGCGTCATGCAGGGATGGTTATTAATATTGTCTATCATTGCATCCGTAAATTTTTCCACGTGTGAATCATAATATACATAGCGACAGAGATCGTAGCGAGCGGGCTGGCATTGGGGGAGCCCGCAGCACAGGCACCGGAATGTATATGGGGCGCATGAGGATGCCGCGCACCGCGCGACCTCAATGCCAGTCCGCGCAATAGATTTGTGCCCTTATGTATATATTGCACGGGATGGAATAAATGACCGCCTGTTTCCGTTTATGCAGGTGCAGCACCCCCAACACTAACGGAGATCATCATGAAATTTCTTAACCTCGTACTTGCCCTGCTGCTAGCGGCCACGTTTGCGGCCTGCTCTTCCACCTATGCCACCCGCCCCGCCATGGTTTCCAACGGCATGCTCACCGACAGCACTGGCATGACACTTTATACGTTCGACAAGGATGTTGCCGGCAGCGGCAAAAGCGTGTGCAGCGGCCCTTGTGCCAACAACTGGCCAGCGTTTTACGCAAAAGATAGCGACACAGCCAGTGGCGATTACAGCATCATCACCCGCGACGACGGCAAAAAACAGTGGGCACTGAAAGGCAAGCCGCTGTATTACTGGTCCAAGGACCAGAAGCCTGGCGACATGGACGGCGATGACTTTAAAAATGTCTGGCATGTCGTTCGTCCCTGAACGTCAGCATGGATAGCCGCGCGATCCTCACCGTGATTCCCCATCTGCGCCGCTACGCGCGGGCGCTGCTGGGCGACCGTGCGGCTGCCGACGATCTGGTGCAGGACACGCTCGAGCGTGCCTGGAGCCGGCTCGGACAGTGGCATAGCGGCAGCGATCTGCGTGCATGGCTGTTCGGCATCATGCACAACCTGCGCGTCGATCAATTGCGCCGGCCCATGCTGCCCACCCACTCCCTCGACGAGGAAGATTATGAACTGCCGACGCGATCGACCCAGAGCGACAATCTGGAAGTCCGCGATATCGCGTCGGCATTGAGCCAGTTGCCCGACGAGCAGCGCGAAGTGCTGCTGCTGGTTGCGCTGGAAGAAATGAGTTATGCGGAAATCGCCGCAACGCTGGGCATTCCGCCCGGCACCGTGATGTCGCGCTTGTCGCGCGGCCGCGAAGCGCTGCGCCTGATCATGGCAGGCCAGCAACCCACAACCAGGCTGAGAGTCGTACGATGACCCCATACACTATCACCGAAGCCGATCTGCACGCCTACGTCGATGGTGCCTTAGCGCAGGCGCGCAGACTTGCAGTGGAAGAATATCTGGCGAACCATCCGCAAGAGGCCGAGCGCGTGCGCGCCTATCAGTCCCAGAAGCAGGCACTCCAGGCGCTGTTCAACCCGGTGGCGGAGGAGGCGGTGCCGGAGCATCTGCGCGTGCTGGCAACACCTCCTGCTGTAATGGCAGCCAAGTCGTGGTTGCCCGCATGGTCGCTGCAGCGCATCGCAGCCGGCTTGCTCATCGCGGTGATCAGCGGCACGGGCGGCTGGGCAGCACACGACAGGTTTCAGCCGGCGCAAAACATGGCCAGGGCCACGCCGCTTGCCCGGCAGGCCGCCGTGGCACATGTGGTGTTCAGCCCCGATGTACGCCGCCCGGTTGAAGTGGGTGCCGAGCAGGAGGACCAGCTGGTCGCCTGGCTTTCCAAACGCCTCGGCACGCCGGTGCACCCGCCCAAGCTGGGCGCACTCGGCTACGAGTTGATCGGCGGCCGCCTGTTGCCCGGCAACAGCGGCCCTGTCGCCCAGTTCATGTACCACGATGCCACTGGGCAGCGGCTGACTCTTTACGTTTCCACCGAGAACACAAGCAACCACGACACGGCCTTCCGCTTCGCGCAGGAGGGTCCGGTGAACGTCTTCTACTGGATCGACGGCAAATTCGGCTATGCACTTTCGGCCGGTATCGACAAGGCCGAGCTGGCGCGCGTCGCAACAGCGGTATACGACCAGCTCGAACACATGTAGCAGCTAACCCAACAGAAAGGTATCTCCATGCACAAGAACGCGTTGCCACTCTATCTCAGTGGCCTGCTCACACTCTGCTCGCCACTGACCCGGGCAGCAGACGTTGCCCCCGACCAGGCTGTTGCCGCCATTGAAGGCACTTTTGGTGTTACTCCGGGCGAACGCCGCAACCACACCAAAGGCACCTGCGCAATCGGCGAGTTCGTCGGCAGCAAGGACGCTGCGGCCTACACGCGCTCGGCCCTGTTTTCCGGGAAACCGGTACCCGTCATTGCCCGTTTTTCTCTCTCCGGCGGCAACCCGAAAGCACCGGATACGGCAAAAAGCGCGCGCGGCATGGCACTGCAATTCAAGCTGCCGGGCGAAAATCTGCACCAGATGGCCATGCTTAACACGCCCGTCTTCGGCGCCGCCAACCCGCAGACCTTTGTTGACCTGATGCTGGCCATGAAGCCCGACCCCGCCACCGGCAAACCTGACCCGGAGAAAATGAAAGCCTTCAAGGCCAGCCACCCGGACAACCTTGCGCAGGCCCAGTATCTGGCCAGCAACAACCCGCCGGCCAGCTACGCCAACAGCGCCTACTGGAGCATCCACACCTTCAAATTCATCAACAAGGCAAACAAGACCACGCTGGTGCGCTGGCGCTTTGTTCCGCAAGATGGCGAAAAACGTCTTAGCGACGATGAACTCAAAACGGCCGCTGCCAACTTCCTTGAGCCGACTCTGATCGGCCGCACCCGGCAAGGTCCTGTGCGTTGGGACATGATGCTGTCCATAGGTGTTGCCGGCGACCCCGAGGACAATCCGACACTGGCCTGGCCGGCTGAGCGCAAACAGATCAAGGTTGGCACGCTGACCATCAACAGCGCCATGCCCCAGAAAGGCGCTGCGTGCGAAGCCATCAACTACGATCCGCTGGTCATGGCGGACGGCATCGCACCAAGCAACGACCCGGTGCTGCTGTTCCGCTCACCCGCCTACGCAGTTTCGTTTGTCAAACGGCTCGGCGGAATTTAGTTTTTCACCGAACGGCTCGGCGACAGCACACTGCAATGGTGTGCTGTTTTGATCAGTTGCAAGCCTTTTTCCCCGGCATCGGCTAAAATATGCCCATGCAAAACCACCGGGGAACGCGATGCGCCTGATTACCACTTTATTGTTGTGCTGCCTGTGCGGGGCCGCCCTGGCCGGCGAGCAGCCTCCGGCAAATTTGCAGCCGCTGCCGCCCCCCCCGCCCCTGAATGCCAATGCAACTGATACCAACAGCGCAGATGAGGAGCTGGAGCCGCAAGTCACCATCACCAAAAAGGGTGATATGACGATCGAGGAGTATCGCTCGGGCGGCAAGCTTTACATGATCAAGATCACGCCCAAGGTCGGCAAACCCTACTACATGGTGGACGAGAACGGTGACGGCAAATTTGCCCGCCAGGAGAGCCTCGACTCCGGTTTGCGTCCGCCGCGCTGGATTATCCACCGCTTCTAATTCACGCCACATCAGCTGGTTTCAATACAGGTAGTTTGTCATGGCAGTTTTCACCCGCGTTACCGAAGCAGAATTTTCCGCCTGGCTCAGCCATTACTCTCTGGGCAACCTGCTTGAGTTGCAGGGCATCGCCTCGGGCATCGAAAACACCAACTATTTCGTCACCACCAGCAATGGCCGTTTTGTGCTGACACTGTTTGAAAAACTCAGCGCCAAAGAGCTGCCGTTTTTTCTCAACCTGATGGCGCATCTGGCGCGCCACGGCATTCCCTGCCCCAGCCCGGTGGCCGATCGCGACAACAGTTTCCTCGGCAAGCTGAATGGCAAACCTGCCACCATCGTCAGCCGCCTCTCGGGCAAGTCGCTGACCCAGCCGGAGGCCGTGCACTGTGCCGCGGTAGGCGCCATGCTGGGACAGATGCATGTGGCGTCGCAGAGCTTTGGCGAGACCATGGTTAATCCGCGCGGTGCGGCGTGGCGCACCGACACCGCGTTCCAGGTGACACGTTTCCTGAATGAGCAGGATGCCGAGTTGCTGCAAAGTGAAGTCGCTTTCCACCAGCAGCACACCCTGTCCGCCCTGCCGCAAGGCGTGATCCACGCCGACCTGTTCCGCGACAACGTATTGTTTGACGGCGAACGCGTGGGCGGGCTGATCGATTTTTACTTTGCCTGCAATGACAGCCTGCTCTATGACGTGGCGATTACCGTCAACGACTGGTGCATGGGTGCTGACGGAAAACTGGACGCTGCACGTACCCGTGCACTGCTCGACGCTTACCATGCAGCGCGCCCTTTCACCGCGGAAGAGGCGACCATGTGGCACATCGCCCTGCGTGTCGCCGCACTGCGCTTCTGGATCTCACGCCTGTTTGACCTGCACCTGCCGCGCGATGGCGAGCTGATCAACGCGCACAATCCCGATCAGTTCAAACGTATCCTGCAACAGCACCTTGCCTCGAGCGGCGAGGCCATCGGCTTAATGTGAGGTGATTATGCAAGCGCAAAGAGTAGAAACCGGACATGGCTGGCTGTGGATTACCCATGGCTACCGCCTGATCATGCGCAACCCGCCGATGTCATTTGCGCTCGCACTGCTGGGCGCACTGGGCATGTATCTGGCGCTGCAGATTCCGGTTGCGGGTGTGCTGCTGGCCTTGCTGTTAATGCCTGTCCTGCTGGCAGGATACATGCGCGTCTGCCGGGCACTTGAGTTCCACCAGAAGGTGGAGCCCACCTACCTGTTCGAAGGCTTCGAGAAGCGCACCCCGCAGTTGCTGGCACTGGGCGGCCTGGCCATGGCAGGCATGATCATTATTTCCATCATCATCACCATCATGGGCGGCTCGGCCCTGGCTGAATTGCTGGATAGCTATCGCGCCGCAGAAGACCCGGCCATGCTGGTGGAAGCCATGATGTCTGCCGGCTCCATGGTGGCGCTCAGCCTGCTCACCGGTTTGTCGCTGCTTTTTCTGCTGATGCTGGCACTGCAGTTTGCCCCGATGCTGGTGTTCTTCGAGCAGATGTCGCCGTTTGCCGCCCTCAAGGCCAGCCTGACCGGGTCATTGCGCAACATTATCCCGTTCACGTTTTACAGCCTGATCCTGCAGCTGTTCGCCATACTGGCCAGCTACATTCCCTTTGATCTGGGCTGGGTGTTGTTGCTGCCGCTCGGGCTCACTTCGATGTATGTCAGCTATCGCGATATTTTTCCGACGCCGGAAAAAACCGACAGCGTGATCGAAGCCAGCAGTGACGATGAGCCGACCATCCCCGGCTAAACCGGATCAAACCAGGCAAACTTTGCTAATCTGTCCGTCGGACAATTAATTTTAACCCAGTCAAACTACAGTTACAGAGGAAACACCGATGAGTGCCAGCGAGCAAAAACAAACCAGCTTTGTAACAAAGGTGATTATTGTGGCAGTGGCCATTGCCGCGGTGATTTCTTTTCTACTGCCGGACACCGACAAATTAAAAAACCTGGACACCCCTCTCAACAAAATTTACGTTTTGTCCTTTATCCAGAATCCGGAGGCGCTTTACATGGCCAGCGAACATTGGGAAGCGGAAAAAAAATATGAAAACGCCATCCGTGAAATGCGCCTGGCCATCGGCCTGCTGGAGATGCACCATGCCGATGCGGCCGTGATCAAGCGCTATCGCGACAGGCTGGATGCACTCAAGCAGAATCACTAACACGTCCGCAGCGCCTGAGCGTTGCGCCTTCCCTGCCTAGCCCGGATTGAACCGCATGAGTGAACGCAAAAAAATTTCCCTGATTGTTCCGTTCTATAACGAGGGCGAGGGGGTTGATCATTTCCATCAGGCGATCTGCCCCATACTCGATCAGCTTGCCGCACAGGATTTCGAAGTAATCTGCATTGATGACGGCAGCCGTGACGATACCCTGCAACGCCTGATTGCCCTCGCCGACAAGGATGCGCGCTTCCAGATCCTCGAACTGTCGCGCAATTTCGGCAAGGAGGCTGCGCTGACGGCCGGCATTGATGCTGCCACCGGCGACGCCATCATCCCCCTCGACGCCGACCTGCAAGACCCGCCGGAGCTCATCCCGGAAATGATCAAGGCATGGACAGCAGGCGCCGAAGTCGTGCTGGCGCGCCGGGTCGACAGAAGCTCGGACTCCTTCCTCAAGCGCAAGACAGCAGAATTTTTTTACCGCTTTCATAATCGTCTCTCCAGCATCCAGATTCCCGAGAATGTGGGCGACTTCAGGCTGATGGACCGGATTGCCGTGGATGCCCTCAAGCAGCTGCCCGAGCAGCAGCGCTTTATGAAGGGACTGTTCGCCTGGGTAGGCTTCAAGACGGTGACGATTGATTATGTGCGCCCGCCACGAATGGCTGGAACCAGCAAGTTTTCCGGCTGGAAGCTGTGGAATTTTGCGCTGGAAGGCATCACCAGTTTCAGCGCCATACCGCTCAAGCTGTGGTCCTATGTTGGTGCAGCAGGCGCATTGCTGACTTTCTGCTATGCGCTCTACATTGTGTCGCGCACTCTGATTCACGGCGTGGATGTTCCCGGCTACGCCTCGCTGCTGGTCGCCGTACTGTTCTTTGGCAGCCTGCAGCTGATCAGCGTGGGCATCCTGGGCGAATACATCGGGCGCATCTATGTGGAAACCAAGCATCGTCCGCTCTACCTGATCCGCAAGCGCCATGGCCGCAAAGCCTGATCTTTCATTCCGCTGCTGAATGGTCATGCATCCGCATTTCAAGAGGCGCGCGGTGCGCTTTGGCATCACCGGGGTGTTGAATACCGGCGTGCACGTGGCCATTGCCAGCTCGCTGATCGAGCTGCTGAGCCTGACACCCGCGCTGGCCAACGGCATCGCCTTTACCGTGGCCACCCTGGTTTCCTACTGGATCAATACACACTGGAGTTTTTCTGCGCAGATGCACGGGCGCACCCTGTTCCGCTTCAGCGTAGTGTCGGCTCTCGGACTATTCCTGGCGATGGGCCTGTCCGGCCTGGTGCATCATCTCGGCCTGTCATACTGGTACGGCATAGCCGCGGTGATATGCGTGATGCCACCGACCAATTTCCTGTTGCACCATTACTGGACTTACCATCAGCCGCACTGAGCCGGCTCAACTCCGGGAAAAGTCCAGCACCAAATCACAGCCCTCTTTGGAGACCTTGCGCGACACGAACTGGATGTCGGCGGAAAATTTGCGCGACAGATATTTCGACCAGTACTTGTCATCGCCGGTAACGTGATCGGGGGTATTGCCGGCACAGATCAGCGTGGTGCGATGCTGGTCATAGCTGCGCTGGCCCAGCTCCTGCAACGCAGCCTGCCATTGCGCGCTGCCGCGGCGATTGATGTCAGCCAGCTTCTCCCAGCGCAGGTAGTTGTCAAAGGCCGCGCTGGCAAACACGTACAGGATCAGGGCAAACAGGATTTTTTCCTGGCGCGCCTTGCCGCCGCCCACCAGATACAGCAAACCGAGCGTAATCAGCATCGCCAGCGGGAACGAGCTGAAATAGTTGCCGACATAATGCGGATCGTAATTCGCCCATTTGCGGTATGCCTCAACGAAGCCATACAGGATATTGGGCGAGAGGGTGAAGAAGGCCAGCACCAGCAGGGACGATTTGCGATACAGCGCGGTTGGCACGTGCTCATCATCAATGCGCGGAATCAGCAACAGCAGCGCTGCTCCCACCAGCAGCGCATACAGCAGCGCCGTTGCCACACTCGTCGCAGAAAACTGCTCGAGCACGGCTGCGGTGAGCGGCTTGAGTTCGAAATGAAAGCCGTGAATGGAAAAAGCGTAAATGGTTTTCACCACTTCCGCGAAGGTGCTGCCGGTATCAATACCGCGCGTGCCGGTAGCCAGCAATTTGCGGAAGCCGAAATACAGCACGACGTAGCCCAGCATCACCACGACCAGCATCCAGTTGCGCTGGAGGAAATTGCGGGCGTGCCGGAACAGGGACACTTCTTCAGTCTTCCCCTGCATCTGCCGATACAGATACAGCGCCGGGAAGGCCAGCGCGTAAAAGAACATCGGCTCATAGGCCAGCATGGCAAATGCGTAGAGCAGGTAGGGCGCAACGATGGCGCCTGTATCCGCGTGTCGATCGAGCCGATCAAGAAACAAATAGAAGCTGAAGAACAGGAAAATGAATTGCAGATTGAACATCATCAGATAGCCGTGAATGGCGCTGAAATCGCTTGAATTCAAGTCGATCAGCGCCAACCACACCAGCCCCATCAGCACTGCAGTAAACCTGTTGGTCAGCTTGCTGCAGAACAGCACGAAGCCGAGGAATACCAGACCGTTGACCAGCATGCGCAGCACATTCACGAACGCCCAGTTGTCCGGCAGCAGCGGCAATTGCGCCAGGATGTTGATCGGCACCAGCCAGAAGCGGCCCTGCACCTTGGCCGCATCCAGACTGCCCTGCCACAACCCCTTGTCATAGCCCAACTGGACGATCCACGGATCGTCGGCGTTGGTAAAGCTCATGCCCCAGTGTTGCGCCAGCAGCAGCACCAGCGCCAACACCATCAGCACTGCACTCACCGCCCATATACGCGTGCCATTCATACGCATCTTCCCGTTTCAATCAGGCCGGCTTGTCGGCCTTGAATTCCTCATACGCGCGCAGCACCTCGGCCGCATACATCAGCGACGGGCCGCCGCCCATATACACTGCCACCGCCAGCATTTCATTCACCTGCTCACGTGTAGCCCCCAGACGCACCAGCGATTTGACGTGGAAGCCGATGCAGCCGTCGCAGCGGGTGGAGACGGCGATGCCGCTGGCAATCAATTCTTTTTCCAGCGCGGACAATACACCCGGCGCCATCGCCGCCTTGGCCATCGCATCAAAATTCGCCATGTGCTCTTGGGCTTCCTTGCGGAAAGGCGTCAGCAACTGCCTTATTTCCTGGGTGAGTTCCTTGAACGATTTACTCATGCTGCCTCCCCGTTAATGCACCTGTTCAGTATTTCACTTACACGGCGGTGAGCTTGGCGTATTCCAGCGCCAGCCACTTGGTGCCCGCCTTGCGGAAATTCACCTGCACGCGTGCGTCCGAGCCATTGCCTTCGACGTTGATCACCACGCCCTCGCCAAATTTGGCATGTTGCACCGCCTGACCGATGCGCCAGCCGGATTCGCTCGCCGGGCGCCGCACCGGTGCGGCATAGTCTGCCTCGCGCGGCGCTGAAGGGGCATATGCAGGCGCATAAGAAGGCACAAATACATTGCGCTGCGTCACGCGCGGAGTGAGCCAGTGCAGCAGCTCGTCCGGCAGTTCGCGCAGAAAGCTCGACGCCATGCTGTAACTGGCCTGACCGTGCAGCATGCGCCGTTGCGCAAAAGTCAGGTAGAGGCGGCGGCGCGCGCGGGTGATCGCCACATACATCAGGCGGCGCTCTTCATCCAGCCCGCCATCCACGTTCTGGCTATTCTGGTGCGGGAACAGGCCTTCTTCCAGCCCGGTGATGAACACGGTATGGAACTCTAGGCCCTTGGCGGCATGCACCGTCATCAGGTGCAGCGCATCGTCCTGATCGCCGGCCTGATGTTCGCCTGCCTCCAGCGAGGCGTGGGTAAGAAAAGCGGTGAGACTGTCGTCCTCGTTCTCGTGCACAAACAGGGTAGCCGCGTTGATCAGCTCGTTGAGGTTTTCCAGGCGCTCTTCCGCTTCACGCTTCTTGGCGCCGGTTTCATTCTGGTAGTGCGAGACCAGTCCGCTCTCGTTCAGCACATGATCCATCACCTCGGGCAGCGGCAACTCGCGCGTGGCATTGCGCAGCGACTCGATCAGCCCGACGAAAGCCGCAACCTTGCCGCCCGCGCGCGCCGCCGCATCAAACAGCGTGGTGTTGTTCATCCGAGCGGCTTCCTGCAGCTGTTCTATGCTGCGCGCGCCGATGCCGCGCGTGGGGAAGTTGATGATGCGCAGCAGCGCGTTGTCGTCGTCGGTGTTTTCCATCAGGCGCAGATAGGCCAGCGCGTGCTTGATCTCCTGGCGCTCGAAGAAGCGCAGCCCGCCGTACACGCGGTAGGACAACCCCGCCGAAACCAGCGCGTGTTCCAGCACGCGTGATTGCGCATTGGAGCGGTACAGCAGCGCGATCTCGCGCAGGTTCACCCCTTCCGTTTTCAGCTGCTGGATCTCGCTGACGATAAAGCCGGCCTCTTCGACATCGGTTGGCGCTTCATAGATGCGCAGCGGCTCGCCGCCTTTTTCCGCGGTCCACAGGTTTTTGCCGAGGCGGCTGCGGTTGTGGCTGATCAGCGCGTTGGCCGCATCCAGGATGTTGCCGTGCGAGCGATAGTTCTGCTCCAGCTTGATCACGTTCGCGACATGGAAATCGCGCAGCAGCTCCTGCATGTTGCCCACGTTGGCACCGCGAAAGGCGTAGATGGACTGGTCGTCGTCGCCCACGGCGAACAGTGCATTGCCGCTCCCCGCCAGCAGCTTCAGCCAGCGGTACTGCAGGGGATTGGTGTCCTGAAACTCATCCACCAGGATGTGGCGGAAGCGCGCCTGATAGTGCTCGCGTATCGCGGCGTTGCGCGACAGCAGCTCGTAACAGCGCAGCAGCAGCTCGGAAAAATCCACCACGCCTTCGCGCTGGCATTGCGCGTCGTATTCGGCAAACACCTCCACCTTGCGCCGTGTGTAGGGATCGTAGGCTTCCACCTCGTGCGCGCGCAGGCCCTGTTCCTTGCTGCCACTGATGAAGTTTTGCATCTCGCGCGGCGGGTATTTCTCGTCATCGATATTGAGCGCTTTCATTACGCGCTTGATGGCGGAGAGCTGGTCACCCGAATCGAGGATCTGGAAGGTCTGCGGCAAATTCGCTTCGCGGTAATGCGCGCGCAGCATGCGGTTGCACAGGCCGTGGAAAGTGCCTATCCACATGCCGCGCGTGTTGATCGGCAGCATCGCCGACAGGCGCGTGACCATTTCCTTCGCCGCCTTGTTGGTAAAGGTCACCGCCAGGATGCCGTGCGGGCTGACCTGCCCGGTGCTGATCAGGTAGGCAATGCGCGTGGTCAGCACGCGCGTCTTGCCGCTGCCGGCACCGGCCAGGATCAGCGCAGATTGGGCAGGCAACTCGACGGCGGCGCGTTGTTCGGGATTGAGACCGGAAAGGAGGCTGGAATTCATGCCGCAATTATCCCACAGGAAGGGAGTCCGGCGCGCTAAACAGTGCGGCGTTACGGTGCGTGATAGATGTTGTTATAAATCACATTTCCCAGCAGCAAATAGCCGGTGGTGGACACATGCGTGTTATTCGCCAGATAGAGGTCCACTGTTTTCTCGTGCAGTGCCTGCTGAAAATCCTTCAGCAGATTGGGCGCATGAAACCTGCGCTCGGCTTCGTCCCAGAATTTTTTGTGCGGATGCAAATAGACCGTGGCCTTGTCCGGAATGACTACCCATACCGTGCTATATCCCTGCAGCCGGCTGTTAATGATTGCCATATTGCCAAGGACATTCTCACCCAGGTCTTCCACCCTGTCCTTGGTATAGAACAGCACGTCGTTGCAGCGCGGGTGGCTGAACAGATCGCAGCCGTTGTTGATGCGCTGCAGTCTCACTTCGCCTAGCGCATCCCAGCTCTGGAAATCCGGCTGTCCACTCAGGCGACGGTATTTGAGTACATTCAACCCGGCCTGCAGGCCGACTGACATACTGCCCGAGTATTTGCCAGCCTCCCTGTCCGGCACAGTCGCAGGAGGATGTGCCGGAATAATGGCGAGCGGGTGGTATGCCATGCGCTTGCATTCAACCGACTGCGCGAGGCGACCTTCATGATACTTCTCGGCATTTTCGATGATCACGTATTTGCCCTTGAAACCCTTGCTGCGCAGCCAGTCGGAAAAATCCTCGCAAATGCTGTACACGTTGGACCAGGGCTCGGTGTGGACGCGCACCCCGCGCTGCGCGAACACCGTTTGCCAGACTTGTGCGGTGGTAAAACTGTCGCCTATCGCCAGCACGTCGGCATCCTGCCACGCTGCAGACTTCATCAGCTCGGGGTCGATGACCGGCTGCTCTTTGGTCCAGCCGAACAGTGATTCCGGCAGCTTGGCCATGCGCGTCAGGTCGCCCTCAAAGTTGGCCAGCGGCAGGAAGTAAAAGCCGGCGAGCCCATACAGCCCCAGCACCGCAGCGACAAATATCGAAAAAAACCTGGAGTGCTTCATGGCATCAGAACTGGAAGTAGAGGAAGGGGCTGTAATTGCCGAAGCGGTCTATTGCCAGATAAAGGAAGTACAGCACAGCAATGGCCTGGGCCGAGGCAAGCATGAAGCTTCCCCGGATAAATTTTACCGTGGTGGAGTTGGGCAATAGCCAGACCCAGGCAAAGGCCGACAGCAGCATGATAACCAGCTCACGCCCGCTGAGGTTGGTGCTGAGCAGCAATTGCTTGTGCATGACCGCATCAAACGTGATGGGCCGTGCCTCTATGCCCCACATCGCTTTCAGCATCACTGCTGCATGGGCAATGTCGGCCGAGTAAAACACCACCCACGCCACCACCACCGCCAGAAAAGTCAGCACGCCACCGGCCAGCACGCCCATCCACCCGGGCACCCAGCGTAATGCCTTGCCGGGCAGCCATGTGTGCCACAAGTGATTGATACTCAGATAGGCGCCGTGCAGTATGCCCCAGCAGACATAGGTCCAGCCCGCACCGTGCCACAAGCCGCCCAGAAACATGGTGATCATCAAATTGAGGTAGCGATGCAACTTGCCCTTGCGGTTGCCACCAAGCGGGATGTACAGGTAGTCGCGCAGGAAGCGCGACAGCGTCATGTGCCAGCGCCGCCAGAATTCGATGATGCTGGTGGACTTATAAGGTGAATAGAAATTGATCGGCAGGCGAATATTGAACATCAGCGCAATGCCCAGTGCCATGTCGGTATAGCCGGAGAAATCGAAATAGATTTGCATGGTGTAGGCCAGCGCACCCGACCATGCCTCATAAATCGTGGGTATCTCGCCGCGCTGCACGCTGCCGAACACCGCGTGCGCATAGGGAGCAAACGAATCCGCCCAAAGTGTTTTCTTGCACAAGCCCAGCGTAAACAGCAGCAGACCGTCGGCCATGTGGTCCCAATTGACGCGGTAATTATTGCGCTGCGCGAATTGCGGCATCATCTCGCCGTGGTGCAGCACTGGCCCGGCAATCAGGTGCGGGAAATAGGTAACGAACAGTATGTAGTGCACGAAGTTGTATTCTTTTACCTTGCCCTGCCAGGTATCCACCAGGAAGGCGATCTGGGTAAAGGTAAAGAATGAAATGCCCAGCGGCAGAATAATGTCGCCCAGCGTGAAGTGCGAACCTGCCACGCTGTTGGCGCTGGCCAGAAAGAAATTGGCATATTTGTAGTAAGCGAGCAGCAGCAGATTGAGGGTGACCGCCAGCACCAGCAAGCGCTTGCCGCTCACCACGTTTCCTTCTTTAATGCGCGCCTTGGCGATCCACACCCCGAATGCATAGTTGAAGATAATCGAGAGCAGCAGCAAGCCTACATAAGCAGGATTCCAGTAGCCATAAAAAAACACCGATGCCATGGCCAGCCAGCCGGCTGCATAAGCATGTCCGAAGCGGGCTATCTGAAAGTAAGTCAGCAGCACTAGCGGCAAATACAGAAAGATGAACGCGTAGGAATTAAAGAGCATTCAGGTTAATTAATATGTGTTGGGCTCATGACGGAATTATCCCACAGGATGGCTGCCTGACGGCTCAGTCTCCGGCTAAAACTCGAATTCCTGCCCGCGCTGCAGCAGCGTCGGCTTGAATTCCGCTACGGCATCCAGTATTTCGCGCCAGCTATCGTGCTCGCGCCCTGCTTCCATGTGCACGATATACAACTCGACCGGCTGCTGCAGCTGGCGCAAGCCCTGCACCAGCAGGCTGGCAGTCATGTGGCCGGAACGCGCCGCAGCCGCCGCATTGGCATTGAGAAAGGTGTTTTCGATCAGCACATATTTCAGGTTGGCGATGCGGTTCAGCGCCTGCCAGAATTCTGCACAGTAGGTGGTATCGCCGCTGTAGACCAGGCTGGCGTTGCCGCTATCCAGCTGATAAGCGACACAGGGCACGGCATGCCGCGCGGGCAGCGCGGTGATTTTCCTGCCCTGCAATTCCACCGTTGCGCCCTGCACAATTGGCTGGAAGCGGATGTAGGGGCGCTCGGGCGTGGGCAGCGCGGCATAGTCCGGCCAGATTTCGCCGTTGAGCAGGTTACGCCTGATGGCGTCTATGGTCTCGGGCAAGGCATACACGGTAAGCGCCTCAGCGCGGAAATTGCCTGCGGCATCCGCCAGCATCGGCAGCATGCAGCAATGGTCGAGGTGGGCATGAGTAAGGAACACGCTATCGATGGCGATGGCCTGTGGCAGGCTCAGCTCGCCGGCACCGGTGCCGGCGTCGATCAGCAGGTCATCATCCACCCGGTAACAGGTGGTGCGCAGCTTGCCGGTGATGCTGCCGTTGCAGCCGAGAACCTGAACGCGCATGGGGTTGACCTCGTATCGATGCTAACACTCAGACATCCTGTTGCCGATTCAATTCCCCATGCTCACAAGGCAGCGCGGGGAGGCGGCGCGCCGGCAAAAGAAACGGGGAGGCCAACTCGCGCTGGCCTCCCCGTTCGGCTGCTGCCGGATTATCGGCATGGGCAAGTATTGCTTACTTCTTTTTCTTGTTCTCGATCATCTCGTGCATGATCGGGGCCAAAATGATTTCCATCGAGAAGCTCATCTTGCCGCCGGGCACCACCAGCGTGTTGGCGCGCGACATGAAGGAATCTGGAATCATGTTGAGCATGTAAGGGAAATCCACACCCTTGGGGTCGCGGAAACGGATCACCACGAAGCTTTCATCCGGTGTCGGGATGTCGCGTGCGATGAACGGGTTGGAGGTGTCCACCGTGGCTACGCGCTGGAAGTTGATGTCGGTGCGCGAGAACTGCGGGGTGATGAATTTGATGTAGTCAGGCATGCGGCGCATGATGGTGTCTACCGTTGCCTCGGCAGAATAGCCGCGCTCAGCCTGGTCACGGTGGATCTTCTGGATCCATTCCAGGTTAACCACCGGCACAACGCCGATACCCAGGTCTACATACTTGGCTGCGTCGATCTTGCCATCGGTAGCCAGGCCATGCAGGCCTTCGTAAAACAGCAGGTCGGAATTGGATTCGATGTCTTCCCAAGGGGTAAACACACCTGGCTTGAGGTCGCTCAGGTTGAAGTGCTTGTTGTGATGCACGGCTTCAGCATCGCTGTGTACATAGTAGCGGCGCTTGCACATGCCGGTTTCGCCGTAGTTCTTGAAGGTTTCTTCAATCTTGTCGAAGTGGTTGGCTTCCGGGCCAAAGTGGCTGAAGGAGTGGTTGCCGGCCTTGGCCGCCTCGGCGGACGCTGCACGGAATGCCATGCGGTCCAGGCTATGCAGGCTGTCGCCCTCGATTACCGCTGCGGAAATTTTTTCGCGGCGGAAAATA
Organism: Gallionellaceae bacterium; assembly: GCA_041488395.1. Classification (GTDB taxonomy): domain Bacteria; phylum Pseudomonadota; class Gammaproteobacteria; order Burkholderiales; family Gallionellaceae; genus 39-52-133. The sequence continues at coordinate 27,981 of JBGPPE010000013.1, forward strand.
TTTTCAAACGCGCGCTTGACGGTGGTGGTGCCTGCTCCGGACGAGCCGGTAACTGCAATGACGGGATGCTTGCGTGACATGAATAGACCTCTCCAGAAGGAATAATAATTGTGGAAAAAAGGGGGCTTATAAATTTTATTTGTCGTGCATTCTAGCAGAAGCGCGCTTTGCGGACAGCACCCATGTTTCCGCCCGCCTTTTTCACGCCCGTTCTGTTACTGCGCCGCATTGCTGGCTACTGCCCATACAGGCTGTCCAGTTTCGGCCCGCTCTCCGTATATAATGGCGGCTTACTCAGCCACACATGACCATCATGCAACAGAATTACACGCCCAAAGACCTCGAAAGCAGCGCGCACCAGCACTGGGACAAGAAACAGGCATTCCGTGCCGTCGAGTCCTCCGACAAACCGAAATATTATTGTTTGTCGATGTTCCCCTACCCTTCCGGCAAACTGCACATGGGGCATGTGCGCAACTACACCATCGGCGATGTGCTGTCGCGCTACCACCGCATGAAGGGCTACAACGTGATGCAGCCGATGGGCTGGGATGCCTTTGGCCTGCCGGCCGAAAACGCCGCGATGGCCAACAACGTGCCGCCCACAGCGTGGACCTATTCCAACATCGACTACATGCGCAAGCAGCTGAAGAGCCTGGGGCTGGGCATCGACTGGTCGCGCGAGGTCACCACCTGCAAGCCGGACTACTATCGCTGGGAACAATGGCTGTTCACGCGCTTGTTTGAGAAGGGCATTATCTACAAGAAGACCGCCACGGTGAACTGGGACCCGGTGGACCACACCGTGCTGGCCAACGAGCAGGTGATCGAGGGACGCGGCTGGCGCTCCGGCGCACTGGTGGAAAAGCGCGAGATCCCGATGTATTTCTTCCGCATCACGCAATACGCCGAAGAGCTGCTGGCCGACCTCGACACGCTGGAAGGCTGGCCCGAGCAGGTGAAGACCATGCAGCGCAACTGGATAGGCAAGAGCTACGGCTGCGACATCCAGTTCCCTTACGATGAAAACAGCATCGGCAAAAGCGGCACGCTCAAGGTCTACACTACCCGCCCCGATACGCTGATGGGCGCAACCTATGTGGCGGTGGCGGCAGAACATCCGCTTGCCACCCAGGCCGCAGCCGGCAACGCAAAGCTCACCGAATTTATCGCCGAGTGCAAGCACGGCGGCACCGCCGAAGCCGACATGGCAACAATGGAAAAGAAGGGCATGAACACCGGCCTGTTAGTGACGCACCCGCTGAATGGCGAGAAGCTGCCGGTGTGGGTCGCCAACTATGTGCTGATGGGTTATGGCGAAGGCGCGGTGATGGCGGTGCCGGCTCACGACGAGCGCGATTTTGAGTTTGCTAACAGATTTGATCTGCCCATCAAGCAAGTAATACAAGTTACTGCCTCAGAAGAAACTTTAGCTGCGGTTGAAAAGGAAGTACGACGAACAATACCTGACGCATCAAAAGAGTTAATTGCCGAGGCACTAGAAGTTGCAAATAATCATTTTGTAGAGTCCGATTGGAATGAGTGGTACGCAAGCAAGGATGGCGTCTGCGTCAACTCCGGCAAGTACGACGGGTTGAATTTCCAGCAGGCCTTCGATGCCATCGCCGCCGACCTCGCCGCCAAAGGCCTGGGCGAGAAGAAGGTGCAGTTCCGCCTGCGTGACTGGGGCATTTCGCGCCAGCGTTACTGGGGCTGCCCCATCCCCATCATCCACTGTCCTGCTTGCGGCGATG
>JBGPPE010000014.1:0-29203 GCA_041488395.1 Gallionellaceae bacterium
ATGCGTTGCAGCACGCGCTCGCGATTGGTCACCTTGAGCGACACGTCGATGCCGGGATAGCGCTGGCAGAACAGGCCGAGCAGGCGCGGCACGAAATATTTTGCGGTGGTAATCACCGCCAGCCTCAGCTTGCCCGCCTTCACCCCCTTCATATCCGATACCAGCATCTCGAAACGCGCCAGGCCGTCGAAAATCTCGCGGCAAACCTTGAGCAGTTCGCGCCCGGTGTCGGTGAGGAATACGCGCTTGCCTACTTGCTCCAGCAGGGGCTGGCCGACGATATCAGCCAGCTGCTTGAGCTGGATCGAAACCGTCGGCTGGGTCAGGTACAGCTCCTCGGCGGCGCGGGTGTAACTGAGGTTGCGCGCGACCGCCTCGAACACCTTGAGCTGGCGCAAAGTCGCATTTTTCATCATGGTTATTTGTCCTTGCAATCATAGACTGCAGTCTATCGTTAGCATCGAAAATTACAATTATTATTTATGATTGGTCCTGACTATAGTGCTTTCCACGCTCTACCGAGCCACACGTCTTCCACGGTGGGAGACATCTGTTTAACCCGAAAGCAAAGGAGCTTGCAATGGCAGTCAAGACCTACAACGCCGGTGTCAAAGAATACCGGCAAACCTACTGGACGCCGGAATACACCCCGCTGGATACCGACCTCCTCGCCTGTTTCAAAATTACTCCGCAGCCTGGCGTGGATCGTGAGGAGGTGGCTGCTGCTGTCGCGGCCGAATCTTCCACCGGCACCTGGACCACGGTGTGGACCGACCTGCTGACCGACCTGGATTACTACAAGGGCCGCGCTTACCGCATCGAAGACGTGCCCGGCGATGATACCTGCTTCTACGCATTTGTAGCCTACCCGATCGACCTGTTCGAAGAGGGCTCCGTGGTCAACGTGCTGACCTCGCTGGTGGGCAACGTGTTCGGCTTCAAGGCGCTGCGCGCCCTGCGTCTGGAAGACGTGCGTTTCCCGATTGCCTACGTGAAAACCTGCGGCGGTCCGCCCCAGGGTATCCAGGTTGAGCGCGACAAGATGAACAAGTATGGCCGTCCATTGCTGGGCTGCACCATCAAGCCGAAGCTGGGACTCTCCGCCAAGAACTACGGCCGTGCCGTGTACGAGTGCCTGCGCGGCGGCCTGGACTTCACCAAAGACGACGAAAACGTCAACAGTCAGCCGTTCATGCGTTGGCGCGACCGTTTCGAATTCGTGCAGGAAGCCACGCTGAAAGCGGAACGCGAAACCGGCGAGCGCAAGGGCCACTACCTGAACGTGACAGCACCGACACCGGAAGAGATGTACAAGCGTGCCGCATTTGCCAAGGAAATCGGCGCACCGATCATCATGCACGACTACCTCACCGGCGGCCTCACTGCCAATACCGGCCTGGCCAACTGGTGCCGCGACAACGGCATGCTGCTGCACATCCACCGCGCCATGCACGCCGTGCTCGACCGCAACCCGCACCATGGTATTCACTTCCGTGTGCTGACCAAGGTGCTGCGCCTGTCCGGTGGTGACCACCTGCACTCCGGCACCGTGGTGGGCAAGCTGGAAGGCGACCGTGAAGCGACGCTGGGCTGGATCGACATCATGCGCGACGAGTTCATCAAGGAAGACCGTTCACGCGGCATCTTCTTCGACCAGGACTTCGGCTCCATGCCCGGCGTGATGCCGGTTGCCTCCGGTGGTATCCACGTATGGCACATGCCGGCGCTGGTGAACATCTTCGGCGACGATTCCGTGCTGCAGTTTGGCGGCGGTACGCTGGGTCACCCATGGGGCAACGCTGCCGGTGCCGCGGCTAACCGCGTGGCACTGGAGGCCTGTGTGGCTGCGCGCAACCAGGGCGTGGCGATCGAGAAGGAAGGCAAGTCCATCCTCACCGATGCCGCCAAATCCAGCCCGGAACTGAAGATCGCCATGGAAACCTGGAAAGAGATCAAGTTCGAGTTTGACACCGTCGACAAGCTGGACGTGGCGCACAAGTAAGCAATGTAGGGTGGGTTAGCCGCGCAGCGGCGTAACCCACCGAAAAATGGCGGGTTACGGCCTTGCGGCCTAACCCACCCTACGACTCCCAACACAGAAAAGGACTGAATCATGAGCGAAGTAATGGATTACAAATCGCGTTTGTCTGACCCGGCCAGCCGCAAGTTTGAAACTTTTTCCTACTTGCCGGCAATGAGCAAGGAGCAGATCAAGAAGCAGGTGGAGTACCTGGTTTCCAAAGGCTGGAACCCGGCGATCGAGCACATCGAGCCGGCGTACCTGATGGACTCTTACTGGTACATGTGGAAGCTGCCGATGTTTGGCGAAACCGATGTGGCCAAGGTGCTGGCCGAGGCGGAAGCCTGCCACAAGGCCAATCCCGACAACCACGTGCGTCTGGTGGGTTACAACAACTTCAACCAGTCACAGGGCGCGGCGATGGTGATTTTCCGCGGCAAGACCGTTTGATGTAGAAGCCTTTCCACCGCTGCTGCTGTGGTGGTGGAAATTACTTCCGCACTTGGACGCAAGCACCTGCGTAGCGGGTGTTTTTGTCCCTGTGTTGAACGATAGATGGAGACCGGCATGAGCGACATCATCCAGCAGTACCGTATTGAAAAAGAACCGTATTACCGCCCTGTCTCGGACGAGGTGGAGCTGTATGAGGCCGCCTACACCGTGCGCATGCCGATGATGCTGAAAGGCCCCACCGGCTGCGGCAAGACGCGCTTCGTCGAACACATGGCGTGGAAACTGGGCAAGCCGCTGATCACCGTGGCCTGTAACGAGGACATGACTGCCTCCGACCTGGTCGGCCGCTTTCTGCTCGATGCCAACGGCACGCGCTGGCAGGACGGCCCGCTCGCCATTGCCGCGCGTTACGGCGCGATCTGCTATCTGGACGAAGTGGTGGAAGCACGCCAGGACACCACCGTGGTGATCCATCCGCTCACCGACAACCGTCGCGTGCTGCCGCTGGAAAAGAAGGGCGAGCTGGTGCATGCCCACCCCGATTTCCAGCTGGTGATTTCCTACAACCCCGGCTACCAGAGCCTGATGAAGGATCTGAAGCAGTCGACCAAGCAGCGTTTTGGCGGCCTCGATTTCAACTATCCCGAGCACGCCGTCGAGAGCGAGATTATCGCGCATGAAACCAGGGTCAGTGCGGAAGTGGCCGGCAAGCTGGTGTCGATTGCCGAACGTGCGCGCAACCTCAAGGGGCACGGGCTGGATGAGGGCATCTCGACGCGTATGCTGATTTACGCCGGCAACCTGATTGCCACCGGCGTGGACCCGGTCAAGGCCTGCCGCGTCGCGCTGGTGCGTCCGATTACCAACGACCCCGACATGCGCGATGCGCTGGATGCGGCGGTGACCACGTTCTTTTGATGCTGCAGCCTGAGTGCGGGCGCAGCACGCACGCAAGCTGCTTTGCCACGTTCGGTATGCTGGAGTAAGCATGGCTATCAATCTCGAAGACTATCAGGAGCTGCTCGATTCGCTTTCCCCGGAATTGCAGGAAGCCTTGCATGCTGCCTGGCTGGAAGCCGCCAAGGTGTTCAGCACGCGCGGCCTGGATAACTATCTGAAAGGTGCTGCCGCACTGAAAAGCCTGGGCAAGGGCGATGAACTGGTGGCCACCTGGATCGACCATGCGCCGCTGGTGGCCAAGGAAATCGGCGAGGATGCCGTGCCCGATCTGGTGCAGACGGCTTTGTCTCTTGCTTCCAAGACTTCCGGCTCGGTGATTGAGCTGGTGCTCAGTACCGCGCCCACGGCCGCCAATCGTCTCGGTGATGAAGCGCTGTTCCGCGCCTATCTGCAGTTTCTCGCTACCCTGCTGGCACAGGCGCCGCGCGGTGTGCGTCCGCTGCTGGAAAACCTGGAAAAACTGTTCAGCCAGCTCACGCTCGGCGGCCTGCGCCGCTGGGCGCTATGGGGTGCGCATGCCCATCGCACCAACTATCCGGAGCAGGCCAACTACTTCAGCCTGCAGTCCAAGGAAGCGCTGGCGATGCTGCAGAAGGAGCGCAAGGGCACGCTGTTTATCGACGTGCAGCGCCGCATCAATATGTATCTGCGCGCACTGTGGGCGCGGGATTTCTTTATGAAGCCGACCTCGGGCGACTTCGAGTCGCGCGAGGGTTATCGTCCCTTTGTGGAAGGCTACTTCATAAACTTGCCCGACGCCTACGATGATTTTTGTAATGGTGAGATCAAACTCGCGGGGCTGGAGATGTACCGCGCCGCGGCAGCGCACAGCGCGGCACATCTGGTCTATACGCGCGAGCCGATCTCGGCCGAGGCGCTCAATCCCTGGCAGATGGCGGTGATCAGCGTGATCGAGGATGCGCGTGTGGAAATGCTGGCCGCCAGCAAGTTTCCCGGCCTCAAGAAGCTGTGGCTGCAACTGCATACAATCACGGCGGAGCAGGGCAACAGCGCAGGCGATTACCTTAACCGTCTGGCGCGTGCCCTGCTGGATGAAAACTATCAGGACAGCGATCCATGGGTAGCACAGGGACGGGTGCTGTTCAAACAGGCTGCCGATCGTCTGGACAGTAACCAGCTGTCCTGGGACATTGGTGTGCAACTGGCGCATGAATTTCTGGGCAAGCGCATCGCCTTCAATCCGCGTACTGATCTGCTCATCGCCCCGTACCGCGATGACAATCGCTACTTCTGGGAGTTCGAGGAATTCGATTTCGACCAGGCCATCGCCGCCGGCTACGAAGCCCCGAAACAGGTGCGCAAGCATGTCAGCCTGATGGAATTTGCCAACGAGATCGATGTCGAGACCGCCGGCGATGATGCGGAAGAAATCTGGGTGCTGGGCAGCGAGCTGTTTCCCTACGAAGACATGGGCAAGTCGTTCAACGAGCTGGAAGGCAAGGAGCCGGTGTCCGAGCCCTATCATTACGCGGAGTGGGATTACCAGATCCAGCTGGAGCGCCCGGCCTGGGCTACGGTGCTGGAGAAGCGCCCCAAGGCTGGCGACCTGCAGCTGATCGACGATATTGCCGCGCAGCACAAGCGCACCATAGGCCGCCTGAAGTTTTTGCTGGATGCGCTGCAGCCGCAGGGGGTGACGCGCATCCGCAAGCTGGAGGACGGCGACGAGGTCGATGTGAATGCGGCAATCCGCGCCATGATCGACATCCGCATGGGGCAGCAGCCCGACCCGCGCATCATGATGCGTTCGGTGCGCAAGGTACGCGACATCTCGGTGATGGTGCTGCTGGATTTGTCCGAGTCCACCAATGACAAGGTGAGCGGGCAGGATTACAGCGTGCTGGATTTGCAGCGCCAGGCCACCGTACTGCTGGCTGACGCCATCCACAAGATCGGCGATCCTTTCGCCATCCACGGCTTCTGCTCGGATGGGCGCCACAACGTCGAATACTCGCGTTTCAAGGATTTCGACCAGCCCTATAACGAAGTGCCCAAGTCCCGCCTGGCGGGCATGAGCGGCCAGCTCTCCACGCGCATGGGTGCGGCCATCCGCCATGCCGGCCATTACCTCAGGCAGCAAAAATCGGCCAAGAAATTGCTGCTGGTGATCACCGACGGTGAGCCGGCCGACGTGGATGTGCGTGACCCGCAGTATCTGCGTTACGATACCAAGAAGGCCGTGGAGGAAATGGCCCGTGCCGGGGTGACGACGTATTGCATGTCACTCGACCCCAGGGCGGATCAATATGTCTCACGGATTTTTGGGGCCAAGAACTACATGGTGGTGGATCATGTAGAGCGCCTGCCGGAGAAATTGCCGGCACTTTATGCAGGGCTTACAAGATGACCATACAAACTTATGTCGGCGTTAATGAAGACACCCATGCAGGGCTGACCCACCTCGGCCGCATGGTGCGCGATGCCTGGGTATTCGGCATCCTGCCTGAAACAGAAACCTGTGCCGGCTGGGATTCGGCGCGCATGCAGAACCTGTACGAAAAGGTATATGCCGCCTGGGAACCCTATGCGCACCTGCCCAGCCGTTTGCCGGACGAGTTGCGTGAGCGCCACACCCGGCTGTATGCACAAGCCATCTCATCGGCACGCGACCAGGGCTGGGATGCGGAGCTGGGTGAAGATGAATGAACCTGAAAATCGTGGTTTTATCCGCAGATTACCTCGAAGAGGTTTTTGTGCCCTTGGGTACACAGATTACGCAAGATAAAACAAAATGATGATTGATGGTTTCCAGGTTAACCCGCTGGGCGAAGCTGGCATCTATTTTAACCACCTAAAATCTGCGTGAATCTGTGTAATCTGCGGATAAAATTTTTTTTACCCGAGGTAAGCCCTCTGAACCTTATTGCTGCGTAGGGGACGGAAATTTGATTACTTTTGCCGGGCCGTCAATATGCCCTTTGGCGGCAAGCTCATGCAGTGCACGCGGTAGTTCGGCCTGCAGGCGCGCCATCAAATCGGCGGCGGCTGCTTCGTAGTAAACCGCGTCATAGGCGACCGGGTCGGCCAGGGAAGTGCGCTGCTGTGGGCGGAAATTGCGCCAGGCGATGTCGATCCAGCACTTGCGCGCGCCATCGAGGAATACCAGTTCCTCCGCATCCAGTATCGCCAGGTACTGCATGGCGCGGATGGGAATGAACAGGCAGCCGGAGCTGCTTTGTGTCAGGAGTGTGTGCGCCAGGTTGTAAGTTGCCGCCGGAAGGTGGCGCGTTTCACGTGCACATTCCGGATTACGGTAGCAGGTGATTTCCATGAGCGCTCCATAGGGTGAACGGGTTGTCATGATTATCCATAGTTTGTATGAGATTGAGGAGAGCTCGTATGAGTAAAACCAAAGCAGCAGTGGCAAAAAAATCTTCCAAAAAACCGGCGAGCAGGGTGCTGGTCGGCATACTCACCGGCAGTCCCAATGATCTGCCCACCGTGGTCAAGGTGCGCGACACCCTGAGCGAACTCGGTATCGCCAGCGAAATCGTGGTGGCTTCGGCGCACCGCACGCCGGACAAGGTGCTGGCCTATATCGAGCGTGCACACAAGGAAGACGTGCAGGTGCTGATCGGCTGTGCCGGCATGGCCGCGCATCTGGCGGGTGTGATCGCCGGGCATACGCGGCTGCCGGTGATCGGCCTGCCGCTGTCGGGCGGTGTGGTATCCGGACTGGATGCACTGCTGTCCACGGTGCAGATGCCGCCGGGCGTGCCGGTAGCCACGGTGGCAGTAGATGGTGCCAGGAATGCCGCCATGCTGGCTGCCCGCATCCTCGCGTTGAAGTTTGCGGAAATCAACATAGCGCTGGAGGCTGCGGCGAAAAAAGAACGCGCCCGCTATGAGCACTCCGCGGACGAAGCGCTGGCCAAACTGAGCAGCAAAAAGTAAGGACACAATCATGCCTCTCGTTCATCTGGTTGATATGGTTAATCATGCCCACCGCCACAGCTATGCGGTGGGCGCCTTCGGCGTGGGCAACCAGGATTTCCTGGAAGGCGTGATGCAGGCGGCTGAAAACAGCCGCGCTCCGGTGATTCTCAACCTGATCGAATCCCATTACGGCGGCCACGACTTCAACATGCTGGTGCAGGCAGTGGTTTCGGCAGCGCGCCGCGCGACGGTGCCGGTGGCAATCAACTTCGACCACGGCAGCAGTCTGGCTGCCGCCGAGAATGCCATTTCTGCCGGCTGCAACGGCGTGATGGTGGATACCTCGGCCTTGTCGTTCTCGGAAAACCTGCGCCTGACCCGCGATATCGTGGTGATGGCCCATGCCTGCGGCGTGACAGTGGAAGGAGAGCTGGGCTACGTGCCCGGTGTGGAAGGGGAAAGCGTGGCGGAACACCCGGGCGAGCTGGCCTATACCTCGGCCACCGAAGCCAAAGCGTTCGTGGAGCGCACCGGGGTGGACTGCCTGGCGGTGTCGATAGGCACGGTGCACGGTCATATGAAGGGCACGCCGAAACTGGATTACGCCAGACTGGCGAAGATCCGCGAGGCGGTGGACGTGCCGCTGGTGATACACGGCGGCACCGGCCTGTCGGAAGAGCAGTACCGGCGCCTTATTTCTAACGGTGTGGCCAAGATCAATTACTACACCGGCCTGGCCGATGTGGCGGGACAACGTATCCGCAAGAATGCAGCGGCAGACAAGAGCGGTGGTTATAGCGCCTTGCTGGCCGGGGTGCGCGCTGTCGTGCGCGAGGAAACCGAGCGCTGCATCCGCATCTGGGGCAGCGGCGGGCGGGCCGCAGAAGTGCTGGCGCAGTGTCGTCCGTGGCAGGAGGTGGAACATGTAGTGCTGTACAACGCATCCGGCGAACTGTCGGACAGCGATGTCGCCACTATCATGCGCGAGGGCAAGGAGTCCATGCAGGCGATACCCGGCGTGCGCAACATTCGCATCGGCCGTGCCCTGCAGCAGGACGGCAAATATCACTACTGCTGGCTGATCACCCTCACCAGCCAGTCTGTCATTGAGGTTTACCAGAACCATCCGGCGCAACAGAGTTTTGCCCACAAGGTGTTCCGCTCGGTGGCGACAGACCGCATTACTCTGGACTTCGAGGAGATTGAACCGCCTGTGGTGACATCCAGCGCGCCGCTAAAAAAGGTGGCCAGAGGCTGAAACTAAAAGACGAAATTAAGCCACAGAGAACACAGAGGGAGTCTTGCACTGCTTAGATGACCCAGCTTCATCCAAATATTGGCACGCTCTATATTGCAACCGTCTGATTTTGCGAGTTTGGTGAAAGTCAGCCCATCCCTGCACAAAGCACTTCCTCTGTGATCTCTGTGGCTATACGCTTTTCCCCGGGAATTTAAAGCCGGAATGAGTTCTAAGAAAATGACCGAGTGATTAAGTATGTTATGGCCGGCAGATGGTTTAAAATGCCAACCTCCCCGAATAAATTCCAGGCAACAGTATGAATGAGCAGAATAGCAATAGCGCCGCGCCGGCAATCGAAATCAATGACGGTCTGACACCGGAAGAGCGCGAAGGGCTGCGCAAGCTCCTGCAGGAAAAGCTGCAGGAGCTTGCCGCCCTGGAGAAAGATCCCAAACTGGCACAAGCCAGCCCATTGCTGCATACCAGGCTGCAACTGGACATCGCTGAAATCCTGAACGCGCTGGAGCGCAAGCAGGAAGGCTGGGTGCTGGCACGCGCCGCGTTTGACATCGCCCTGCGCCAGGAGGCCTGGCAGGATGCCGTGGAAGCCTGTGACGTGCTGTTTCAGTCCGAGCAGGAAGACTCCATCGCCGCGCTGTGCATGGGCATCTGGCTGTCCATCACCTTCCCGGTTGATCCCGAGCTGACGCTGACCATGCTGATCCATTTCGTCGATTCCTCGCCCGGCACTTCCGATGCCACCGCGCTGGCCGCCATTGCCGGGCGCTACGTGGTGGACCTGCGCGCCAGCGACGAGCAGCACGAGAGCCAGAGTTTCCTGGCCGACAACCTGATCTCCATGGTGGCCAAGCGCCACAGCAACGTGAAAGATCAGGTCGCCATGGACAAATGGCTGACCCGCCTCGAACTGCGCAAGCCGGAAGTGTTTCTGCCGCGCTTTGCCGAAGTGATCAACACCCTGGTGGGCGACAAGTGGTGGTTTGACCGTAATGAGTTGCGCAGCAAGTTGCCGGACTGATTCCGGTTATTTTTTAACGAGAGGAGACAGATCATGAAAAAACTGATGTCGCTGTTTGTATTGCTGACCACCGGCTGTTTTTCTGCATGGGCATTGGCCGAAGAGGCATCGGTCAAGTTCCTGTCTCCTGCCAATGGTGCAAAGCTCGATTCCATGGCGCAGAACAAGGCCAGCTATGAGGTGGTGCCCGGCCCCAAGGGCGATCATGTGCATTTCTATATTGATGGCACGGAAGTGGCGGTGCTGCGCCAGCTCAAGGGCAGCTACACCATGGAAACGCTGGGTCCGGGCAAGCATGAGCTGTGCATCAAGGTGGTCAACAAGGGCCACACGCCCATAGGCGTGCAGCAATGCATCAGCGTCATCGCGGAATAACTGGATGATAGACCTGCAGAACCTGAGCTATGCCAGTGTGCAGGTGGCGCATAACTTTGGCGCAGCGGCGGTGGTGGGCGGGCCAGCCTTCCTGCTGCTGGCCGACTCCCCGCACTTTGCCTGGCAGCGCAAGATAGCCTGGCTGGTGGGCGGCGGCTGGCTGTTGCAGATACTGAGCGGTATCGGCTTCGGCGTGGTCAGCTACACCGGTTACGGCAGCCTGCCGGATATCCACGGCATTGCCATCGCGGCGCTGTATCTCAAGATAGTGTGTGCGTCGGCGGGATTTTTTGCCGCGCTGACATTCCTGGCGTATGCGGGGGGCTGGAACGAGCGGCGTTGCCGCCGTGTGTGGAAAACGCTGCTGGCATTGGGCGTGGTTGCCCTGACTGCGGCGGCTTTCCTGCGCTGGTTCTCCTGATTTTCCTCAAGCGCCGAGCAAACCATCCAGCCAGACTTTCCAGCGCTGGTATTTTGCCTGCAACAACTTCCCTTCCGCAGAGACGATAATCTTTTCGATCTTCCTGTGGCTGGCTGCCGGCAAGCCAGCCGCCAGCAGCGCCGCACCTTGCAGGCTGCTGTCGTGCTGTTGTAACCGGTAAGCCGGGCACGGCGCACAGTGCGCGATGCCCTGTTGCAAACTGCGTAATTCCGCGAGCCCGCCAGACAGGTAGATTTTTTCCAGGCCTGACATTGCATGGAACTCATCCAGTATCCGCGCCACGCGGAAGATGATGGCTTCCAGCAGCAAGGCCGCAATCACTCGTGGCGCCAGATTTTCCACCGGCTGTGAGAAGCGCAAACCCAGGTCGTTGCGGAAGTAGGGCGCACCCAGTCCGCTCGGTTCGGCCAGACAATAAATGTCATTCCTGGCCAACTCTGCAATATCGCATTCAGCGGCAGGATAGGCGGCCAGCGCAGCTGTGATGGAATTGAGCGTGCCTTCGATGGCCAGATGGGTGTTCAGGTCAGCACCCTGATACACCAGGGTGTGCAGATAGCCGGCAGAGTCTGCCTGCGCTGCTGTGGCGAGATAGCGGATGACAAAGCCGCCGGTGCCGAGGTTGACCAGAGCTTCGGTGCTGTCCTCTGCCACGCTGGCATACAGTGCGGCAGACTGGTCGCCCAGGCTGGCCTGCAGGGTGAGGCCGTTGTCGAGCGCCAGATTCAAACCGGCAGAGGGGTGTATGGCCGGCAGCATGGCGGGCATAATGCCGAACAGGGTGCACAGCTGCGGCGACCACTGTTGCAGCCGGATGTCCATCAGCAGCGTGCGCGCAGCCATGGAGGCATCAGTGATGTGCTGTTGGCCATGCGTCCAGCGCCAGATTAAAAAGCTGTCCAGTGTGCCCGCCAGCCAGTCGCCGCATGCAAGTTTTGCCTGCCACGCCGGATGCTGCTGCAGCAACACGCGCAGCTTGGGGGCAAAGTAATAGGGGGTCAGGCGCAGGCCGGTCAGCTGGTGGATCAGTCTGTCGCTGGCCTGCAGCTCTGCACAGCTGGCTGCACCGCGCTTGTCCTGCCAGGAAATCAGCGGTGTCACCGGTATGCCGCTGGCGCGTTGCCACAGCAGGAAGGATGAGCGCTGGCTGCACAGCCCCAGCGGCAGTGAGGCTACAGCTGCATGTCCAACCTTATCCATGCAGGCTTGTAGCACCTGTTCTGCAGTTGCTGCATAGGCCAGCGCATCGCTTTCAAACGTGCCGTCATGGGTGTGCATGGCCGCTGCGGCAAGGGAAGTGAGGTGGCAGAGTTCACCCTGCTGGTTCAGGGCTGCGGCCTTCACCGTGGTGGTGCCGAGATCGAGGGCGATGGCGGAGATTATGGGTTCAGCCATCTCTGTGCGCACAGCTCGACTTCGCGTTGCTGCCTGGCGGCATCCCAGCCCAGGAGGTCGCCAACACTGGCCGCCAGCGTGTGCAGCTGAGCTTTATCAAGCCGGGCCAGTATCAGCAGGGGCAGGCGGCGGCGCAGCAGGTCATCCAGATGCACCACCATTTCATGCTGGGCGCAGTAGTGCAGATCGCCTGCAAGCAACGGTAACGCGGGGATGATGCGCTGACCCTGTTGCGGTGAAATTTCTATCGCGTCCAGAATTTCACCGGCGCGCTTGCCATGACGGCGCAGCAGCCATTGTGCACTTTCCTCATCGATACCGAGCTGCATGGTGCGTGCATAGGCGGCGTTCAACCATGCTGCATAGCTGCCCGCAGGTACCCAGGGAAAGGGCTTGCCGCGGGTTGCGCAGGGTGTATGTTTTCCCAGCTGCGCGCAGATCGTGTCGACGATGCTGGCCGCATCTTCGCGCGCTGAGGTGAGTTTGCCACCGATGGAGTAGTGCACACCGTTGTCCGTGCTTTTCAGTTCCCAGTCACGGCTGACAGAAGAGGGCGCAGCGGATGATGATCGCGTGTCCTGTTTCAGCACGCGCACACCGGCATAACTGTTGATGACATCCGTGTGTGTCCACGGCGTTTTCAGGTAGTGGTTGGCGGCTGCCAGCAGGTAGTCGATGTCTTCCTGTGCAACCTTGATATTCTGCAGATCGCCCTGGTAGTCGGTATCGGTGGTGCCGAGCAGGGTCAGTCCATACCAGGGGATGATGAAAAACACCCGGCCATCGGCGGGTGCAGTCAGCAGCAGTGCTTCCTCGCAGGGTGAGCCGGGCAGCACCAGATGGATGCCTTTGGCAAGGCGGCACCAGCCATTTCCTTCGGGCAGGGTGGTGGTCCATTGCCCGCTGGTGTAAACGATTTCCGTGGCGGAAATTTCTGTGTGTGCATGGTCGATCTGGTCTTGCAGAACCGCGCCATGTGCGACGCCATCCGTTTCAAGCAGGCGCGCCAGCTTGCAGTAATTCACGCATAGCGCACCCGCTGCCATGGCGCCGGCAACCAGTTCCAGCACCAGCCGCGCATCGTCGGTTTGCGCGTCGACATAAGTAAAGCCGCCTTGCAGCGTGCTGTCGGCCAGCATGGGGAAACGCTGCGCAAAGGCAGCGCGGTTGAAATGACGGTGGCTGAAATCGCCCAGCAGTGCACCGCCCAGCCAGTCATACAGGGTCAGTCCGGCCTTAAGCTGCAGCGTGCCGATGCGGCTGTCGGCAAACACCGGCACGCCGAAACGCAGCGGCCACACGCGATGCGGCGCAGCGGCTAGCAGCATGCCGCGTTCAGCCAGGGCTTTTTTGACCAGCTTGAAATCGTAAGTTTCCAGATAGCGCAAGCCGCCGTGGATCAGCTTGCTGGAAGCGGAAGAGGTGGCGCCGGCCCAGTCGCCCTGTTCCACCAGTGCAACCTTGAGTCCGCGCAAGGCGGCATCATAGGCCGTCCAGGCGCCGTAGATGCCGCCGCCGCAGACCAGCAGGTCGTAGGACTGGTTGTGCAGTTGGGAGAAGTCTCTCTTCATTCAAAACCCTTTGCCAGAGCGTGTGTTGTTGGGGCTTTAGCCCCATACCCCCGAAGGGGGCAAGAATCTCTTCGAAGCAACCACGGCCTACCCCTTGCGGGTACAGAGTACACAGAGAAATGCACTGTGCTCAGCTTGCAGCGACATTCTCTGTGATCTCTGTGTACTCTGTGGCTAAGTTGTTTTTTAGTTTTTAGCATCACGCATCTGCAGCGCTTTTTGCGGCACATCGCTGATCAGGATATCTACGCCCAGCTCCAGCGCCTTGCCGATTTCTTCATCGCTGTTGCAGGTATACACGGCGATACTCTTGCCCTGCTCGCGCAGCAGTTTGACCATCGCAGCATCCAGCGTGGCAATGGGCAGGCACAGGCCGTGCAGGAAGGAATGCTCTGCCAGCACGCGCTGCGCGTCGGCCAGCGTCTGCACCTCTTCGAAGTTGTAAACCAGCGGGAAGCCTGGTTTGTACTGGTGGGCATAGACCAGGCTTGCCAGGTTAAAGGAGGACACCATGATGCTCGGCTTGCCGATTTTCCTGACACTATCCAGGGTTTGCCGAATCTTGCTTTCATGGCGTGCGCTCTCTTCCCAGTCGCGGTTCTTGATTTCCAGCAGCAGGCTGCAGCGTGCGCGATAGGCGTCGAGAAATTCCTGCAGGCTCATGATGCCTTCTGCCCTGGCTACCGGAGAAAAGTGGCCGGCAAAATTCATCGCGCGCAGCTGCTCGTGGCTGAAATCGTCGATGTGTTTGCCGGGCAGGCCGAGCTTGCCGAGAAAGCGGTCATGCCACAGCACAGCCACCTCGTCCTGGCTGAGCTGGATATCGGTTTCAATGCCATCAATGGCGTATTCCAGTGCCTTGTCGAAAGCGCTGCGGGTATTTTCCGCAGCTTCCTTGTTGGCGCCGCGGTGGGCAAAGATCAGTGTGTTGCTGGGAGGGGTCATGGTGGTGGCAAACGATCGATAAATTGCTGCAATGAAATTTTCAGCCCGGCAAAATGCGGGTTGTAAGTGAGGCGGCGCAATAGCCCGGCCTGCAGGTTGCTTGCGGTGATCTCGCCTTGCCAGGCATTGCGCGGATGCTTGAGACAGGCTTCGTATTTTTCCATGTCGTCCGGGTAGTAATGCAGGCAATTGGAGTATTCCCCATTATCACCATAGTGTGGATCATCCGCGGGCTGCAGGATGGCGGTATGGGCAGAGCTGAGGATTTTCTGCGCGGGCAAACGGCTGTTGATCAGCTCGACCTGTGGCGCCGGAATATCCGGCGGCAGTTGCGTGGTATCGGTGGTGTAGAGCAGCAGGCGGTTGAGCGGGTTAGGTGCGCTTGCCATGAATTTCAGGGTGGCTGAAGCAATGACGCTGGTGTCATCCTGGCTGATGGCAGTAAAGATCGGCAAAGTTATCGCGCGTGATTGCAGCAGCCGCTGGTTTTCCTGGGTCAGCGCATACAGTTGCCCGGCCGCATTTTTCGGTAAAGATTCGTATTTATAGATGTCCCGGTCCGGTTTGATGCTGACCCATTTTGCCACCGGGAAAATCCAGCTGTACAGCTGGTGCAGCTTGGCCCAGGCCGCGCGGTGGGTGATATCCAGGGCGGGAGAAAACATGAACAGTCCACGCACGCGCTGGTCGTGCAGGCACTGATGGATGCCCAGCGCCCCGCCGGCAGAATAGCCGGCCAGATAGAGTTCCTCGACTTCAGCCGCCAGCATGTCGCAGCCATAAGCCACGGCCTTGGCCCATTCCTGCCAGGTAACATCGAGCAAATCTCCGGGCCGGGTGCCGTGTCCGGGCAACAGTATGGCCATCACGCGGAAGCCGTTTGCGTGGAAAAAATCGGCGAGATGGCGCATGGAGTAAGGCGAGTCGGTCAGGCCATGGACCAGCAGCACGCCGCGCCGGTAAAGTTTGTGGCGGCCCGGCGTGAAGCCGGGCGCGGGTTTGAGTTCGAATGGGGTATTGCCGGCGACAATTTTTTCCAGGCGGATGGCGTCTTCACCGGAGCGCACGCGGAAAATCATGTCGCGCATTTTTGCGATGTAATCGGCAAACTCGGGCTGGCTTCCGCTGAAGCGGCTGTTCAGCCCGGACGCACGGTGCCTTGCCTCAAGCGGCGCAGTGACGGCCCCAAGGTCACCTTCCAGGTGTTGCATTACCGCCCCCTTTGCGCATTAATCCCGGCCCATGTTTGTCATTATTCGCGAGCAGGCAAGATAGTATCTCAGCGTGGCCGAAGTGGGTAGCGCAGGCCTGTGTGATTTGATGATAAAAGCGTTCGAATGGGCAAGGAATCCCGGCATTAGCCATGCTAAACTTAGACTATAAAACCGGATTGTTGCCCGGGTTAAGATCATTGAAACCGATTTACAGGAACAGCTATGAAGACTTACCAGGAATTATTTGATGGCACGCTCTGGGGGGTGATGCAGTGGAACCAGTGGGATGAACTGCGCGCCCGTCTGGGCGCGGGCTCTGACCAGTGGTACGTTTACGCCCTCGGCCATGATGTGCCCGAGGCCCCCATCTCCGGCACCAAACTGGCAGTGATCCTGAATGAAATGGATGCCATGTTGCGCAAGGATCACAAGGAAAAATATCTTGGCATCGTCTATGCAGATGATCTGGCCTCGCCAACGCTGATCAAGGTGTATGACCCCAACAATCTGGGTGCTTCCTGTGGCAGCAGCGGCCGTAAAATCTATCCGGGCTGGGTGTTGAGCCGCATGCAGCCAGAGCCCATGGTTAGTACCAGCCCCGTGCCGCAAAGCCGGTTGCGCTGGTGGCAGGAGCTGAAGGATAAATTGGTCAGCCATCATTAAAATTGTCCAGCTGCACTGCATGGAAAGGTAGTGATGAAAAACAAAAAGCCATTGCGTGTCCCGGTGACCGAAGGACTAAAGGATATCTACTCGATGGATATGCGCCTGGCCTATCAGGCCGCCTTGCTCGGGCAGTTTAATGTCGTTGCATTTGGTCGTCTGGCAGCTGCGATTGCTGTGGTGCGCACCGCGCTCGAACAAAAGCAGAGCCAGATCCCGATGGCTATTGAGACACTCGATACGTCGATTACCACCTTGATGCAGGTGAAGGATAAAGGCGATGGAAGCGATGTGTGGGAGATTGGCGAGAGTGAATTACCTGTTGTGCTAAGCGGGATAGAGATGGCCGAGCAGTGCATCGGCACGCTGGATGTTTCTTTGCTGGAGCAGACGGCGGCGCAACTGTTAAAGACTATGGCTGGCGGATAATGGAGAGAAATATGCGATATCTGGCATTGATGTTTTTGTTGCTGACTGCAGCATTTGCGCAGGCCGCTGATTATGCGCGCGAGCAGAAATGGGCGGACGAAGTCACCCCGGGTGTGGTGGTAGGCGATCCAGTCTATCTGGAGCAGGCCAACGCCCACAAATTCCTGACGCTGTTTACCGAGACCCCGCATGCCAAAGCAGCGCTCCTCATCGTGCATGGCCTGGGCGTGCATCCTGACTGGGGTTTGATCGGTGTGCTGCGCAGCCAGCTGGCCGAGCACGGCTACACCACGCTGTCGGTGCAGATGCCAGTGCTGGCCAATGAGGCAGGCGAGCAGGATTATCCTGCCACTTTTGCGGAAGCCTCTGAACGCTTGCAGGTGGCGGTGGATTTTCTGCATGCCAAGGGCTACCAGAAAATTGCCATCGTTTCCCACAGCATGGGCTCACGCATGACGCACGGCTATCTCAGTGCTCACCCCGCTGCGCCGATTGCAGCCTGGGTGGCGATCGGCATGGGCTCGGCTGACAGTTACGCAGCCATGAAAATGCCGGTGCTGGACCTGTACGGTGCGAATGATTTGCCGCAGGTGCTGAACGGCGCCAAGCAGCGCGGGCAAAGCCTCAAGGGCAAGGCAAAGTCGAGCCAGGTAGTGGTGCCGCATGCCGACCATTTCTTTAATGACCATGACACCGAGCTGGTGCAGAACGTACAGAGCTATCTGGATAAAGCGCTCTGAAACAACCTTGCCACAAGGATCGTGATGGGCGCACTCACTCCGTCAGCTCAGGCATTAGACCTTCAGCTCGCTCAACTCGGCCAGGAGTTTATCTGTGCCACGCCGCTGCCAGATAGCCGGGTTCAGCTGCGTTTCCTCGGGCCATTCCAGGGGCAGACCGTGGTCTGGGACATGCAGCTCAGAACCCTCGCGGATTGCCGCCAGTCTGCCGGCGAAAATTCTTCCATCCCTTGCCCCTTTATCGAGATTGCCGCAGGTGCGCAAGGCATGCACCCCATCACCGTTGCACTGGATTTGCCCAGCATCGACGAGCCGGTGATCCGCAAAACCATCATCATGGTGCGCAACTACAAGCTGTTGAAAATCGGCAGAATCGAATTCTGCCCTTCTGTTGCAGCAGGCTGAAAAAGCACAGGGGGCGCTAATATTCGGACAGCGGGCAGGTGTACCATAACAACTGTTCGAAATAGGGAGTGAGCATGTCCGTTCTGCAATTTATCAAGTCCCCTGAATTCAGCAAGCACAAAGCCAGGTTGCTCAAATGGGGCATCTTTATACTGCTCGGCATCGTGGGGCTTGCGGCACTATGGTTTGCGGGCAGGGCCAAGCCTGTGGCGGTCACCTTGAGCAAGGTGGAGCGCGGCACCGTTGAGGCAACGGTCAGCAATACGCGTGCCGGCACGGTCAAGGCCTGTCGCCGCGCCAAAATGTCACCCCCGGCGGGCGGGCAGATTTCCAGGTTGACGGTTAAAAAGGGCCAGCGCGTGGTGGCAGGGCAGGTGCTGCTGGAGCTGTGGCACAAGGATCTGCATGCGCAGGAAGACCTGGCGCAAGACCAGCTGGCCACCGCCAAAAGCCATGTCAAGGAAGCCTGTGCCATGGCCGAGGCAGCGCAGCGCGATGCCGAACGTGCGCGCCAACTGCGTGAGCAGGGCTTTATTTCTTCGCAGCAGCTGGACCGCACCCTGACCGATGCCAATGCACGCCAGGCCTCCTGTGAGGCGGCGCGTGGCGAAGTGGAGCAAAGCAATGCGCGCATCGACGTGGCCCGCGCCGGACTGGAGCGCATGACGCTGCGCGCACCATTCAGCGGCATTGTGGCGGACATCAGCGGCGAGCTGGGCGAGTATGCCACCCCGTCGCCGCCGGGTATCCCCACGCTGCCCGCGATCGACCTGATCGACGACAGCTGCATGTATGTCAGCGCGCCGATCGACGAGGTGGATGCGGCTAACGTCAAGGTGGGGCAGTTGGCGCGCATTACGCTGGATGCGATCAAGGGCAAGGCCTTCGCCGGCAAGGTCAAGCGCATTTCACCCTACGTGCTGGAACTGGAAAAACAGGCGCGCACCGTCGAAATCGAAGTGGAGTTTGCCGAGCGCCAGCCCCTATTAGGTGTGACGGAACCTTCAGGTGCAGGTGGGGCTGGCCAGCGGTTGCTCCCGCAAACGGCTGACTCTGTCAGTAACGTGTCGCAACCGCCGACCTCCGAAAACCTGCTGGTGGGCTACAGCGCCGATGTCGAAATCGTGCATAACACCCGTGCCAATGTACTGCGCATTCCCACGCAGGCACTGCTCGAAGGCAAGCACGTGCTGGTCTACCGTGCCGATGGGGTTCTTGAAGATCGTATTGTGAAGACCGGCCTGGCCAACTGGGAATACAGCGAAGTCACCGACGGACTGAAAGAAGGCGACCAGATTGTGATGTCGCTCGACCGTCCGGGAGTCAAGGCCGGGGCCAAAGTGCAGCCGGAAGCAGCGAAGCCCGCCAAATGATAGCCCTTAGCCAAGTCAGCCGCAGCTTCACGGTCGGCGACCAGCAGGTGCAGGCGCTGCGCGGCATCGACCTGCACATTGCGGCGGGGGATTATGTCTCCATCATGGGGCCGTCCGGTTCCGGCAAATCCACCCTGCTCAATCTGATCGGCCTGCTCGATCGTCCGTCTTCCGGCACTTACAAGCTGGATGGTGGCAACGTCACCGCGCTGGATGATGTGCAGCAGGCGAAGGTGCGCAGCGAGAAGATCGGCTTTGTGTTCCAGTCTTTTCATCTGGTGCCGCGCCTCACTGCCGCGATGAACATCGAGTTGCCGATGATGCTGGCGGGCATCGCGCCCGCCGAACGCAAGGAGCGCGTGGCAAAACTGGTGGAGAACTATGGCCTGAAGGACAGGGCCGACCACCGGCCGGACCAGCTTTCCGGCGGGCAGCGCCAGCGCGTGGCGATTGCGCGTGCCACCAGCATGCATCCCGCGGTGTTGCTGGCCGATGAACCAACTGGCAATCTCGATCAGACCACCGGCAGGGAGGTGATGAACCTGCTCGAACAACTGCTCGAGCAGAAAGTCGCGCTGATCGTGGTGACGCATGACCCGGTGATCGGTGGCCGCGCCGTGCGGCAGATCCACATGGTGGATGGGCAGATTATTTCCGATTCGCCACCTGCACGCTGAAAAGCAATCAGCCACAGAGACCACAGAGAACACAGAGGAAAATCCATTGTGCGAATTGTTTTTTTATTCATGTACAGGTTACGGCAGTTCACAGGGAATGCCCACCATTCGCTCTGTGGGCTCTGTGATCTCTGTGGCTTGAATTTTTGTTCTGGAAGTTCAACATGAAGCTTGCCGACACGCTGCAGTTCGCCACCGGCAGCCTGCGCGGCAGCCCGGCGCGCACGCTGCTGATGATGCTGGCGATGTCGATCGGCGTGGCGGCCGTGGTGGTGCTCACTGCCCTGGGTGAAGGTGCGCGTCTCTACGTGGTCAATCAATTTTCCTCGCTCGGCACCAACCTGGTGATCGTGCTGCCGGGACGCACCGAGACGGCCGGCATCACCCCCGGCATGCTGCTCGGGCAAATTCCGCGCGAGATTACGCTGGACGATGCGGAGGCCGTCCTGCGCAGCCCTGCGGTCAAGCGCATCGCGCCGCTGACGATAGGTTCGGCCACGCTGTCGCGCGATGCGCTGAACCGCGAAGTGGTGGTGCTCGGCTCGACCGCGGACTTGCTGGAAGTGCGCCACATGGAGATGGGACTGGGGAAGTTCCTGCCGCCGGGCGACATCCATGAGAGCGCTTCGGTGTGTGTGCTGGGCAACCAGATCAAGCGCGAGTTGTTTGGCAACGAGCAGGCGATCGGGCAGTGGATCAGGCTGGGCGACCGGCGTTTCCGCGTGATCGGTGTGCTGGCTGCGCAGGGCGAGTCGATGGGCATGCGCACCGATGAACTGGTGATCGTGCCGGTCGTTTCCGCGCATCAGTTGTTCAATACCTCCGGGCTGTTCCGCATCCTGATCGAGGCGAAGAGCCGCGAGGTCATCGAGCAGGCCAAGCATGATGCCGAACAGATCATGTTCCAGCGCCACAGCGGCGAGAAGGACGTGACGGTGATCACGCAGGATGCCGTGCTGGCCACCTTCGACCGCATCCTCACCGCGCTGACCATGGCGGTGGGCGGCATCGCCGCGATCAGCCTGGCCGTGGCCGGTGTGCTGATCATGAATGTGATGCTGATCGCCGTGGCGCAACGGGTCAAGGAGATCGGCCTGCTCAAGGCGCTGGGTGCGCCGGGCCGGCAGATACGCAACCTGTTCTTCGCCGAAGCCGCGCTGCTCTCCGGTGTCGGCAGCCTGTCCGGGCTGGTGCTGGGCTATGCCGGCAGCCTCATCATCGGCAAGATCTACCCCAGCCTGCCGGTGTCGCCGCCGTGGTGGGCGGTGCTGGCGGCCTGCGCCACGGCGCTGGGAACCGGCATCCTGTTCAGCGTGTGGCCGGCACGGCGCGCAGCGCGGCTTGATCCGGTTGCGGCCCTGGCAGGACGATAATGAGTACAGCCATGGCCATGCATTTCGTCATTCCCGCGCAGGCGGGAATCCAGCGTCTCTATTTATTATGCAGTTGGCTTTTGTCCCGCTACGCGGGGTTTGTTCAATTAGCTGGATTCCCGCCCGCGCGGGAATGACTCGACTATGTTACTTCCTGATCTGGTCAAACTCACCACCTCCAGCTTCGTGACCTATCGCATGCGCAGCTTCCTCACCGGGCTGGGCATTGCCATCGGCATCACCGCGGTGATCCTGCTCACTTCCATCGGTGAAGGCCTGCACCAGTTCGTGCTGGCGGAGTTCTCGCAGTTTGGCACCAACATCATCACCATCCAGCCGGGCAAGACGCAGACGCAGGGCGGCAACGTCGGCGTGCTCGGTTCGGTGCGGCAGCTCACGCTGGATGATGCGGATGCGCTGCGCCACCTGCCCTATGTCGAGAACGTCAATCCCAGTGTGATGGGCAACGCCGAAGTGCGTGCCAATGGCAAGACACGGCGCATTACCGTGTTCGGCGAGGGGCGCGATTTCGCCCGGGCATTCACCATGAAGGTACAGAGCGGCAGCTTCTGGCCGGACGAGGACAACGAGCAGGCGCGCGCCCTGGTAGTGCTCGGCGCGAAGGTGAGCGAGGAACTGTATGGCGACCAGAACCCGCTCGGCAGCTATCTGCGCGTTGGCGGGCAACGCTATCGCGTGATCGGCGTGATGGAGCCGAAAGGACAGGTGCTCGGGCTGGATCTCGATGACACCGTGTTCATCCCGGCCGCGCGTGCGATGGAGCTGCTCAACCGTTCCGGCCTGATCGAGATGCAGGTGAGCTACCGCGCCAGCGCCGATGTGAGCACGGTGATACGGGTGATCAGCGAGCGCCTGAAGGAGCGGCACGGGCGTGAGGACTTCACCATCATTTCGCAGGAAGAGGCACTGGAAGTGCTGGGCTCGGTGCTCGATGTGCTCACCTTCGCCGTCGGCGCGCTCGGCGGCATTTCGCTGCTGGTGGGCGCGGTGGGCATCCTCACCATCATGACCATGGCCGTCACCGAACGCACTTCTGAAATTGGCCTGTTGCGCGCCCTCGGCGCGCAAGAGCGGCAGGTGCTGACATTATTCCTGGGCGAGGCCATGCTGCTCTCTGCGGTTGGCGGGCTGGCCGGGCTGGCCCTTGGGATGGGCATGGCACACGGCCTGCACGCGTTGTTTCCGGCCTTGCCGGTGCACACGCCGCTGCTGTTTGCCGTAGTGGCCGAGGTTACAGCCGTGTTGATCGGGCTGCTTGCCGGAGTGGCGCCGGCGCGGCGTGCTGCGCGCATGGACCCGGTGGAAGCACTGCGCACGGAATGATTTTATGAAGAGTACGGAACGCATCAGCTGCGATATCTTCTGCACCGTGGTGGATAACTACGGCGACATCGGCGTGTGCTGGCGCCTGGCGCGGCAACTGGCCAATGAGCACGGCCTGGCCGTGCGGCTGTGGGTGGATGATCTGGCCAGCTTTCGCAAGCTGTGCCCGGAAGTCGTGCCGACCCAGCCCATCCAGCAGCAGCACGGGGTGGAGATCAGGCACTGGGGCATACCCTTTGCCGAGGTTATCCCCGCTCAGCTGGTGATCGAGGCATTTGCCTGCGAATTGCCTGAGCGTTATGTGCTGGCCATGGCGGAGCAAACGCACAAGCCGGTGTGGCTGAATCTGGAGTACCTCAGTGCCGAAGACTGGGTGGCAGGTTGCCACGGCCTGCCTTCGCCGCATCCGCGCTTGCCGCTGGTCAAATATTTCTTCTTCCCCGGCTTTACCAGGGAAACCGGCGGCCTGCTGCTGGAGCGCGACCTGCTGGCGCGGCGCGATGCCTTCCTGGCCGATGCTGCAGCACAGGAAAGCTACTGGCAGGCGCTGGGCGTGCCGCCACGGCAGGCGGATGAGATGCGGGTGTCGCTGTTCAGCTATGAAAACCCGGCCGTGCCGGCCCTGCTCATGGCCTGGGCGGCGGGCGCCACACCGTTGACCTGCCTGGTTCCGGAAGGGCGGGTGTTGCCGCAAGTGGCCGGTTTCTTCGGGCGCGCGCAGCTGGCGGCGGGAGATGTGTTGCAGCAGGGTAGCCTGCGTGTGCAGGTGCTGCCGTTTGTCGAGCAGGAGCGCTATGACGAACTGCTATGGGCATGCGATTGCAACTTCGTGCGCGGTGAGGATTCCTGCGTGCGCGCACAGTGGGCGGGCAAACCTTTTGTCTGGCACATCTATCCGCAGCATGACGGGGTGCACGAGCACAAGCTGCATGCCTTGCTCGATCTGTATGGTGCCGGGTTGCCGCCAGCCTGCGCTCAGGCCGTGCGCGGCCTGTGGGATGCCTGGAACGGGGTGGCCGAGGCGATGCCTGTGGCGCAGGGCTGGAACCAATTCCTGATGTGCCAGTCTATGCTGCTGCCATATGGCATGGACTGGGCGCAGCAATTGGCCGGTAACAATCTCGCATTGAATTTGCTGGATTTTTACTGGGAAATTGGTAAAATTCGCCCCTTTGAAATTTAAGGCAGGAAGATAGTCATGAAAATAGCACAAGAACTGCGCGCCGGTAACGTGGTAATGGTCAACGGCCAGCCACTGGTAGTGCAGAAAGCGGAATACAGCCGTTCCGGTCGCAGCGGTTCGGTGGTGAAATTCAAATTCAAGAACCTGTTGACCGAGGCGCCCAGCGAAGCGATCTACAGCGCGGACGACAAGTTCGACCAGGTTATCCTGGAGCGCAAGGACTGCACCTACTCCTACTTCGCTGATCCGATGTATGTATTCATGGACACCGAGTACAACCAGTACGAAGTGGAGAAGGACAATCTGGGCGACACCCTCAACTACATCGAAGACGGCATGCCTTGCGAAGTGGTGTTCTACAACGACAATGCGATTTCGGTTGAATTGCCCAACACCATCGTGCGTGAAGTGGTTTACACCGAGCCTGCAGTGCGTGGCGATACTTCCGGCAAGGTGATGAAGCCAGCCAAGCTGAATACCGGTTTTGAACTGCCTGTTGCGGCCTTTATCGATATCGGCGACAAGATCGAAATCGACACCCGCACCAACGAGTTCAAGAAGCGCGTAACTGCCTAAGCAACATTTCGAGAAACATGCTGTGAAATAAAAAGAGCCGCTAACTAGCGGCTCTTTTTATTTCCTGACAACGCTTATTTACTCTCTTCTTTAGCAGCTGCCGTTTCTGCAGTTGCAGCTGGCGCCGAGGCTGGGGCTAACTTCTCAGCGCCCGTATCCTTTGACCATACGTATCTTGCAGGGTCTGTGGCAATATTTGTTGTCGCCTTATTCAGCGCTTCTCCGACCTCAAATGCAGAAGAGCACCCTGATAGGCAAATCGCCAGGACAAGCAATCGATAGCTCATGTTGATTCCTTATTTCAGCGCTTCCAGGCTGTAAACCACGGACAAGCGGTGTGTCTCACCGGGCGCGACGCTTACCACGTTGTTAAAGGCATTGGCGCTTTCCACGCAGACCATGCCGCGATGGCCATCCTGGCCGAAGTCGCCCATCTTGTCGGCCTTTTCCGTCCACGGGTTCCACACCACGGTCGAGCGGCTGCCCTGCTTGGCAATGCGGATGGCGCGCTTCAGGCCGCGGTCTTCAATCACGCAGTCGGCCGTGGTGTCCACATACACGCGATCCACTTCGCTTTCGATCACGATGCCGTCCTTCTGGGTTCTCTGGGCAGGTTCGCCCACCTTGTCCAGATAGGTGCAGCCTTCCAGGCCACGGATGGTCATCTGCGCCACATCGCTGATATGGAAGTAGGTGTGCAGCGCCTCGCCCAGGGTGAATGCCTGCTTGCCGCTATTGTGCGTGACCAGCTCGACACGCAGGGTTTTGCCTACGGTGATTTCCACTTTAGCGGTGCAAGGGTGCGGCCATTGTGCGCGGGTGGCATCGCTTTCAACCAGGCCCAGGCTGATGAAGGTTGCACCATCCGGCAGGGCTTTGGTTTCCAGCACTTCCCACATCACCGTGCGCGCATAGCCGTGGCCGGGCAGCTTGGCATCGCTGGCATGCGGGCCAAACCACGGCCAGCAGATCGGCACGCCGCCGCGGATGGATTTGCCCGGGGCAAACTTGGCGTATTTGGACAGCCAGATCACCGGTTCCTCATCATTGGGCTGGTAAGTCATCAGATGCGCACCTTGCACGGCAATGCTGGCGCTGGCATGGCTGTTCTTGATTTCCGCCGCGATCAGGCCGCCGGCGATTTCACTGAAGATAAGGTTGTTGTTGATGCCAAAGCGCTGGTTGAGTTCTGCAAGAGTCATGGTGGTGTCCTGAAGGTTGGAAACGTTATTTTCGCGGCAATTATACATGGCGACAGAAATCGTCGCGAGCGGGCAGGTATTGGGGTAGCCCGGGGCATCGGCACGCGCGCAGCAGACTGATGACGTATAGCAATGTGTGCCAGGGGTTGTTTACCTCTTGAACTTTCAGCGTATGCCCCCATTTTAAAACTGCGTAAATTTGGGTGTGCTTTGTGCCACGTGTCTTAAGTTCTATGGAGAGAGTAATGAAGCGGATTTTCCTGTTTATTGTGACCAATCTGGCAGTGCTCGCGGTAATCAGCATCACTTTGCGCCTGCTCGGCGTGGATCGTGTGCTGGACCAAAGCGGCGCTATTAATTTCAATGCCTTGCTGGTCATCTCCATGGTGATCGGTTTTTCCGGCTCGATTATTTCGCTGCTGATGTCGAAATGGTCGGCCAAGCGCATGGTAGGTGCCGAGGTCATTACCAGCCCGATCGACCCGACCCAGCGCTGGCTGGTGGATACCGTTGCGCGCCAGGCACAAATGGCGGGCATCGGCATGCCGGAGGTGGCAATCTATGACGCGCCCGATGTGAACGCTTTTGCCACCGGCTGGAACCGCAATAGCGCGCTGGTGGCGGTCAGCACCGGCCTGCTGCACAGCATGAGCCGCGATGAGGCGGAAGCCGTGCTGGCGCACGAGATCAGCCATGTGGCCAACGGCGACATGGTGACCATGGCGCTGATTCAGGGTGTGGTGAACACCTTCGTCATCTTCTTTGCCAAGCTGTTCGGCATCCTGGTTGACCGTGTCCTGCTCAAGAATGACCCGCGCAACGGCCCCGGCATCGGCGCTTTTGTTGCCGAGATCGTCGCGCAACTGGTGCTGGGCGTGCTGGCCAGCATGATCGTGATGTGGTTCTCGCGCCAGCGCGAATTCCGTGCCGATGCCGGCGGTGCCAACCTGGCAGGGCGCTTCAAGATGATCGCTGCACTGGAAAAATTGAAGGTAAACCATGAGCAGACAGCGATGCCGGAGAAAATGGCCGCTTTCGGCATCTCCGGCGGCAAGAGTTTTTCGCGCCTGTTTATGACACATCCGCCGCTGGATGAGCGTATCGAAGCGCTGCGTTCAGCCCAATAATCAATCTGGCATCAACAATCCAGGCCACTGTCCGATGACGGTGGCTTTTTTGTTTTTGGGGCCTGAGTTTGTGGATATTGCCACGGCATGCAAACATGCGAAATAATGGACTATGCGGAATGGCATATTGCAAGGCGCAGGGAAATGTTGGAATGTTAGAACTGAGGTAACCCGGCTTTTTTTTGGATAAGACAAATAACTTGCTGGACGTGTGGCGCGTTGAGCAGAGGTTGGAGTATCTGGGATTTCCGGCGATGGGGTACAACACTACACTTTCAATGGTCACCGCTGCTGATGGCAAGCAGCATAGGTCAGCATCCGGCCCGAGCGGCATTCAGAATTTTGATGTGGATGGAAAATTTGGTACCAAGGAAGAGTTGGCAACTCAACTTTTTGAGCGCGTA
This sequence comes from Gallionellaceae bacterium, assembly GCA_041488395.1. Classification (GTDB taxonomy): domain Bacteria; phylum Pseudomonadota; class Gammaproteobacteria; order Burkholderiales; family Gallionellaceae; genus 39-52-133. The sequence goes on from JBGPPE010000014.1 coordinate 27,048, forward strand.
GTTAACCGGATTTATGATGGTGAAGTAACGACGGGTCTAGCCGACGGTGTAGTCTCAAAATCGGGAATTGCGCAAGGGTGGCTTAATGCATATAACGCGCCGCACTGGATGGATATTGGTAGCGAAATGCAATATCAAGCTACAGCGAATGGTGTGATAGAAAGAGAAGGCGGTAGCTACAGCTTACCCGGTTGGCTGAATACTCAAATTGGAAGTGGAACATCAATAGAAAAATATGGGACGAGCTGGACTCGCGATTTGATGCGCGCGAAGTCATTTGCTGATCCTGCCCTACTAAGTAACGTGCCAGCCACTGGCTCACGTTCAAATGGTATTGTAGATGCTAACTACACCGTTACACTAACTTCTCACGTTTCACATGGAGCGGGTATGAATTTTGATCTTGGTATCAAGTACAGCTACATCACAGGTGCATTCCTGAGTAGCACAATAGCGGTGGCTGGGATAAATACTGCGCTTCCTTCCCAGCCAAAGCCAGATCCTAATACGGGGATTGTTCAGTGGAGCAACCAGTATGCTTTGGCTTTAGCGAATCAACTGCCGAACTATCAGACAGAGGCTAATAAATTACCCAATTACCGCAATGATCCAATACATAAGGGGATGAATCTACAACAAGCAGCTTTACTAGACTTTTTGTCACTTTACTCTGTTACCCGTAACAATGGCTCTGAGGCATATGGCTGGGATGATCTGCCGATTAGCAACGGTAGCGGCACGCAGAAGGATGCGATTCGGAAGGCTTTGTTTGGCGATGGCACTGCTGCAGGAGACATAATTCGCAGCGTTGCAATAGGCGGGTCTGGCAGTGGTCAGGCACAGTATCCGGGAATTGAGGCTGTACTAACTGCGTTGGGTGTGCCCCCTAATAATGGGGCATTCCCTCTGCCGGATCATTACAATCATTTTCACGTAAATATTCAGCAACCAACTAATAAGCCTGTCGAAATTGTATCAACAAAAAATCTACTTGCTGATGGAATGGTAGCCGATGCAAGCCAGAATCTAAACGATCTCGTGGCAGCTTCAGCATTGAATGCGCAGGGACAATATGATGTTGCTTATAGCATTTGCCAGACTGTGGCACCTGTAGGAGGCATGGACTATCCAAATGCAAATAGGATTTACCCTACTAGTGCTGCAGCACAATACTTTGACAGTAAGGGTATTCTTATTGAGCCGAGTGATTTGCCAAAGATAACTGTAATAAATGCACCCAAGCATGGAGAGCTTCAGTCTGAGGTTGGGTACGATTATGGTGTTTATCTCTACAAGCCTAATAAAGGTTACTTAGGTGAAGATCGCATGACCTTGTCCGTCGAGCTGAAGGGAAAGGTATTCAAGGTCATTTATTCCGTAGATGTCGTCGAAGCACCCGATAGTGGATCACCAAACTGCCCCACAGGTAACGGCATCAAGGAGCTGCCAGCGACAGGAAGTAGTGCTAATACATATGGAAGTCTTGATATTTTGGAGTTGCCCGATGCTACCCAATACGACACCGAAACGTTGGCGCAATTGCACAGCATGGTCAGTTTTGCACTTGGTTCGGATTACCTAGGCAATGCTGGGACGTTGAATATCGCCGACCTCCCCGGCGCCGCCGTCGGCCAAACCACCGGCACCACCATCACCCTAGATACCAACGCCGCCGGCAACGGCTGGTTCATCGACAGCACGCCATGGGACAACAGCGAATTCCTCCCCACCTCCAACCCCAACGAATGGGTGGCGAAGGCGGGCAGTAATGCTTACGGCAAGATGGACATGCTCAGCGTATTGCTACACGAATACGGCCATGCCCTCGGCATCGAGCACAGCGCAGACCCGAACGACTACATGGGCACCACGCTGACTGCGGGCGTGCGCAGGTTGCCGAGTGCGGAGGAGTTGGCGTTGATGCAGAACCTGGTGGCGCAGGCTAAAGACACCCTCTCCCCAACCCCTGATGGAACTACTAGCCATTCGACTACGCTGGCAAACAACGCCAGCCAAGTCGCTGGTTATCTCCCGCAAGCGGGCGAGGGACAGGATGCGCCTGGCTTCCCAACCCTGCCTTTGGGTAGCAGCTTCATTGGCTTCCTCGGCCTGTTGCGCGGCAGCCGTTATGGCGGCGTGAGCATCGTGCCGGACAA
>JBGPPE010000015.1:0-28528 GCA_041488395.1 Gallionellaceae bacterium
CGGTGATCACCAGGTCGCCCGGCGCCAGCTGCTGCGCGATTTTGTTGTCGGCCACATCGAAACCTGCCGGCACCTGCAGGGCGCGGATAAATCTTGACGGCGGACAGTACAGCAGCTTGTTGGCCACCAGCGTCAGCTGGATTTGCTGGCGCTCTGCGGCGCGAAACAGGATTTCCTTGATCACCTTGGGACATGCATCGGCATCCACCCAAATCTGCATTACGTTTCTCCTGCTGCGGCTTAGAACCGGGAATAAAGTGTGGCGATTATACGGTGCATGAGGAGCTTACTCGCTGCCGCTCGGTGGCTGCTCCTTATGCGGGTTGAGTACGTTGCTGCACCACGGCTGTGCATATATGCGTCGGGGCCATGCGCGCCGGATCTGCCCCTCGCTGGCTTATGTTTGCTGAATCATGGCGCTAGCGATATTTAATGGGCCACGCTTGCCGCAAGCATGTTTTTTGCTTGTATAGCTGGGTAGCACTTTCATGCAGGGTGGAGTGAAATGACCTGGTTAGAGCAAACCATCGAGCAGCAGCGCACCATGCTGGCCCGTTATCTGCGCTCTGCGCTGCAAAGCCTCGCGGCCGAGTGCGCAGCACAATGGCGTGACCCGGCGGCGCTGGATCAGGCGCTCAGCCATGCCCTGGCTGACATGCCTTTGTGCGGTCTGCTGTACGCGATCAACACGGAGGGGACGCAGGTCAGCTCCAATGTCATGCCCCATCGGGTTGACCGCGCCAGGTTGGGCCAAAATCTGGCCGCACGCCCCTTTCTCAACAACGCATTGCCTTATCTGGGATTTATCCTGTCTGAAGTCTATGTCAGCAAAATTGGCCGCAGGCCGTGCATTACCGCGCTGCAGGCGATATCCGGCAGCGCCGGGATGCTCGGTTTTGTCGCCGCCGATTTCGACTTGCGCGACCTGCCGCTGCTGGAGCAAACCGGCTATGGTCAGGCAGGCTGGCGCCAGATCAAGGGGGACCCGGCCATACGCGGCACGCTGTTTCAGCAGCAGTGTGCCAGAAGCGCGATGGATGAGCACATGGATGATGTGATTTCCATCATGGAAGAATTGATGTGCGAGCGCGGCGTGTTTCACGGCAAGCTGCACTTCTCCAGCTCGCGCGGAACCCTGTGGCTGACCGATGATCCGTGCCGCTATCGCCTGCACGTGCTGGAAGAGATATTGAACCCCGCTGTCTGTCTTGCTTATCCGAAGCGGGATTATGCGAGCGAGGCCATTGTTGCGCAGCAGCTGGTAAGGCCCGTGTTTGAGCGTTTCAGGGTGCTGCGCGATGCAGATGAGAATATTTATCTTCGTTCCGGCTCGCTGAATGTGATCAACGGACTGGTCGGGCTGACCTTTTCCTGCGATGGCTCGCACTATATGCCAGCGCGGGAGTTTCTGGAAAAGGATGACTCTTTCTGGTTCGGCATCCCACAATGACGCGCCCAAGCCACTCCCGCCTGCATGCACCACGCCTTGCCCCCTGACACGCCCCCACGGCAAGGGTGAAGTTGAGGTAGCCTGGAACAAAACGCTAGCGTCCGCTTTATCCTGAGCCGATAATTCCGCGGTGACAACAAGGGACACCTTCCCACTGGAAGAAACCGCAGAGGAAACTGATGCCAAGCATAAACCAGGACAACCCGATGATTCGATCCTGCATTGCCTACGCAGATGGAAAGCGGCAGGGCGAAATCGACATCGAACAGATCAGTGAAACACTGGTGCTGGAAGACGCCTTCATCTGGGTGGCCCTGCATGAACCCGACGAGAAACTGCTGCACACCCTGCAACTGGAATTTGATTTGCACGAGCTGGCGATCGAAGACGCCCGCGCAGCGCACCAGCGCCCCAAGCTGGAACAGTACGGCAGTACCTTGTTCATTGTGCTGAAAACTGCCACGCTGACCGACGATCACGTGCAGCTGGGCGAGACCCACATGTTTGTCGGGCAGCGCTTTTTCATGACCATCCGCCACGGCCCTTCGATCAGCTACTACAAGGTGCGGGAACGGCTGGAAAGCACGCCACAGCGCATGTCCAAGGGCTCGGCCATGGCCGCCTACGTAGTCATGGATTTCATCGTCGACAATTACTACCCTATTCTGCAGGTCCTGCAGGACAAGTTCGAACAGCTGGAAACCGATATTTTCAAAGGCCGCTTTGACCGTGAAAACATCGGCACACTGTATGAGTTAAAACGCGAACTGCTGTTACTGCGCAGTGCCGCGGCGCCGGTACTCGACATCACGGACGCTTTGATACGGCTGCACCCCGAGCTGGTGCACAAGGATGTGCGCCTCTACTACCGCGACATTCACGACCATGTGACACGTCTTATAGCCAGTGTCGACGAAATCCGCGAAATGCTGACTGCCGCAATGCAGGTGAACCTGGCCTTCGTGTCGATCGAGCAAAACGAATCGGTGCGGCGCCTGGCCGGCTGGGGCGCGATTCTGGCCATTCCGACGGTGGTGTTCAGCCTGTTCGGCATGAACTTCAAGAATATGCCCGAGCTAGGCTGGAGCTACGGCTACCCCGCCACCCTGCTGGCCACCGCGGTCGCCTGTGTGTGGCTGTATTTCAGGCTGAAGAAATTCGGCTGGCTGTAAACCATGGAAATGTAAATAAAGTCGTCACTCCCGCGCAGGCGGGAGTCCAGTTAATCCATAAGCTGGATGCCCGCCTGCGCGGGCGTGACGCTTCCGTACTTCTAGGCAGCCAGGCGGATATCGCCCCTCTGTGCCCCGGTGCGGCGCTGATGGAATTTTGAGGAAAGTTCTTCCCATTCGATTTCCAGAACACCCCCGGTCAATGCGTGCTGTTTTTCCCAGTTGGACAGCAGATCGAGACAGGCATGGTCGATGTAGTCCAGGTGTTCGAAGTGGATATGCACTTCTGTACCGGGCCTGATTTCATCCAGTGTGGCCGCCAGCTTGGGCAGACGGATCAGCGTAGCGGCACCCTTCAGGTGGAGGTGAAGGCGATTCCTGACGATGTCCTCATCCCATTTGATTTCCAGATGCGAGAACGCCTGCAACAGCTTGAGCAGCGACAAGCCCAGGCCGATCAGCACACCCTCCAGCAAGTTACTGGCAACGATCATGACGATAGTAACGATGTAGATCGCCACTTCGCTCTTGCCAAACTTGAGCAGGCCCGGGACAGCTTTGGGGTAGGCCAGTTTGTATCCGGTGAATACCAGCACCGCAGCCAGACTGGCCACGGGGATGTAGCTCAGCGTAAACGGCAATACCGCGGCGAACAACAGCAACCATACGCCGTGCAGCATGGTAGATGCGCGGGTCTTGCCACCCGCCTCGACGTTCGCCGTGGAGCGCACAATCACCCCGGTCATCGGCAGCACGCCCAGGATGCCGCAGACGATATTGCCCAACCCCTGTGATGCGAGTTCCTTGTCGTATTTGGTACGCACGCCCTGGTGCAACTGGTCCACGGCACTGGCGCTCAGCAGTGTTTCAGCACTGGCGATAAAGGCGACGGAAACCGCCGCGGTGAGGATGGCCGGATCAAGTGCGCGCTGCAAATTTTCCAGGGTGGGGAACTGCATGACCGTCCAGATATTATTGATGTCCGCCGGGTTGGCCAGCAGGTCAGGAATGAATTTGATCTTCAGGTGCATGGCTGCAGCAACCACGACGGAGACCAGCACCGCCACCAGCGGAGCAGGCAGCACTTTCAGTTTTTTGGGTGCGAACAGGTTCCACAACACGATCAGGGCGATGGTCAGCAAGCCGATGTAAAGCGCCTGCAACGACGTGTCGCCCGCTGCAAAGGTGTCCATCAGTGCGGCCGGGATACCGGCAAAATTCTGGATACCCGAGCCGATCGGCTTCTTGTCCAGCATCACATGAAATTGCGAAGCGAAAATCAGCACACCAATGCCCGCCAGCATGCCGTGAATGACCGCCGGTGACACCGCACGGAACCACTGTCCCAGTTTCAGCAGGCCAGCCAGCAGCTGGATCAGGCCAGCCAGCAGCACGATCACCCCCAGCATGGCCATGCCGTAATGCTGCACCAGCTGCCACACCAGCACGGTCAAGCCTGCCGCAGGGCCGCTGACCTGCAAGGGCGAGCCTGCAAACGCACCCACCACCAGGCCGCCGACGATGCCGGTAATCAGCCCGGCTGTAGGCGGCACGCCGGAGGCAATGGCAACGCCCATACATAACGGCAGCGCTACCAGAAAAACGACAACCGAAGCCAAAGCGTCGTTGCCGATGGATGCCCGAAAACCCTGTGATTGCTTGTTGCCCTGAATTGCGTGAGACATTCTTGTGCTTGCCCTTGAATAATTTAATAACGGTTTGAACCGCTGATTTTACAGATAAGGCCAAAGCAGCGCCTTATCTGCAACCGCGCTGTTTGGCGCAATCAGCCGGGTAACAACTGGGTGTGGAATTGCCTTGGAGCCAGGTCAAACTTTGTGTCTATCACGCCGCGCGCATGCAACTTGTCGAAGGCGTCCTGGTCCGTTGCAAAGATATTGTCGAGGCCGATGCTCTGGCTCAGATTGGTTTTTTCCATCACGTCCTGCACTTGCTTCTTGAGCCCGCTAAAGCCCAGGGTAATGCCATTGCTCTTGAAGCGGCTGACCAGGCTGGACAGCATTTCGACACCGGATGCATCCAGATAATTAATGCCGTTGCACTTCACCAGGATGTAGCGCACCGACGGATTTTTTCTTTCCAGCGTCAGCAGTGCATCTTCAAACGAGGAGACGTTGACGAACCTCAGCGCGCCATCAAAGCGAATCGCGGCCAGCTGCGGATGCAAGGGGAGCAGGTTGTGCCGGTGCGCATCGCGCAGTGTGCCGTCACTGTGCACGCCCAGCCCGGCTACGCGCGGCTGCATCATGCGGTAGAGCAGCAAGGCCAGCGACAGGATAATGCCGGTGATGATGCCATTCTGGATGTTGGGGGCGAATGCCAGTGTCGCCACAAAGGTGACGATGGCAGAGATGCCGTCATCGCGACTGGCGCGCCAGGCGTTGACGATGGCGCGGAAATTGATCAGGCCGATCACCGCCATGATGATCACCGCAGCCAGTACCGGCTTGGGCAGGTGATAAAGCAGCGAGGTGAAAAACAGCAGGGTCAGCACCACGGAAATTGCCGACACCACCGAGGACAGTGCCGTTTGCGCATTGCTGGACAGGTTCAGTGCAGAACGCGAGAACGAGCCGCTCACCGGCATCGAGTGGCTGAATGCCGCGGCAACTTTGGCCAGCCCCTGGCCGATCAGCTCCTTGTTTTCATCCCACGGCTGGCGCGTCTTGATGGCAATCACCTTGGCGCTGGACATGGCTTCCATAAAGCTGATCAGTGCAATCACGAAGGCGGCGGGTAACAGCAGCATAGTCGCGTGCCAATCAAGCAGCGGCATGCTCAGGCTGGGCAGCCCCTGCGGAATCTCGCCGACCACTTTGCCACCCATTTCGGCGTAGCCGATCATGTAGCTGATCCAGGTCAGCAGGGCGACAGTGATCAGCACGCCGGGTAGCCTGGGCGCGAACTTCTTCAGTGTCAGCAACATCGCAATCGCCGACACGCCAAAAATCACCGACACGCCATGCATGGTGTCGATATGGGCAAACACCTGCCAGATATCGAGCAGAAAATGATCCGACTGGCTGGCCGAGATACCGAGTAGTGTGGGAATCTGCGACAGACCGATGATCAGCGCGGCGGCATTGATGAAGCCCATCAGCACCGGATGTGACAGGAAGTTGAGCAGCACCCCCATGCGCAACGCGCCAAACAGGATCTGGAACAGGCCGGACAACAGGGCCAGCAGGATAACGTAGGCATAAAACATCTCGCTGCCATGCGCCGCCAATGGCGCGACGCTTGCCGCAGTCAGCAGTGAAGTCATGGCAACCGGGCCGGTCGAAAGCTGCCGGGATGAGCCGAACAGCGCACCTATGATGGTGGGAATCAAGGCTGCGTAAAGCCCGTAATAAGCTGGCACGCCGGCAAGCTGGGCATAGGCCAGCGATTGCGGAATCGCCACCAGCGATACGGTGATGCCAGCGATCAGGTCTTGCTTGAGCGCCCCCTTGGGCACGCTAAACAGCTTGGCGTATACTGCGAACAGCTTGTTAATTGGCAATTGGCGAACCCAGGTATTCATCTCACAGCCCTGAATTCTTTTGACGGAACTCATGCGCTGCTTCCAGATTGCCGGCCTCGCCCAGCGCAATCGACGTTCCAATACGATCCAGTTGTTTCAGCAATGAAAAATCCTTGCGATTTGCCATTTGCAAAATTGACCTGGTTTCATGATGCTGAATTAACGTTGCATCAGCCGAACCTGCAGATAACGAAGATACTTTCAATTGACCACTCCCAGCGATAGTGTGTTTGCATTTTTTATCTTACGAGCGGAAATGTTGCCTTAAGGTCAAGGTAACGTTAAGGGAGCGTCAAGACACGGTTTGCAATGAGTTAAGTTATTGTTGCCGGAAGGTTATGTTTAGCGCAGGAAAAGCGCAGGCATGGATATCCGCAAGATCTTGCGTTCGTTTGTGCGAGGTCAAGGTTAAGTTGCCTGTAGGTTAGGATTGGGTTGGCACACTGTCAAAGTCCGGTTAGCTGACGGTTAATCCATTTTTTTACTGCACGCAGCATCGCTGCTGCAATGTTAAATATTCCTCCGGCTTGACGACTCCGGCGTTGCGCATGCGCTGATTCGCCCCACCCCAGCGTGATAAACTTGGCGCTCTCTCACTCTGTCCACCTAAACAGACCCTCCCGAAAATTCACATGAATATCCTGCTGATTGAAGACAACCGCGATCTCGCCACCAATATGTTTGATTACTTCGAGGCGCGCAGCCATACCATGGATCTTGCCGGCGACGGCATCTCCGGCCTGCATTTCGCCTCCACCAATCAATACGATGTGCTGGTACTGGACGTGATGTTGCCCGGCATGGATGGCCTCACCCTGTGCCGGCGCTTGCGCGAGGCGGGGAGGCATACCCCCATCCTGATGCTTACCGCCCGCGACCTGCTGGAAGACAAGATTGCCGGCCTGGAAGCCGGCGCAGACGATTATGTGGTCAAGCCCTTTTCCTTGCGCGAGGTGGAAGCACGCTTGCTCGCTCTGGTAAGGCGTGCGCAGGTGCGCGAAGGTTCCACTACGCTGCAGGTGGGCGACTTGTCGTTCAATACCGGCACGCTCAAGGTGCTGCGCGGTGAGCGCAGCATAGAGCTGCCCCCCATTCCGCTCAAGATGCTGGAACTGCTGATGCGCCAATCCCCGCGCGTACTGTCGCGCGAGGATGTGGAACGTGCCATCTGGGGAGACTCGCCGCCCGACAGCGATGCCTTGCGCGCGCACCTGCACATCCTGCGCAATGCCGTGGACAAGAAGACCGACAAGCCGCTGATCAAGACCCTGCGCGGCATCGGTTACCAGATCAGTGATGAATAACCTGCGGCACAGCCTGAGATTCAAGCTGGCGCTGACCTTCGCCACCTTTGGCGCAATGGTCAGCCTGCTGTTGTCGCTGGGACTGTCCTTTGCCGCGCACAACCTCGGCGAACACCTGATGGATGAAACACTGCGTGCGGAAATAGACGACTATATTTCCAGGCGCACGCGCAACCCGAGCTCGCTCCCGCCGGCCACTCTCAGCATTCAAGGTTACGTGCTGTCGCAAGGGCAAAGCAATGAAAGCATCCCCCTGGAACTTCTTTCCCTTAACAACGGGGAGTACCAGCTGACGCTGAATGAAACACCTTATCGGGTTGCGGTGGAAGACAAAAATGGCGAACGCTATTTCATGCTGTTTAACGAGAAACGCCAGCGCAACCGCGAGGATTCATTCCGCGTCTACCTGATGACCGGTGCACTCATTATGGTGCTGCTTTCCGCCTGGGTGGGCTGGTGGCTGGCAGGCCGCGTGGTGGCGCCTGTCGCAGAGCTGGCGCGGCGCGTCAGCCAGGCCAGCCCGGAGGGTGATGCCGAAGCGGTATCCCGCGGCTTCCCCGACGACGAAATCGGCCAGCTGGCACACGTTTTTGCTGCCTACCTCAAACGCATGCGCGCTTTTATCGACCGTGAACGTGACTTCACCTCCGACGTCAGCCACGAACTCAGAACCCCCCTGGCCATCATGCAGGGAGTTGTCGAGCTGATTGAAGACGACCCGCTGCTGAACGAAAAGCAGCGGGAACGCATCGCCAGAATTACCCGCGCCAACCGCGAGATGATAAACCTGACCACCGCCTTGCTGCTGATGTCCAGGGAGAACACCAATGAAGCGCTCATGCTGGACTGTGACATGTGCGAGGTGGTGAGTGCGTCAATTGAAATGCATCGCCATCTGCTGAGCGAGCAAACCTCGGTGAGTCTTGCCTGTCATTCCCATCCTCACGTTGCGGCTGAACGCACCCTGCTCAGTATTGTGGTGGCCAACCTGATCCGCAACGCGTTCAGCCACACCCCATCCGGCAGCGTTGCAATCACGGTGGAGGATAACAGCCTGACTGTCAGCGACACTGGCACCGGCATCCGCGGTGAGGAAATCGGCAAGGTATTCCAGCGCCACTTCAAGGGTTCTGGCAGCACCGGCTCGGGCATCGGCCTGTCGCTGGTCAAACGTATCTGCGACCGCTATGGCTGGGAAACGATTATCGACAGCAGTGAAGGCCACGGCACCTCCGCACAGCTGATCTACCTCCGCACAGCTGACTTCAGCCCCCCCGATTCACCCTCCCTTGACACTGCGTTAACACGCTTATAACGCAGCCAGCCGTAATATCTCAGCCACATCAGTAAACAGGCTACAGAATTCTGCTACTTGAGTATTGATGTTACGGACACCCTGAGTCTCCCCTCAGGAAATTCAGGTTCTCGCACTACTTAACTCCCCGCAGGAGGCAAAATTGAAAACTTCTATGCTATCAAGTGACAGCCTGACTTCGGGCAGCATACCGCCGATGCACACACCTCATCAGCAGGATGAAACGCTGTTTTCCGCGCTACGCCGCGGGCTGCGCACCGTCTTCATGAAGCTGGGCCATATGGGCTCAGCCATTGCCCTGGGCGAGGCTGGAGATCTGGACGGCGCGCACGCGCTACGCGAGCAACATGCTAAACAACGAGCATAATTTCAAGGCGGCAGGCGAAAGTGCCGCTCTGCTCACGCAGTCCGGCGACTGGCTGCAAGCCTATGCCGTGGATATATACAGCTTCGTGCTGAGCATCGTGCTGCTGCTTGCGTACTATCTGTTCATTGCGTACAAGACCCGGAAAAATCCAGCCTATACAGTACAGTCGGTCAATATTATTGCCCGTACCGCCTGGGTAGAGTCGATCATGCGTGATAGCGGCAAAGAGGTGCTGGCCGTGCAAACCCTGCGCAACTCCACCATGGCAGCAACTTTTCTTGCTTCTACCTCGGTGCTGCTGATCATCGGTGTGCTCAGCCTGAGCGCTCAGGGCGGCAAGGCGGAAAGCACCTGGCATGCGCTCAATATTGCCGGCAGCACCCATTCCGAGCTGTGGCTGGCCAAGTTGCTCTTTTTGCTGCTTGACCTGTTCGTTGCCTTCTTCAGCTTTTCCATGGCGGTGCGTGTGTTCAACCATGTGGGCTACATGATCAACGTGCCTATCGCACGCAATCACAAAATGATTTCTCCTGACCACGTGGCCATCCACCTGAATCGCGCCGGCAGGTTTTACAGCGTGGGCATGCGTGCCTATTACTTTACGGTTCCGCTGGTGTTCTGGCTGTTCGGCCCGCATTTCATGCTGCTGTCCAGCGTGGCGCTGACCATGCTGCTGTACCGGCTGGATCGTGCACCCAAGCTGCTGGCGGAGGATTACGCTGACGACAGCAGAAATTTGCCCCCCCCCGATCTCAGCCGGCACGGGCTGCAGGCTTGAGTTTAGTCACACCCTGTTTAGCGCATTACTTGATATTTTTAACCCCAATTTTTAACCTAGCCCAGGAAATCGATTCATGAAGAAAATTGCATCTGTTGTAGCTGCATCCCTGTTACTTGCAGCCTGCTCGACCACCCCAAAAACCGCTTCGACTGACAATACCAACAAAGCCGCAGCATCCAATGCTGCCGCGACAGCGACACCCTCACAGGCCGAACTGGATGCCCAGAAACTCGCGGCACAGATGGAAGCTTTCAAGAAAGACAGCATCTACTTTGACTTCGACAAATTTGCCGTGAAGGGCGAGTTCCGCACCGCGCTGAAACACGAGGCAGACTGGATGCGCGAGCACAAAAATGACAGCGTTACGCTGGAAGGCAATACCGATGATCGCGGCAGCACCGAATACAACCTGGCCCTGGGCAGCGAGCGTGCCCACGCCGTGCATAAAACGCTGGTAGCACTGGGCGTACCATCAGCACACATCAAGGATGTCAGCCTGGGCGAAGCGAAACCTCGCGCCAGTTGCGCAGAAGAAAAATGCTGGCAGGAAAATCGCCGCGTGGATTTCGTGCACAAACTTGATTAAGCGGCAGCAGACGGTGTAACTGCGGGGCATTGCGGCAAGGCTCAGGCAAGCCGCCGCGCATTACTCCAGTTCGCTCAGCGGGCGCGGCTTGGCAATGCCGTAGCCTTGCAGGTAATCAACGCCCAGCTTGCTCAGGAGCGTGGCGATTTCCTGATTCTCGACAAACTCGGCAATGGTCTTGCGACCCATGACATGACCGATATGGTTGATTGATTCAACCATGGCGTAGTGGGTTGGATCGGTCACAATATCCTTTACAAACATGCCGTCGATTTTCAGAAAGTCGACTGGCAGGTTCTTGAGGTAGGCATAGGAAGACAAACCGCTGCCGAAATCGTCCAGCGCAAAGCTGCAGCCCAGCCCCTTTAAATGGTTGATAAAGTTGATTGCCCTGGGCAGGTTTCCGATCGCCTCTGTTTCGGTGATTTCAAAACAGATTTTCTGTGCGGGGATGGCATATTTGAGCAGCTCATTTTCTATGTGCGCAAGACAGCTTTCATCGCTGAGCGAACGCCCGGAAAGATTGACTGATCCGAACTCAAGGGTGGCCAGGTGTTCCGGGTGTTCTGCCAGCCAGCGGAAATAAGTGCTGACCACCCAGCGGTCGATAGTGGCAATCAGGTTATAGCGTTCCGCCGCCGGCAGGAAATTCACCGGCGAAATAATGCTGCCCAGCTCATCCTGCATGCGGATCAATATTTCATAGTGACGGCAATGATCGGCAGCATCATTGGGGTGAACAATGGGCTGGTAGTACAGCACCATGCGCTGCTCTTCCATCGCCCTGGTGATGCGCGGGGGCCACTGCATCTCACCTAGGCGTGCGTGCAGCGCCTGGTCTGCTTCGTCATGCACGTACAGGCGGTCACGCCCGGTTTCCTTGGCCATGTGGCAGGCGCTGTCGACACGGCTCATCACTTGTATCACCGATTCGCTTGCGCGGTTGATCGCAATCAGGCCCATGCTGACACCGAGGGTGAATGCCTGCCCGGACCAGGCGAAGCGGAAATCACGCGTCATCTCCTGTATCTGCCTGGCATATTGCATCGCCTGTTGCACAGAGCAGTTTTCCAGCAGCATGCCGAATTCGTCACCGCCTATGCGTGCCAGTGCATCACCCTGGCGCAACACGGTGCCTAGTAACGCAGCGTATTGCCTCAGCAGCTCGTCGCCTGCGACATGGCCGCAGGTATCGTTAACCACCTTGAATTGATCCAGCCCCAGGTGCAGCAGGCAGTGCTCGCTGCCGCTCACCTGCACTTCGCGTATCGCCTGCTTCACCCGGTACTCGAATTCGCGCCGGTTCAGCAGCCCGGTCAATGCATCATGGGTCGCCTGATGCGAGAGCTGGCGCGTCAGTTCGCGCGCCTGGCTGACATCGCGAAACACCAGCGCCACGCCCGATATGCGCCCATCGTGGTCGCGGATGGGCGCCGCATTGGGTTCAACAAAGTATTCCTCGCCGTCGGCACGCAGCAGCACCAGGGTGCGAAACGGGAATGGCAACTGCCCCTCGCGCAAACAGGGGGCCACCAGATCACCTGCAGGTTGCCTGTCATCTTCATAAACAAGCGCACCCAGATCGGCCAGACGCTTTGATTGCGCGCCTGCCAGCGTTACCGCGAAGAGCCGCTCGGCAACCGGGTTAAGGTATTCGATGCAGCCGCGCATATCGGTGGTAATCACGGCATCGCCGATGGAGGAAAGCGTCACCTGCACCCGCTCCTTCTCGCTGGCCAGCGCCCGGTTGGCTTTTTCCAGTTGTTCGATCAGGCTGTTGTTGTCGATGGCAATTGCCACCTGGCTGGCCAGCAGATTGAGCAGATCCAGATCGGACTGATCAAAATCCCCCCCGCCCACTTTGTTGATACCGGCGATCCCGCCCAGAAAATGGTTGCTGCCGACCAGCGGTACCAGGATGACGCTGCCCACCTGTTTTTCCCACTTGTTGCGTTCATCCTCATCCAGCTCCTGCAACACGCCGCGCCACCAGGGCCGTTTGTGTTTCCACACCCAGCCACAGATGCCCATGCTGAGCTCCAGGCTCTCGCCCACGATCTCGTCGGCATTCTTGCCGCAGCCGGCGCGATAGGTATAGGTGGTGCAGTTGTCATCCAGAACGGGAATGAGCACAGTCTCCGCCTTGATCAAGCCCTGTGCGAAGATGGCAACCATCTGAAAGATATTCTCGAGGTCGAAACGCTCGCGTACTGCCGTTCCCACCTCCTTGAACAGCGCGATCTGCATGTCGCGGTTATAAAGCTCCTCGCGAAGTTTTATAACATCAGCATCCAGTTCTTTTGGCTGTGAGCGGTTCATCTGTAGATCAATACTCAATACTTGATAAGGGGTCCAGATTCAGTAAGGTACGCACTTTCATTTCACATGCAGTCTAATGTTTATACAGGAACAAATCCAGCATTGCCGGAATTATTTCCCGGCGTGGCCAGGGCAAACGCGCAAGGCACTGGTGGAAGCCAGATGGTTATACCTCGCAGAGGTTCTTGCCCCCTTTTTTGGGTTGCGCCCTAGCGCACCAGATGGCATCGGCGCATCCGGTCCGGGTGTAGCTGCAGGAGACCTGACCCTTTAGCCGCCACTGGCCACTTTCGCAGTGCCGTCTTGTGCTGGCGGCACGATTTGGATAGGCTGCCGCATCATCGCTTTCAGAAAGGAACAACACATGAAACCGTATTTTCCCCTCTTGCTTGGCCTGCTGCTGGCAGGTTGCGCGTCGCACAAGATCATTATCGACAAGGAGGGCGTGGACATGGCGAAATATGAGCGTGATCTGGCTGCCTGCCGTGAATATGCCGAGGAGGTTCCCAGCGGAGAAGAAGTCGGCAAGGGTGCGGTTGGCGGTGCCGTGATCGGTGGTGCGGTCGGCGCCATCCTCGGCGGCCGGCGCGGCGCGGAAACACTGGGCGGGGTAGGTGCGGTAACCGGCGCTGCACGCGGTGGTGGCCGCGCGGAACGCGAAAAAGAGCAGGTAGTCAAAAATTGCCTGCGCGGCCGCGGCTACCGGGTGCTCAACTGACATCGCCAGCCCGGCAGCAACACCTGGCCTGCAGGGACTGGCAATAGCAGACAAATTTTTATCAGGAGTGGTGATCAGCAAGGCCAACTGGCTGCCGCTCAAGCTCGCCAATATTTGCGGCGCCAAACCAGATCATCCGGCAAAAAAAACGCCGACCACTAGTGTCGGCGTGCAACCCCATCCACCCGCGTTGCACTGCAGGCTTCCGGGTCAGGGATAATCAGTTACAGAGCTCCGTTGTTACAGCATGTCGCTCTTTGCTTAATGAATGCTGGCTGCAGTGTCGTTGGCAGAGTAGTCGTGTTCAAGGCTTGCCGGCGCGCCCTTCTTTGCTGCCAATGCAGCTTCCGCTGCATCTCTGGCATCGTTCTGGAATAAGCACCTGGCAACATAATCAGCCCTGGCAGTACCCTGCAACGCCTTGTTCTTTGCATTCTGTTCGCAGCTCATTTTTTTCTGCTGCTCGGCAACACGTTTTACGTTGGCCGGAGAGCCGGCGTCGGCCAGACACTGCCTGATATAGGCTGTACGCTGTACCGTGCTCAGCTGGGCGTTTTTCGGCACGCAGTTAACGGCGCCCATGGCCACTAGCGGCGTCAGGATGGATAAGGTCAGGAAAGAAGTGAACAGCGCTTTGAAGTTCATTTGGGTTGCCTTTCTATCAATAAGAATCGTCTGGTTGTGTCATCATTCGACTCGCACCCGCTTACAGCCTTCACTTGCACACAATTGCAGATGCAGTGAGCGCATCTTGCATGGGCAGACTGGAAATGTATTTCAGGGGATGCTGATTCTGGGGTAGGGAAAGCCCGATTCGGCCATAAGGGAATCCCTATACAACTTGCCCACACTTTTTGTAACATCTACTACCCGTTTGAAATGGCGGGCTTTATCGTTAACAGGGCAATCTCATGATCCGCATTTTGCTTGCCGATGACCATGCCATCGTGCGTAACGGCCTCAAGCAGATTTTCTCTGGCCAGCCTGATCTGCAGGTAGTCGGGGAAGCATCGAACGGCAATGAAATTCTGGAGCTGGCGCGCAACGCCAGGTTTGACCTGTTATTGCTCGATATGACCATGCCCGGAATAAGCGGCGCCGACCTGATCCGCAGGCTGCGCGCGGAGCACCCCGCCATACAGATACTGGTGCTTTCCATGCACAACGAATCCCAGGTTGTCAGCCGCGCGCTGAAGGCGGGCGCCGCGGGCTACGTCACCAAAGACAGCGACCAGGAAATCCTGCTCTCGGCAATCCGGAAAGTGGCCGCAGGCAGCAAATTCATCGACCCGGCCCTGATTGATGCCATGGTGTTCGATGGCAGCAGCGAAGGCACTCCCCATGACGTACTCTCCGAACGGGAATTGCAGGTACTGCAAATGCTCGCCTCCGGCCAGAGCCTCGCCGCCATTGCAGACTCGCTGCACCTTAGCGCCAAGACCATCAGCGCGCACAAGGCTCACCTGATGCAGAAACTCGGCATCGACAACAATGCCGACCTGATGCGTTACGCCATCAAGCATGGGCTGACGCGTGAATAGCCGCAGCGCAATCGGCGTCACTACCGCCAGCGGGTAACCGCTCTGCACAGAACCGGATACGCCGAGCCAAGCAGGCTAGCGCCTGCTCATGCCGGCACCAGCGGCAGGCTCAAGGTTATGCGGGTGCCCTGCCCGGGCTGGCTGTCCAGCGCGAGAGTGGCGCCGATGATCTGCGCACGGTAGTTCATGTTGAGCATGCCCAGCCCGGCATCGGCTGCGCCGCTGCCCAGGCCAGTGCCGTTGTCGGCAATCGCGAGGCGGATGGTAGCGGCAGTATTTTCCAGCTCGATCGACAGCTGGCTGGCGCCGCTGTGTTTGACCGCATTATTGAGGGCTTCCTGGGCGATGCGGTAGAGGTGGGTAGCGACCATGAAATCGCTGACATCGCCTTCCCCGCTGCAGCGCAATTCGCACGCAATGCCCGACAGGGTGGATACGTCCTTGGCCAGCTGTTCCAGCCCCTGGCGCAGTCCCTGGCTGGACAGGTTGAACGGCACCAGGCCATGCGAGATGTAGCGCGTGCGCTTGATGGCGTCCTGGGTGACTTTTTTGATCTGCCCGGCCTGCTGGCTGGCTTCGCTGTCCGAAGCGGCCAGGCGGCTGGCCAGGGCGCCGGCAAGATACGCGGCACCGGTCAGCAGCTGGCCCAGATCATCATGCAGCTCGCGCCCGATGCGCGCCTGCTCTTCCTCGCTGACTTCAAGAATGTTGCGTTCCAGCTGCTTGCGCGAGCGGATTTCCTGTTCCAGCTGGGTCGCCGTTGCCGCCAGATCCTGGGTACGCTCCTGCACGCGCATTTCCAGTTCGTCGCGCGAGCGTTGCAGGGCCTCCTGCAGGGCGGAGGCTTCGGTGATGTCGATCATGATGCCGATGACGCCGGCGATGTTACCGCCATTATCCAGCAGCCTGACCTTGGTAATTTCCAGCAAATGCGGCTTGCCGTCGGCAAAAGTCAGTGTTTCGCGGGAAAGGCATGGCACTTCGCGCGCCATGCATTCATGATCCGAACTCATGAATTTCTCGCTCACAGCCATCCCCAGGACATCGGCAAGCTGACGGCTAAGGAACTGGTCTTCAGATACACCCAGGGCATTGCAGAATGTCTTGTTGACGAAGCGGTAACGTCCGTCCACCCCCACCAGCCAGATGCCAATGGGTGAATTATCGAGAATGGCGTGCAGTTTTGCTTCACTGACACTGATCTCGCGCGCTGCCTGCAAGGCGCGTGCGCGCCCGCGCACCAGCAACCAGGTCAGCAATGCCAGCAAGACGCTGATGCCGGCACCCGCCCCGGCGATTACCTCCGCCTTGGCTTTATCCAGACGCGCTTCAAAATCAGGCAGGGAACTGATCGCCATGGTCCAGCTATGCCCAACCACCTCGACCCGCACGATGCTCTTGAGCCAGGCTGCGTTTAAGAGCCCCGTAGCGCGGCTGTAATCGGGATCGTACAGCAGCGTATTTTCCGACATCTCTTCGCCGTCATAGATCTCGACATCCAGATCCGCAGCACTGTCGCCCAGCATGCCGAACATCAGGTCATTCATGCGGAAAGCGGCGGCGGCCCAGCCGATGACATTGGCACGGCGCTCAGCCAGGGTGTCGTGCGCCCCGCCCTTCTTGTAAATGGGGACATACATCAGGAAGCCTGATTGCTCGCGCCCATCGCTTCCCGGCGCCATCTTCAGCTTGCCGCTCACCGCCACTTTGCCGGTGGTAACGGTATTTTCCATGATGGCGCGCAGCCCCGGCCGGGCAAACACGTCATAACCGAAGGCCTGCTGGTTCCGGCCGGGATATTGTTCGATATAGACCAGCGCGGAGAATCTCTCCTTCTGTACAACGGGGACCCTCTGCGCAGATGGCTTGATCAGGACCAGCGTCACGCCATGAATGCCGGGAAAATTATGGTCGAGGTGCAGCGCATCGATATATGCACGAAATTCGTCGCGCCCCACATTGCTGGTGGAGGTAAACAGGGCCTGCACGCCAGCCAGCACCTGCTCATAGGACAAGATGCGTTCATCCAGGCGATTGACAATTTCAAGCACGCGATAATTGAAGTTTTTCTGCAAATCGCGCACCGGCTCGCGCTGTGCGTTCTTCCACAGCGGGTAAGTGACCGCCAGCGCTGCGCTCAATACCAGCCAGGGTAAAAATCTGGCCGAGTTTAATTTCAGCGGAATATGCACGATAGTTGGCAACGCCGGTTGTATGAAGGTTGCAGCATCATGTTTGCAGTTTCGGGCTATTCAGCAAGTGGCCAAACCAAGTCGCGGCCATGGGGATCACCCGGAGTTTGTATCATTAGCCCCCGCCTTTGACAAGCTTGCATCACCCCGCGCAGGGGGCACTGTAACTTCCTGGATGAGGCTGTCAGGGCGCGATTTGTGCTGATTTTGCGCAGGCATACCCCTATCTCGATCATAGTTATTACCCTATACTTTGACTGAACCCAATGACGAACCCGGATAAAACTCAGGCAGGTATGGCGTAATGAGCAACAGTACCCCGTGGCAACAACGCGATCTGGATGCAGCCCGTGCGGCCCTCGCTGTGCTGGATCAGAATGGTCGCATCGTTCTGATCAATGATTATTGCTGCACACACATCGGTGACACGCAGGCCCGCCTGACGGGAAAAAACTGGTTTGAGCTGCATACCAGCGAACGCGGCAACGAAGAAGCTGAACAAATTTATCGCCGCGTCATGTCAGGTGAACACGGCCTGACCGGACAATTTGAAAGCCCCGCAGAAACCCTGTCTGCGGAGGGGCGCATTATTTCCTGGCGCCTCACTGCATTGCGCAATGAAGATGGCAGCATTGATGGCGCGCTCTGCCTGGGCGAAGACGTCACCGAGTACAAACAGGCTGAGCGGGCGCGTCGCCAGAACAGCGAGGAACAGAACGCACTGAACGCCATCCTGCGCATCAGCCTGGAAAACATCCCCCTCAAGGAACAGTTCGAGCGCGTGCTGGACATTATTCTGGAGCTCTCCTGGCTGCCGCTGGAGCCCAAGGGCGGCATTTTCCAGGTGTACAAGGGTGACGACGCACTGACCATGATTGCGCAGCGCGGACTCGCTCCGCTGCTGCTGAGCTCCTGCGTGCGCGTGCCGTTCGGCTATTGCCTGTGCGGGCGCGCTGCTGCCAGCCGCGAAATTCAGTACGCTTCCTGCCTCGACCACCGCCACGACATCAGCCATCCCGGCATGGAATCCCACGGCCATTACAACGTGCCGATCCTGTCCAACCGCATCGTACTGGGCGTCATGGTGCTGTACCTGAAACACGGGCATGTGCAACAGGATCGCGAATTTGAATTTCTCGGCAGCGTAGCCAGCACGCTGGCCGGCATGATCAACAATCGCCTGACCCAGGACGAGCTGCTGGAAAGCCGCTCACGCCTGGAACAGACGCAGCGTTTCGCCCATCTCGGCGGCTGGGAATGGAGTATCGAAGGCCGCAAGTTCAGGCTTTCCGAAGAGTCCTGCCGCATTCTGGATACACCTTTCACAGAGAACACCCTGTCGCTCAGTACAGCGCTGAATTTTTTTCACCCGGATGACCGGCCATTCTTCAGCAAGGCCATCACCCAGGCCGTCACCGAAGGGGACACGATCGACCTCGACTACCGCATCAGGCTGCAGAACGGTACCGAGCGCGTAGTCAATTGCCAGGCCGAGCCCAGTTTCGATGCCGCAGGCAATGTAATGCGCCTGACCGGCACGCTGCAGGATATTACCGAGCGCAAGAGTGTGGAAGACAAGCTGCGCCTGTCCGCCACAGTATTCGAGAACACCACCGAGGGCGTGGCGATTACCGACCGCAATGGTTATATCATCAGCGCCAACAGCGCTTTCACCGCCATTACCGGCTACCGCGAGGATGAACTGATCGGCAAGACCCCCGCCATTCTGAAATCCGGCCGCCAGGATCAGCAGTTCTATGACGACATGTGGCAATCCATAAGCGAAACGGGACACTGGCGCGGCGAGATATGGAATCGGCGCAAGAACGGCGACATTTATCCCGAGTGGCTGAATATCAGCTCGGTAAAAGACGAGCACGGTGAAATAAGCAACTACGTGGCGGTTTTCTCGGACATCACGGCAATCAAAGAGTCCGAATCGAAACTCAAGCACCTGGCCCACCACGATCCGCTCACCGGCCTGCCCAATCGCCTGCTGCTGAATGCGCGCATGCACCAGTCGATGGCACATGCGCGCCGCAACAACAGCATGGTGGCTGTCATGTTCCTGGATCTGGACAAATTCAAGATGATCAATGACACGCTGGGCCACCCTATCGGCGATCTGTTGCTGCAAGAAGTAACGCAGCGCCTGATCGCCTGCCTGCGCGAAGAGGACACGGTATGCCGTCTGGGCGGGGATGAGTTTGTCATTTTGCTGGATGATCTGCACGATACCAACTTCGCCAGTTCGGTCGCGCAAAAAATTAATGCGGCACTTTCAGAAAAATTCCTGCTGCAGCAACATGAAATTTTTATCAGCTGCAGCATCGGCATCAGCATCTTCCCGAACGACGGTGACGACATAACCGATCTGTTCAAGAATGCGGACAGCGCCCTCTACCGCTGCAAGGAACAGGGCCGCAACCACTACCAGTACTATACCGAAGACCTTTCCACGCGCGCGATGGAACGCATGCAGATGGAAACCGATTTGCGCCATGCCCTGGAACGCAACGAACTGGTGATCTATTACCAGCCCCAGGCCGACCTGTACAACGGCAGCATTATCGGCATGGAGGCGCTGCTGCGCTGGCAGCACCCCAGTAACGGCCTGTTGGCGCCGGGCAGTTTTATCCCGCTGGCTGAAGAAACCGGGCTGATCACCCCCATCGGCGAATGGGTGCTGCGCACAGCCTGCGCACGCCTGCAGAGGTGGATGGATGCCGGCCTGCCCAAGACTCGTGTTTCGGTCAACCTGTCGCCGCTGCAGTTCAAACAGAAAAATCTGGCTGAAACCGTTGCTGCAGCCCTGCGCGACAGCGGGTTGCCGCCGGAATGTCTGGAACTGGAACTGACCGAAAGCATGCTCATGCAGGACGCGGAAAGCACCATTGCCATCCTGCAAAAGATCAAGGCGATGGGGGTGAAGATTGCCATCGACGATTTCGGCACCGGCTATTCCTCGCTCAGTTACCTCAAGCGCTTCCCTATCGACCGCATCAAGATCGATCAGTCCTTCGTGCGCAACATCACCAGCGACCCGACCGATGCCGCCGTATCGCAGGCCATTATCTCCATGTCACACAGCCTGAACCTGATCACCGTGGCAGAAGGGGTGGAAACCCAGGCGCAACTGGAATTTCTGCGTGCGCGCCATTGCAACGAAATCCAGGGCTTTCATTTCAGCCGCCCGCTGCCGGAACAGGAAATGGAGCGGCTGATGAAAGAGGACTATCGCATTCAGCCCATGCCTGCAGCTTCTGCACTGGAGGAACGAATCGTGCTGATCATCGATGATGATGAGTTCACGCTGGCGGCACTCGCCGAGACCTTGCACCCGGACGGCTACCGCATACTGTGCACCACCCGTGCCAGTGAGGCACTCGACTTTCTGGCGACCTACCGCGTAGGGGTCATCATCTCGGACCAGAACATGCCGGAAATGAACGGCATCGAATTGCTCAGCAAGGCGCGCACGCTCCACCCCGCTACCGTGCGCATCATGCTGACCGCCCAGGATGACCGGCATTTGACCTCGGCCGCCATCAACGAAGGCGCGGTGTACAAATTCATTATCAAGCCCTGGAATATCGAGAAATTGCGTGCCAATGTCAGGGAGGCCTTCCGCCATCACGGCGTCATCGCACAAGCCCTGAAAACGGCCTGATCCGGAATTCGCCGCTTCCCCGGCAGCACCGTCCCCACTGATTCTTGTTATAATCGCTGCGCCCTGCAGGCCGCATGTACTCGGCCCGTCACCAGCCGGATCCCCGCACCAGCCCGCAAAGTAAACAACCGTACGCACACACGCCATGACCACACCATCGCATATACACACGCCCAACCCTGTACTGGCCGCGCTCAAGTTTGCCGCTGTTGCGCTGCACAAGCATGCCTACGGGCGTGTTGCGCTGATCATCGCGGCCTGTTTGTTGCCGTTCAGCCTGGCGCGTCTCGCCCTCTACCTGATTTACCGCGAGGATTTCCAGAGCATGGGCATTATGGAAGTGCTGTCGGCATTTGTGGTCGGTCTGCGCTTTGATCTCTCGGTGGCCATCGTGGGCATCTTCCTGCCGCTGCTGCTGATGCTGCTGCCATTCCGCTGGAGCCATCACGTTTACTGGCAACGTTTCTGGGGCTGGCTGATTTACCTCGTCCTGCTGCTGATGGTTTTCATGCTGGCAGCCGACACCATTTATTTTGGCGTCGTGCATCGCCACGTCGGCGCGGAGATCGGCGCCATGTCATCCGACATTGCCCCCATGGTAGCGCTCGCATTCGGACAATACGGCTTCATCCTGCTGCTGTTTGCCGCAGGTGCCGCATTTGGCGCACTGCTGTGGCACCGGCTGGTGCATCCGGTGCCCGCCACACCACAGCGCGTGTGGACCAGGCTGCTCGGCATCGTGCTGATACTGCTGCTGTTTGTCATCGTCGGCCGCGGCGGCTGGAGCGGCAAGCCGATCAGCGTGGGTGACGCCTTCTTTTCCAACTCGGTGGCACAGGGCTACCTCGCGCTTAACGGCGCCTTTGCCGTCAGCCACGCGCTCAACGACGGCGCACCACCGCTGCGCGATTTCATGCCGCAATCCGAAGCCATTACCCGTACCCAGCGCATGCTGGCCGGGTCGGGCGACGCCTTTCCGGAGCGTAATTACCCGATTTACCAGCATGCAAAAACCGTCAAGCGCGCGCAGAAGCCCAATGTCGTGGTGCTGATGCTGGAAAGCTGGGGCGCACTGCATATCGACGCGCTGCGCCGCCAGATGAAACTGCCGCCGCTGGGCGTAACACCCAACTTCGACAAACTGGCGCAGAATGGCCGCCTCTACACAAACTTTTACGCCAATGGACAACGCTCCATCCAGGGCACCGAGGCGATACTCGCCGGCCTGCCCACCCTGCCCGGCATGCCGTTTCTCGGCGAAGGCATCGAGCAGAACCGGCAAAGCTTCCTGGGCGAACTGGCACTGTCACAGGGTTACCAGACCTTTTTGCTGCAAAGCAGTGATCGCGGTTCCTTCCGCTTCGACTCCATCGCCGCGCGCGCCGGCTTCTCCACTTACAAGGGCGCGGAAGACATGCCGGAGCTGCATGACAAGCCGAAGCCGCCGTCAACCTGGGGCACCTGGGACCACAACACCTTGCAGGAGGCCAACAAGCTGTTTGCAGCCGCACACAAGCCCTTCCTCGGCTATATCTTCACCTCCACCACGCATGTGCCATGGATCATTCCGGATGCGCGCTGGCAGAAATACAGCGACGACAGCGATCGCGACAAGTTCCTCAACTCCCTGCTCTATGCCGACTGGGCGCTGGGAGAATTTATTGCCGCCGCCAAGAAAGCCGGCTATTACGACAACACCATTTTTGTGCTGACGGCAGATCACGCCAATGAGTTTGTCGAGCATGCCGAAAACACGCCCAATCTTTATCACATCCCCTTGCTGGTGGTGGGGCCCGGCGTCAAAGCCGGCATTGATGAGCGCATCGGCAGCCAGTTCGATATTACCCCGACCATCGCCGACCTGGCCGGCTGGTCAACCGGTTACGCCGGCCTCGGCCGTTCCTTGCTGGATAACAGCCGCATCAACGAGCGCGTGTCCTTCAGCATCCGTGGCAACGTGTTTGACCTGATCTCATCCAGGGGCTGGGTCTCGCATGATCTCTCGCATCATCTCGGCAATGCCAGCGGCATGACCGCGCCCGAGACGGAGGAAATGGAACGCAACCTGCTGGCCGAGTACCAGACCATCAGCCGTTTGCTGGTGGAGAACCGGCTGCTGCCGCGCAGCGATGCGGCACATGCCGGAAAATAGCTTCCTTACCGCATAGCCAGGATTCATCAGGTTCAAAAATACCATGCTGCCGGATTTCAGCCTTTACCAAAGCATCGCCATTGCCCTGCTGTTCGTGTGGACCGGTTTTGTGCGCACCGGCCTCGGTTTTGGCGGTGCCGCACTCGGGCTGCCGCTGTTCCTGTTTATCTCCAACCAGCCGCTGTTCTGGTTGCCCATCATCAGCGTGCACTTGCTGTTCTTCTCCGGCTTTACCTTGTTCACCCGGCTGGGCAATGTGGACTGGGCCTACCTGCGCCATGCATCGATTTACATCGTGCCGCCGGCAATCGCGGGGGTGATCGGACTGGTTAACCTGCCGGCCGCGTGGCTGAATATTTTCATTTATGCGATCACGCTTTTTTACGGCGTGATCTGGTTGCTGAACTATGTGATCGCCAGCCACCACAACTGGGTGGATAAAGCATTGCTGATTTTGGGTGGATATATCGCCGGCACCTCGCTGACGGGTGCGCCATTGATGGTGGCGGTGTTCATGCGCAAGGTGCGCAAGGAGCAATTGCGCGACACCCTGTTTGTGCTGTGGTTTGCACTGGTCAGCATCAAGATGACCACTTTTGTGATGCTGTCGGTCGACCTGCACTTCCTCACCGCCCTCAGCCTGATCCCGGTTGCGGCCATAGGCCACTTCATGGGGCTCAGGGCGCATCATGCAATCAGCAGGAACGATGTTGCGTTCAAGCGCTGGATGGGCGGCGGGGTGGTGATTATCAGCGCGCTGGGGCTGTGGGACCAGATATACGCAATGGTTTAGTGAATGAAGGCCTGCTCGTCGAGCAGTTCTCCCGCTTCAAACACCTGTTCGCTGCAAGTCAGAACCGCTCATCCGCACGCAAATAACGCCACTGCCCCACCGGCAAATCACCCAGCTTCACCTTGCCGATGCGCACCCGCTTCAACCCGGTCACCTTGAGTCCGACCAGTTCGCACATGCGGCGGATCTGGCGCTTCTTGCCTTCGCGCAGCACAAAGCGCAGCTGGTCTTCGTTCTGCCAGGTTACCTTGGCCGGTTTGAGTTTCTGCCCGTCCAGGGAGAGGCCGTGGTTGAGCATGTTGAGGCCGTTGCCGGCCAGCTTGCCGGTGACGCGCACAAAATACTCCTTGTCAATTTCGGAGTTTTCGCCGATCAGCTGCTTCGCCACGCGGCCATCCTGGGTGAGCACCAGCAAGCCCTGCGAGTCAATATCGAGGCGGCCTGCGGGGGCCAGGCCTTTCAAGTGCAGGGGGCTGAAGCGGATGCCCGAGGTGTCGCCGGACCAGTGTGCATCCGGTTTGACCAGCACCACGGCGGGCTGGTAACCGTCTTCTGCCTGGCCGGAAACATAGCTGATCGGCTTGTTGAGCAGGATGGTGACTTGCGTCTGCTGCTGCGTTTGCGCCGCCTTATTCAGGGTGATTTTCTGGTGCGGGAATATCCTGGTGCCGAGTTCGCTCACCGCCACGCCATCGACCAGCACCCAGCCGCGCTCGATATAACTGTCGGCCTCGCGGCGCGAGCAAAAGCCCTGTTCGGACATGAGTTTGGAGAGACGAATTTTTTCCATGATTTGAAAGTCGTTAAAAGCGGCTTATCCGCAGATTACACAGATTGACGCAGATAGTATTGAAATAAGGGTGGCCGTTAATCTGTTTAATCTGCGCAATCTGCGGATGAAATATTTTTCGGGGCTAGCCAAGCGCCGGAAACAGTCCGCGCGCGCCGGAGGCGATGAATTCTACGGCAATTGCGGCGAGTACCAGTCCCATCAGCCGGGTAAACACATCGATGCCCACCTTGCCCAGGCGTTGCGCCACCCAGGGCGCCACCAGGAAAGTAAGCCACACCGTGATGCTGAGCAGGACAATTTCCAGACTCATGATCAAATAGTGCTGAATGCTGTGTACCTTGTGCGCCTCCACTATCACCGCACTGATCGAGCCCGGCCCGGCCAGCAGGGGCGTGGACAGGGGCACGATGGCATGTGCGGAGGTGGATTCAATATCTACGCTGCCCTCTACCGTGGGCACCGGCTTGTAGACATTGCCCTGCAGCATGGTGATGGCCATCAGCATCAGCAGGATGCCGCCCGCCACACGGAATGAGCTGATGCTGATGCCGAAAAATGCCAGCAGCGGCTCACCCACCAGCAACGCAACCAGCAGGATGGCGCACACCGTCAATGAGGCCAGGCGCCCCACATGGACGCGTTTCTGCGCGCTCAGGCTGGCGGTAAACAGGATGATGACCGGTATCATCCCGATCGGATCGAGGATCGCGAACAGGCTGATAAAAATCTTGGTGTATTCGGTGAAATCCAGCATGGTCGGCGTAGTCAGGCGTGCAGAAGTGGGCTCAAATTACACGGATAAATTATGCGAGGCAATAGCGTCTGGTGGCAACTAAAACTGGTAGGCCAGGCCCAGGCTGGCATAGCGGTTAGCGCGCTCCTGCACCAGCGGGCTGTTGAGCGCATCGCCGCGCAGCCGGCGCGATTCAACGCTGCCCAGCAGCATCCACTTCGAGTTGAGGTCATATGACCAGAGCAAGCCGGCCGCGTTAAACAGCGGGCCACTTTGCGCATCAAATGCAGGCAGGCCGCTGCTGGCGGAAAGTTGCGCCGAAATGCCGTAGTAAAACTGGGTGGCCTTGGCATTGGCCCAGGTGCTCTGGGCAAAGATGCCGGCATTGAGGCCGCCACCGCTGTAGATGCCGGCAGTCAGGCGCAGGTCGGTCTGCGCACCGCGCTCGCCATCGACATCCTGGCGGTAGCGCAGCAGGGCGATCAAGGGCATCGGGCCGATGTTCTTTTCCAGCTCCGCGTGCACGCCCCAGGACAGGCTGGCGCCAATATCGGGCAGGTTGTGCGCGGCCAGAAAGGCAGACTCCGTACTGTCACGTCCGCCCTCATAGGCCAGCTGCGCGCCCACGTTAAAGCCGCTGAATAATTCGCTGCGGGCGCCGCCTTCCAGCATGCCGAAGGTGGTGCGCGCAAACCAGGGCTGGCCGTAATAGCGGATCACCGGAATCGGGGCGGTATGGTTGCTGTCGGCGCCATCATAGGCCGGGCGCGACCAGATGCCGGCGCCGAGCAAGGTGGTAACGGGTGGTGTATCGGCGGCGCCTGCCGCGGGAATGGTGAGGACAGACATTGCGGTCAGTAGCAGCAGCGTGCGTAACATGGAGCAGAATCTCTTTAGGTGATGATAAAAAACAGAATAGCGGCACGCGTCAGGTTCGCGCTCAGGGCGTGATTATGCCTGAATCGCGCTGCAGGGTGCTGCTGCAGCGTGGCCTTATCAGTGCCGGAAACTCAGCGTCACCAGCAAGCCGCGCCCTGCCTGCCCCGGCCCTATCAGCAATGCGGCGTCATGCACCTCGGCAATCCGCTTGACGATGGACAGCCCGAGGCCGCTGCCGTCAGCCTGCGTGCCGACGGGGCGGTAAAAACGTTGCAGCACCTTGTCGTGTTCTTCTGCGGCAATGCCGGGGCCGTTATCGCTTACCGCCAGGCTGCTGCTCCCTGCATCATGAGTGATGCGTACCTGCACCGCCGTGCCCGGCGGGGAGTGGCGTATCGAATTGTCGAGCAGGTTGCGCAGCAGCACGCGCAACAGCTCCGGATTGCCGCGCACTGCGGCATCGTCATCCGCCTGCAATTCCAGGCGGATGCCCTTGTCCAGCGCGGCAGGCGCCAGTACCGCAATCACTTCGGCGGCGATCTTGCCGAGCTGGCACTGCTCGGTCACGCCGCGCTCCAGCGTATCCACCCGCGCCAGCGTCAGCAATTGTTCGATCAGATGAGTAGCGCGGTCACAGCCGAGGATGGCGTTGTCAAGCGCATGGCTGCGCTCCGCCTCTGTGCCGGCTGCGCGCGCCACTTGTGCCTGCGCCTTGATCGCGGCGACTGGCGTGCGCAGTTCATGCGCGGCGTCGGCGGTAAAACGCCGTTCCTTTTGCATCGACGCGGCAATGCGCGTGAACAGGCGGTTGAGCCGTTCGATCAGCGGCTTCACTTCGCGCGGTGCGGCTGATGCATCCAGCGCGGCCAGGTTTTCCGGTGCGCGCTGTTCCACTGCGCGGGTGAGTGCGACCAGCGGTTTCAGGCCGCGCGCCACCGCCACCCACAGCAGGATAGCCAGCAGCGGCAGGGAATACAGCAGCGGCCGCAACAGGTTGCCGGCGATGTCCTGCGCCAGTTCGTCGCGCACGTCGCTGCGTTCCGCTACCTGGATCAGGTATGCGCCGGATTCATCCCGGGTTCTGAATACGCGCCAGCGCTGCCCGTCGATGGTGCTGTCGCTGAAGCCGCGCTCCTGCCTGGACAGTGCCTGTTGCGGGGCATTGGCGGAATGCAGGCGCAGGCGCTGTTCTTTATCCCAGATTTGAAAGGCGACGCGGCGGGCATATTTGTGCAGCAGCGGCGCATGTTCGGTTTCCAGTTCGTCGAGATCGTGCGATGTCTGCACCAGCAGCAGCGCCGCTGCCTGCGCCAGATGGCCATCCAGCACCTCGTCGAATTCCTCGCGCGCATCACGGTAGGTAAAGGCGGCCGCGACCAGCCAGACCAGGGCGATCGCCGTAAGTACCAGTACCAGCAGGCGCTGCTTGAGTGATGCGCGTTGCCACATGTCAGCCTCCCTTGTCGCGCGGCAGCAGGTAGCCGACGCCGCGGATGGTTGCTATCAGTTCAGGATAAAGCTTGCGGCGCAGATGATGGATATGCACCTCCACTGCATTGCTTTCTACTTCGTTGCCCCAGGCATAGAGCTGCTCTTCCAGCTGCGTGCGCGACAGTACCTTGCCGGCATTCAGCATCAGGGCGTGCAGTACCGCGAATTCCCGTGAGGAAAGCTCGACCGGCTGGTCGCGGTACAGCACGCGGTGGGCGGCAGGATCGAGTTTGACAGCAGCTACTTGCAGCAGGGGTTCGGTCTTGCCGCTGGCGCGGCGTATCAGTGCGCGCAGGCGTGCCGCCAGCTCGCCCATGTCGAACGGTTTGACCAGGTAATCGTCCGCACCGGCATCCAGACCCTTGATGCGGTCGTCCACGGTATCTCTGGCGGTAAGGATCAGCACGGGGATGGCGATGTTGCGGCTGCGCATGCGGCTGAGCACCTCCAGCCAGGACAGGCGCGGCAGGCCGAGATCCAGCACTGCCGCCGCATACGGCTCGGTACTGAGCGCCTGCTCTGCCGCAACACCGTCCTTCATCCAGTCCACGGCGTAGCCGGCCTGTCTCAGGCCGGCCTGAATCGCATCGCCCAGCAGGGCGTCATCTTCGACCACCAGTACGCGCATCATTCACCCGTGCAGTGTTATTCAATCGTCATGTTGATGATGGGCAGGCTGCGTATCCGTGCCGGGCGTTACCACGCCGCTTGCCGGATAACCGACCCAG
>JBGPPE010000016.1:0-27836 GCA_041488395.1 Gallionellaceae bacterium
GCCTTCTTTCGAATTTGGCCTGCAAGGTTTTGGCGAGATGGGTGAATGGAATAGCTGGGCTCCGGCACCTGAGCAGGTTCACAAGGCCGGCCCAGCAATCTTTGGCAAAATTCCGCTGGGCGGGCGCGAGGCGATCAAATACAACGCTGCCTGGTTGCTGGGGGCCAGCTCAGCCGCGCCCGACCATGCGTTCAGGTTGCAGGTTGAATATGAATTCTAGCCGGGTGATTTAAAGCGCTTGCTGGGTTGCCGGGGCAACCTTGATGTGTGAAACCAGCAGCAGCGTGATGGTGATCGCCGTGCAGGCAACGTAACCAACGATGTTGTAGTGCTCGAGCATGCCCTGCGGGTTGATGGTGATGATGTAACCGGCGATCAGTGAGGCGATGGACGAGCCGGCGGACTGCACGGCTGAATTGATGCTCATGAAGGTGCCGCGCAGGTGTGGCTGTCCTGCGGCGGTGATGATGGCCATGCCGGGCACGAAGCGCCCGCTGACCAGGATGAAGAAGGGTGTGGTGATGCACAGCACGCCCCACCACGGCATCGAGGTGACATGTGTCATGGCCAGTATGGGCAGCATGGCAAGGATGGCGATGATGCGAAACACGCGCGGCTTGCCGTACTCGTCAGACAAGTGCCCGAACCACCTGGAGGTAAAGAAGATGAATGCTCCTCCGATCAGGTACAGCAGGGGAAGCAGGGTTTCGGGATAACCCAGATTCAGCGTGATGTAGAGCGTGATATAGGGGATGACGGTAAAACCGCCCAGCATCATCAGCAGCATGAAGACAAAGGCACGCCAGTGGTTGGGGTGCGCCAGGACTTGGCGTATCGGCACCAGTGACTGACTGATGCGTTTGTCGGTGATGCGGGTCGGGATGGATGGTATGGCCGAGCGAGCGAGCCACCAGACCAGCGTACCGACAAGCGCTACAAGGATGAAAGGTGCGCGCCAACCCAGCAATGGGATATGGTTGACCAGCATCAGGCTGAGTGGAACACCCAATACGGTGGACAGTGAAAAGGCCGCCATAATTTTCCCGGTGGCCTTGCCGCGGCGCTCATACGGTATGGTGTCGGCGATGTAAACATGCACCAGCGAACCCAGCACGCCGCCAAATGCACCGGCCAGGCCGCGCGCAATCAGCAGCAGGGTATAGCTGGGCGCTGCGGCGCACAGCGCAGTGGCAATAATAAAAGCGGCATAAAAAGTCAGCACGACGTGGCGGCGATCAAAGCGGTCCACCACAACTGCGGCCAATATGGCGGACGCGGCGGCGGTGAAGGTATAGGCAGATACCAGCCAGCCGAACTGCACCGTGCTCAGATGAAATGTGCGCATCAGCATGGGTGCCAGCGGCATGATGATCATCACATCCAGAATGTGGGTGAACTGTATGCCCGACAAACTCAGCAGCAGGCGTTTTTCCTGTGCGGTGTTGAGCGTAAGTATGTGTGACATGGGGTCTGTATGGTGCGCTGTGAACGCTGGCGCAGCAAGGGCGGCGAGGCGGTTATTGTAAAGAAAAAGAGCGGGTAACTGCTGAAAAATACTCAAGAGGAAACCGGCAATGGCATTATATTGCTTGAAAAGATATTGGGGGAAAGCATGGCAGTGTTTATGGGTACCGGGAAGGTGATTGATTCTGCGGCGCAGGGCAGGCGCGCAGATGGGCGCTGTTGCTCGCGCTAGCCAGCTTTGTGCCTGGCCAGTCCGCCCTTGCTGCGCCCGATGAAATTCAGGTCTATACCGAAGAAATGAATGACCCGGGCGAATTTGGGGTGGAGTTGCACGTCAATTATGTGGTCGATGGTGCCAAAGAATCCAGTTACGAGGGAGAGTCGCCTTCGCACCATATGCTCCAGGCCACGCCGGAATTTTCCTACGGGATCAGCCATAACTGGGAAGCCGGCCTGTATCTGCCGGTGGCGCGTGAAGAGGGCGGCAAGCTTTATGGCAACGGGCTGCGTTTGCGCATGAAATATATGGCAACCCGCGCGCCGGGAGAGAGCATGTTCTGGGGCCTGAATACCGAGGTTGGTTATTCAAATCTGCGCGTTGCGGAAAGTGAATGGGGCATGGAAGTGCGCCCGATTATTGGCTATCGCACGGACGAGTGGCTGCTCAGTTTCAATCCCATACTGAATATGAATCTGTCCAATGATCTCAGCCGCCGCCCGCAGTTCGAGCCGGCACTCAAGGTTGCACGCAAGGTGGCGGAGGGGCTGCAAGCCGGTGTTGAGTATTACGGGGAATATGGGTTTGCCAATGATTTGCTGCCCGCTCCGGAGCGAGTTCAATATCTGTATGCCGCACTGGACTTGGCGCGGCATGATTTTGACATCAACTTCGGTATTGGTCGCGGAGACAGCAATGCTGCCGACACCTGGGTAGCCAAGGCGATCATTGCCTTTCCGTTTAAATAGCCTGCGCACATTGTTGGTGCGCGGCATTTAAGATGGAATTAAATAAAAGTTGTGCGAAATTGGCGATTTTTCCTAGCTGTTCAGCTAGCTTGTGCATGATTGGTCCGGTTGAAATAATGCTTCAGGTGACAATTACATGCATCCAATACACATGTATGCGTTATGGGGGTTCTCACTTACTATTGTTGTGCCGCCTGAAACATGAGGATATGCATGAAGAAGAGCCCACCGGAGTTTAGCGAAACCTGCAAACTATTCAGCAATAGTGATCCGGATAAAGTCTGGGCTGAGGCAGAAGTTATCGTCGGGTCTATCCTTCCCTCTCACGATTTTTCAGACTTGCGCTGCGCTTTTGATGATGTGCTGCGCATGTTTCGCGGCGAATACCCCGGTTATACCGCCATTGCAACGCCTTATCACGATCTTTCCCATACGCTTTCAGTCTTTATATGTGCCGTCCGCCTGCTGCATGGCGTACATGTGTCCGGTACGCCGCTGTCTGAGCGGGAGATAACATCCATAATGCTGGCCACCCTGTTTCATGACGTAGGTTATGCGCAACGCCGTGGTGAAGAAAGCGGTACTGGCGCGCAATACACCAAAATTCATGTGACGCGCGGCATTCAGTTTATGCGGCAATATGCGCTAGAACAGCATTACCCGCCTGAGTTGGCGCACTCCCTTGCGTACCTGATGCAGAGCACGGACCACATGAAAGGTTTTGCCAACATCATTTTTCCTGATGAACGTACGCGCATGCTCGGTCAAATTGTCGGCACAGCGGATCTGGTCGGACAAATGGCTGATCGGCTGTATCTGGAAAAATTGCTTTTCCTGTATTTTGAATTCAAGGAGGCGGGGCTGGGCAACTATGACAACATTCGTGACCTGTTGAACAAGTCATTTGTGTTTTATGAGCACACCATGCTCAAACTGGCTGGTGAGCTGGGGGGAGTGGTGGACAAATTGCCACACCATTTCAGGGAGTGGCTGGGAGTCGAGCGCAATTTCTACATCGAGGCTGTTGAAAAAAATATCTTTTATCTGGCCCAGGTGGTGGCCAATGAGGAAATTGAATTTGCGTCAATGCTGAAGCGGGGGGATGTCGTGAACAGGGTGTACCCGCAATTGCAGGTGAAGTACGGCTGATGCATTTCGAAGTCGAGCGTGCCTTGTTCGTGTAGTGCTTTTGCGCTATTAAAAAAATTTACGATGTTGTGGGAACAAGCTGAAAAGCGCTTCAAACCGCCTCTTCCATCGCCATCTCCAGCTCCAGCCAGCTTTCCTCCAGTTCGGCTACTTTCTGTTCCAGGCTGGTATGCAATACATTTAGCTTGTCGACTTCACTGCGCGGGAGAGTGTCGTAGGTGGCGGGATCGGCCAGCTTGTTGGTGACTATGGTCAACTCGGTCTGGGCTGCAACCAGTGCAGCATTCAGCTTGCTTAGCCTGGATTGCAGGGCCTTGCGGTTGGGACGGGCGGCCGCTTGGGGGCGCGCCTTCTCAGCAGGAGCTGCGGTTGTTTCGGCCGGCCTGCGCGCTTCTATCCAGTTCTTGTAATCTTCCAGATCGCCGTCAAATAGGCCGGCCTCTCCATCCGCCACCAGCCATAACTCGTCGGCCACAGCACGGATCAGGCTGCGATCGTGTGAAACGATCACCACGGCACCTGCATATTCCTCCAGTGCCAGAGTCAGCGCATCGCGCATGTCCAGATCGAGGTGGTTGGTGGGCTCGTCGAGCAGTAGCAGGTGCGGTTTCTGCCAGGCCAGCAGGGCCAGCGCCAGACGGCTTTTCTCGCCACCGGAGAAGCTGGCGACGGGTCGATCTTCGCTGTCGCCGGCCAGGCCAAAGCGGCCGAGGAAAGTGCGCAAGGCGAGGGTTTTTTCCTTGGGGGCAATGCGCTCCATATGTTGCAACGGTGTGGCTGCACTGTCCAGAT
Source organism: Gallionellaceae bacterium (assembly GCA_041488395.1). Taxonomy (GTDB): domain Bacteria; phylum Pseudomonadota; class Gammaproteobacteria; order Burkholderiales; family Gallionellaceae; genus 39-52-133. The sequence continues at coordinate 4,372 of JBGPPE010000016.1, forward strand.
TCTCCAGCTGATGCTGGGCGAAGTAGCCGATGCGGATATCGGGTGTCAGTTCCAGCTTGCCCGCTGTCGGCGCCAGCTCACCCACCAGCAATTTGATCAGTGTGGATTTTCCCGCCCCGTTCGGGCCCAGCAATGCAATGCGTGCACCTGCACGCAGCGCCAGGTTAAGGTTGCTGAACAGGGGTTTGTCGGCGTAGCTGAAGCTTACTTTCTCGGCACGCAATAGCAGATCCGGGCTGCGTTCCGGCGCTTCGATCTCCAGCTCGAAATGGCCATCGCTGAGATGTGCAGGTGCAATGCGGCTAATCCGTTCCAGCGCCTTGATGCGGCTTTGCGCCTGCTTGGCCTTGGTGGCCTTGGCGCGGAAGCGGCGCACGAAATCCTCCAGGTGGGCGATCTTGGCTTGCTGCTGGTTGAAGGCCTGGTTCTGCTGCGCGATTTTTTCGGCGCGGGCGCGTTCGAAATCGTCGTAGTTGCCCGCGTAGGTATCGATGATGTGATCATGCACATGCGCAATGCGGTTGACGCAGGCATTGAGAAATTCGCGATCATGTGAAACCAGCAGAATGCTGCCGGGGTAATGCTCCAGATATTTTTCCAGCCACAGGATGGCTTCCAGATCGAGGTGGTTGGTGGGTTCGTCCAGCAACAGCAAATCGGCGCGGTGCATCAGTGCGCGTGCCAGGTTCAGGCGCATGCGCCAGCCGCCGGAAAAGCTGCTCACCGGGCGTTCCAGTGTGTCGCTGGCGAAGCCCAGGCCGTTCAGCAATTGTGCTGCGCGCGCCTTGGCAACATAGCCGTTGATTGCCTCATAGCGGCTCTGCGCTTCAAACCAGGCCGCATCATGGTTTGCGTGTGCCAGGGTTTTCTCCAGCTGGCGCAGCTCCACGTCGCCATCGAGCACAAATTCCAGCGCAGGTTGCTCGGAAGTGGCGATCTCCTGCTCGACAAAGGCAATCGATTTTCCGGACTGGATGGAAACCTCGCCACTCTCCGGTTTGATCTCGCCGCGAATCAGGCGAAACAGGGTGGATTTTCCGCAGCCGTTTTTGCCCACCAAGCCGATACGCTGGTTGGCAAAAGCCTGCAAATTTACACTCTGCAAGAGCGGCGTGCCGCCCTGCAGGTAGGTCAGGTTCTGAATGTTGAGCATGTTGCAATGATAGCAGATGGCCCTTGGCTTGCTGCGGCAAGCGGTTATGGCGGGCTCGGCCAGGCTGCGTTTGGTTAAGATGCAGAAATGTCCAGCATGGTGCGAACAAGACCGAGTAATCTGCTAGAATTTTGCCGAGTCATATTCGTTCGGCCGCATTTATTTTGATGGAGCAACGTCCTGCAAACTGAAAACCAGCTCTTGCGCCGCCAGCTGCAAACCCTGCTGGATGAAGCGCGCCTGAATGAAAAAAAATTACGCCGCCTCGATCAGCTCGAACGGCGCTTGATCAGTACCCGCTCGCTTTCCGAACTGATACAAATACTGCTGCAGGAATATAAATGTGCCTGCGACCTCGACGCAGTCACCCTGGTGCTGGCCGACCCCGAATATGAAATTGCCCGCCTGCTGGAGGGGGAGAAACGGGGAAGCGCGGAGGTGCCCGGCCTGGTTCTGCTGGAACGACTCTATGCCGACGAGATGAAGCCCTATCTGGGCGTGTTTAATGACGAACGGCCGGATGCCATATTCGATCCCTGGCCTAGCGGCTGCATGTCGATGGTGCTGTTGCCTTTGCTGCGACAGGATGAACTGATCGGCAGCCTGAATCTGGGCAGCTGCAAGGCGGAACGGTTCGCAGCTGACAGCAGCACCGACTTCCTCGAACGCCTGGCTGCGGTTTTTTCCATCTGTCTGGAAAATGCGCTGAACCACGAACGCCTCAAGCTGGTGGGGCTGACCGACCCGCTGACCGGGGTCAACAACCGGCGCTATTTTGAAAGCCGTTGCCAGGACGAGATTGCCCATGCGCAACGGCACCAGCTGCCGCTGGCCTGCATGTTCCTCGATGTGGACAGGTTCAAGCGCATCAACGACAGCCTCGGCCACCATGCCGGAGATGAGGTGCTGCGCAACGTGGCGCGGCTGATCAAGTTGCAGTTGCGCAGCAATGACGTGATCGCGCGCTATGGCGGTGAAGAATTCGTGGTCTTGCTGCCGCAGACGGATATGGAGCAGGCCTTTGAAATTGCCGAGCGCATACGCAGCACAATTGCCGCCCGGCCGTTCCAGCCCCTTGCGGATGAAAGCCTGCCGGTGACTATTTCCATTGGCGTCACCATGCTTCCTGCGGAAGCCGGAGAAGAGCCCGCGGCACTTGCCCAGAGCCTGGTCAGCGCGGCCGATGCCGCGCTCTATCAGGCCAAGGAGAACGGCAGGAACCGGGTGGTTTGCGCAGAAGCTTATTTGTAGCTGCTGCATACCTATCTGATTGAATTTAAACAGGCCGTCTTGCTGATCCTTGACAAAGGCTATGCCGAGGGTAGGATGGCGAGCATAAGTTTCAGTGCGCTGATGTGGTACTGAAATAGTTTTTCGTATCTGAAAATAGCAAACCTGCCGAAAGGCAGAGACGCAAAGTTTCCGGTCTAAGGAGCCCCACGGGGTTCTATGACAGCGGGATTGCCAGATAAGCCGATGCCCTCCCCATGCGGTTTCTTGCAGCCCTCCTGTTTCTCCTGACCTTTGCGTTCCCGCTTTCAGATTTGTCTGTAAGGATTGGAGCGCACAATGAAAGTCCAGATTAAATCCAGTGAAATCGTTATCCTGATACTCGTTTCCTTAATGAGTTTTACTGCCAACTTGCCGGATCAGGTGGTAGGCGGTCTGGTCGACAAAAAATTGCTGTTGCTGGTGCTCACCACCTCGGTAGTGATTGCGCTGTTCCGCTATTTGCGCCTGATGCTGTTCCTGGCGGTGGTCATCCTGGCGCTGGGAGCCAATATCCCGCAGGATTTTGCTGCAGATATGGGCTTCGACCCCATGATTATGCTGTTTGTGCTGGGTGCACTGGTCACTGTTTCCCTGCTGAATTACGCGCTCAAATTACTGCCAACCGGGGTGGAAGAAAGCGTTACCACGGAATCAACAGACACTCGCTTCGAGTTGTTAACCGCAATCTACAAAGGCGACCAGGCCAGGGTTTTTGAATTGCTGAACATGGACGCGCAGGTGAATTTCTTTGAACAGGGTTTCACCCCCTTGCACCTCGCTGTAGAAAGAGGATACCCCGACATAGTGCGCATGCTGGTAAACAGCGGTGCGGATATCGAGGCGCTGAATGCAGAGGGCAAAACGCCGGTTGAAGTGGCACTGGACAAGAAATTTATCCGTTCATCCGAAATTCTTTTCAAGGCGGCAAAGTTCTACTCAGCCCAGGCTGAAAAAGTGACTGCCGAGGCGGAAGTGATGAAAGCAGTTTGATCGTCCCCTGGGAGTTGCAAGCTCAAAGCCAATACAGGCCTGGCAGCAATATTGCGCCAGGCCTGTATTTTCAGGGCGGGAAAATCCCGAGGTTTGACCGCATTCCATTCCTCCGCTAGTGTGTCTGCTCCGCAATTCTTGAGCAGACACTTCATGAAATATCTTCTTTCCGAGTTTCCGATTGCTTTCGCCATGGTGGTGCTGGCACTGGGTTTTGCGCTGGAGCATGCCGCTGTTGCACACGGCGGCGCACTGCTGTGGGGAATGCTGCTGGTGATACTCGCGGCGATTATCGCAGTGGCCTTCCGCATCAGCCATCATGCCGAAGTGCTGGCGATGCGCCTCGGCGAGCCCTATGGCACGCTGATTCTCACTCTGGCCGCGGTTTCGGTGGAAGTGGTGATACTGGTGGTGCTGCTGACGGGTGAAGCGAACCCGACGCTGGCACGCGACACGGTATTCGCTGCAGTGATGTTCGATATCAACGGCATACTTGGCCTCTCCGCTATCGTTGCCGGACTGAAGCATGGCAGTTCCAAATACAACGTGGATTCGGCCAATTCGTTTATCGCCATGCTGCTGGTCGCCATCGGTATCGGCATGTTCATTCCGGACTTTGTGCCGCAGGCGCAATGGAAAATCTACTCGGTTTTTTCCATCGGCATCATGGCAATCATGTATCTGGGCTTCCTGCGCCTGCAGACGGTGGAGCACCGCAAGTTTTTCGAGTATTCCTCCGCGACGGAAGAGGAGTCGCATGATGAAGTGCACAGCCCGAATGCCTTGCACGTTGCGGTGATGATAGGCGCGATCATACTGGTCGGCCTGCTTTCGGAGGTTTTATCGGTGCTGCTGGATGCCGGCTTGTCCGGCACTAATCTGCCCAAGGCGATCCCCGCCGTGCTGGTGGCGCTGATCTCCGCCAGCCCCGAAATCCTCACCGCACTCAAGGCCGCACAGCAGGACCGCATGCAGACTACCGTCAACATCGCGCTGGGCGCCTCGCTGGCCACGGTGCTGCTCACTTTGCCGGTGATCGAGGCCATCGCACTGTTCAGCGGCGAACGCATCGACATGGCGCTCACGCCCATCCAGGCCGGTATGCTGCTGCTGACCTTCCTGGCCGTGATGAACAACCTGCACGACGGCGAGACCAACGCGATTGAGGGCATCAGCCACTTTGCCCTGTTTGCGGCGTTTATCGCGCTGGTGACAATGGGTTTGGTCTGAAGAAAGTTGCCTGATGCTTACGGGATATCCGCATCGCCCATGCGCTCCAGGATAATCGCCGTCTTGCGCATCAGTCCGGGCGCTTCGCGGTTGCGGTCGTAGAAGCGCGGATTGGGCACCATGGCGGCGAGCTTGGCGGCTTGTGCCGAGCTGAGCTGTGCTGCGCTGACGCCATAGTAATGGCGTGCTGCGGCTTCTGCGCCAAACACGCCGTTGCCCCACTCGATGGTATTCAGATAGATCTCGAAGATGCGCTCCTTGTCCATCATCGCTTCCAGCATCAGCGTGATGAGTGCTTCCTCGCCTTTGCGCCACGGCGTGCGCTTCGTTGAAAGAAATAAATTCTTGGCCAGTTGCTGGCTGATAGTGGAACCACCGGCGACGATCTTGCCCTTTTGCAGATTTTTCTCGTAGGCCTTCTGTATCCCTTCCCAGTCGAAGCCTTCATGATCGAGGAATTTGTCGTCTTCGGCAACGATCAGTGCCTGCTTGAGAGCGGTGGAAATGTTTTTATACGGCACCCATAGATGCTGCAATTTGGCCTTGGGGTTTTTTGTCTGCAGTATTTCGAGGCGGTCTTCCATAAAAGCGCTGGTGGCCGGGTTGTGGTTTACCCACCAGGCAATGTGCGCGGCGATCCAGGCCTGGTAGGCCAGCAGCGATAGCAGCAGCAGGACGAGGAAGCGCCATAGCCAGTACCAGAGCGTTTTTTTTGCGGCTTTTGCCATGCTTACAGCTCGCGCAGTTTGGCAATCACGGGAGCGGTGTCCGGTTTGACGCCACGCCACTTCTCGAATGCCACTGCGGCCTGCTCAACCAGCATGCCCAGCCCGTCGGCAAGACGTGCTGCGCCCTGCTGTTCGGCAAAGCGCAGGAACGGTGTGCTCTTGCCGTACATCATGTCGTAGGCGAGCGCACCGGGTTTGAAAATGCCGGCCGGCAGCGGCGGCAATGCATCGGACAGGCTGCTGGAAGTGGCGTTGATGACAATATCGAACTGCTGTCCGGCCAATGCCTCGTAACTCTTGGCGAACACTGTGCCATAGCCCTCGAATTCGGCGGCGAGCTGTTCGGCCTTGTCCATGGTGCGGTTGCTGATGATTACCGATGCGCCGGCATTGAACAGATGCCAGATCACGCCGTGTGCCGCGCCGCCGGCACCCATCAGCAGCACATGCTTGAACAGGAAACGACAGCCGAGATTTTCCTCGATGTCGGCAATCATGCCGACGCCATCGGTGTTGTCGCCGAGTATCTCGTCGCCCTCGAAAATCAGCGTGTTCACCGCATGCGCGGCGCGGGCGCGGCCGGAGTGCTGCGTGGCCAGCTGAAAAGCCTCGTGTTTGAACGGTACAGTGACATTACAGCCCTTGTAGCCCTCGCTGCGCAGGCGCGCGATAGTGTCGCGGAAGCCGTCCAGCGGCGCTTCGATGGCGACATAGCTCATGTCCTGCCCGGTTTGCGCGGCAAACATCTGGTGGATCAGCGGCGATTTGCTGTGCGCAATCGGGTGGCCGATTACGGCGTATTTATCTGTCATTCCGGTTCAGGTTTCTTGATGGTGTAAGCGGCGAATTATAGCGCTATTCCCTGCGCATTCTGAGCAGCAGCATGGCACCCAGCAGGGCCATGGCCCACACGATGGCGGCCCCGCCGGGCAGGTCCAGCCACACTGACAGCAGCAGCCCGCCGGCATAGCCCAGCACGCCCAGGATGTAGGCCACCAGCATGCGCCGGCGGCGCAGCTTGTAGGTGGCCAGTGCCGGCACGATCAGGCTGGCAAATACCAGATACACACCAACCAGCTGCACCGAGGCGGTGACCGCCAGTGCAAACAGGGCGTAGAAAGCAAAGGTGCTGAGTTTGTAACGGAATGCGCGCAGGGCCAACAGGATGGCTGTGCTGAGCACGGCGGTGGCGATGAGCTGGCGCTCGCTTACCCACAGGATTTGCCCCACCAGCAGGTCTTTCAGATGCTCGCCGGCGTGCGTGTCGTGGCTCATCAGCAGGATGCCGCCGCTGGCTGCCAGCACAAACAGCAGGCCGATGCTGGCTTCGCGTACTTCCGGCAGGAAATGCTCGATATAGGCCAGCAACAAGGCGCCTGCCAGCGCGCTGGCTACGGCGATGAGCTGCACGGCCAGCGAGTTGTCGGCGTAACCCGCCAAGCCCGCGATGACCACCCCGAGCCCGGCAATTTGCGCCACCGCCAGATCGGCAAAAATAATGCCGCGTGCCAGCACTTTCATGCCCAGTGGTACATGGGTGGCAAGTACCAGCAGGCCGGCAATGAAAGCGGGAATGATGATGCTGAAATCGATGTCGTTCATTTCAACCCCGCCAGCAAACGTGCAATGGTGTCGTCAAACAGTCCGTATAAGTCCTTGGCAGCTGCCGTGCCGCCCACGCTGAACGGCAGGGAAACCGCATTGATGTGCGCGCGCTGGGCAATCCATTCGGATGGCTTTTCATCCTGGTAGGCTGCGCGTATCACCATGCGTGCAGGTTGTTGCTGCAGCTGTGACAGCACCTGGGCCAGGTGCGCGGCACTGGGTTCCATGCCGGGCTTGGCTTCCAGTTCGGCAACCTGTTTCAGGCCCAGCCATGCTTCCAGATAAGGATAGGCGCGGTGCTGTACCAGCACGGGCTGCCCCCTGAGCGGTGCGGCCTGAATTTCCCAACGCTTGAGTGCGGCCTGCCAGGACTGGCTGAATGCCTGCAGGCGGTTGCTGTAAAACCCTGCGTTGGCAGGGTCAAGCTCGCTCAGGCGTGCCGCGAGGGCCTGAGCGATGGGCAGATAGTTGCGCGCATCCAGCTGGATGTGCGGGTTGCCGGCCGCATGCACGTCGCCATCGGCGCGGTCGAGGCGGCTGGGCACCTCCAGCATCTGCACGTAATGTGCCGCCTCGAAATAGCCGGGTCTGTCGGCGGCAATAACCGGGTTGGCGGATTCGTGCAGGATCAGCGGCAGCCAGCCGATTTCCAGCTCGGCACCGGTGCACACCACCAGCTGCGCGCGGCGTGCACGAGCAATCAGGCTGGGGCGTGCCTGCACATGATGGGGGTCTTGCAGTGCGGTGGTGGCGGTGTAGATGCTGGCCTTGTCGCCGGCCAGCTCCTGTGCCAGCGCGCCCCATTCCGGTTCGCAGGCAAATATGTTGAGTGCTGCCTGGGCGGGCAGGGCGAGTGCTGTGAGCAAAAATACAGCGAGCATTTTTAACATGGTGTGCATGGGCTGCTCCTTAGAATTGGTGTGCGCCATGGGCACCCAGGCTCATGACGTATTGCAAAAATATCTGGTTGTCGACCAGGTCTGCGCGCGATTTGTCCTGTGCCAGTTGCAGGCGCAGGCGCGAGAATTCACTCGGGCTGTAATCGAACATCAGCGTGTAGCGGGTCGGCGTGTAGGCGTAGTTGCTGATCACGTTGGCGGCATTGGTTGTACCCACCTCGGCATTGCCGGAGGAGAGCTGGTCGTAACGCACGCCGGTACGCCAATTCGGCATGAACTGGTAAACGCCCTGCACATACCAGCCGGACTGGGTGACACGGTAACTGTCGGTCACCGGGGCAGCCAGGTTGTAGGTCAGCGAGCCATTCTGGGTGCGCTGGAAATACTCGCCCTGCAGCTTGAAATTGGTTACTGTCGTGTTGCCATCGGGCGCGTATTTCCACACGAAGTCCACGCCGCTGGTTTTGCTGTCGCCGGTGAAGCTGTCGCTGACACCGCCTGCGGTAGCGGCGAGGTCGGGCACATTGTTGCTGATGGCATTGACCTGGTGGGTCTGGTGCAGGGAAAAACCGGCACGCCAGCTGCTGCTGATGCCGATGTCATCGCCCACGTGCACGAACAGGGTTTCGGCACCTGCGCCATTGCTGTCCTGCCTGTCTGTGCCGGGATAACCGCGTCCGCGCCCCAGCTCCGCGCCAAGTTCAACAAAGGTATCGGTGGGTGCCAGCCACTTGAGCTGCAAACCATCGTCGCTTAGCTGGTTGTCCCAGAAGGTGCGGTAAACCAGCGGCTGGTCGATGAAGTCCCAAGCGTGGGCATGCTGCTCATTGAGATAGCCCAGCGCGGAGAAATAGCGTCCCATCTTGAGATTTAGGCCATTGCCCAGCGCAGTGGTTTGCACGAAGGCATTTTCTACGCTGCTGCCGCCCTCGGGCGCCAGCGCAATGGTGGCGACACCGCTGAATTGCGGATCGATGCTGGCGCTGATGCCCAGTTCGGATTCCTTCAGGCTGAAGCTTCTGCTGTAGCCGTGGTTGTTGGGCGACATGGCAAAGCCGCTGGCGGGGATGTCAGGGTTCTCGCCAATTCGCCCATAGGTGCCGGACAGGATGAGGGAAACAGCCGGATTAAAGGCATTCGCCCCAGCCTCGCTGTGCTCGTGCTCGGGGGCATGCGCGACTTTGCTTTCAGCCTGCTGCAGGCGCAGCTCCAGCTGGCGGATCTGTTCGTGTATGGCTTGCAGCTCTGTCTCGTCCGCAGCGTGGGCGGATAGCGGGATGCAGAACGCCACAAACAATGTGAGGTATCTAAGCATGGTGTTACTCCAGATAAAGTGCATGGGCCGGGCATGCAGGCCCGGTGGAAATTATGCGAACTCGCGGAGCGTGACAGGTGGGCCGCGTGCAGTGGCGGTTAAGGTATGAGCGAACTGGAATGAAGCAGCACAGTGCGTCCAGGTGCTAGCAGGCAACAGTGCCAGGGCAAAGCTGAAAAATGTGCTGTTCAGTGCGCTGCCGAGCTGAGCATCCAGCGCACATAATTCACAGTTGTGTGGATGTGTACCCGGTTTCTCGTCCTGCTGCTGCGTGGCCAGGGTGTGGCTTAGCGCGTGTGCAATACCGCCTTGCTGCGCAAGCAGCAGGGAGCAGGCAAACAACAGCGGCAGAAACAGGCGTGCGAGTGACATGGTGATCCTGCTTTATTCGCTTTCCAGATGTTCGTTGCTGGTAAATGACCAGGTGCGCACAATGCTGAGGATGTCGGTGTCCTTGCGCATGTCTGCCGGGAAAGGTGCGTACGGGGCGGCCAGCTTGACGATGCGCACGGCAGCCGCATCGAGTATGCGCTTGCCCGACGATTTGTTGACTTCCACGCTTTCCACGCTGCCGTCGGCGCGGATCGAGACGGTCATGCGCAGCTGGCCAAAGATCTTTTGCTGGCGTGCCTGGGCGGGATAGTTCAGGTTGCCGATGCGTTCTACCTTGACGCGCCAGTCTTCCACATATTGCGCATAGCGATATTCCTGGGTGCGTGCGCCGATAAAGGTGCGTTTGGGCAGCTTCTGGTAGGCGTTGAAATCCTTGCTGATCTGCGCTTCCAGGCGGGCAATTTCGAGTGAGCGCTGCACCAGGTCCTGGCCGTTGAGCTGGTTGGCTTCATGCTGCTTTTCGGTTTTTTCCTGATCAACGCTCTGTGTACTGTGCAGTCGGGTGAGCAGCCTTTTTACTTCCTGTTCGAGCTGTTTCACGTTCTTGGACGATTGCTCCAGTACCAGCTGTTTGTCGTCGCTGAGCGTGGGCAGCGGGCTGCTGGCGCGTTTGTCCGCAGCCGTGTTGCCACCGCCGGACAGATTATGCTGGGCCAGGGCGTCAGCCTTGAGCGGACGCGATTTGGACTGGCTGTTGACCAGCACAACTTCCAGCGGCTGCAGGAAGTCGGTGGTCCTGCTCGGGTCGGGCAGCACAAAGCCTATGCCGAACAGGATAAACGCATGCAGAAAAATCGAGAACGGCAGGGTGAGCGACAGTGGCGAGTAGGCGCGTGCCTGTGCCAGCCGTTGTTTGATCCAGTCCAGCATTACGCCGTCACCTCCGCTGGTTCGGGGGTGGCGGCGGAAACGAAGCGCGCATTGAAGTTCAGGTCGAGCAAATCAATCTCGCCCAGTTCCAGTTCCACCATGGTGTTCGGCGGCAACTCGGGGAGCGAGGCGATGCGCCCAGTCAGCGGGATGGCAGAGAGTTTGACCAGATTTTCGCGTATTACCATGGCTTCGATTCGTTCCACTTTTTCCTGTTGCAGCCAGCGCAAACACCAGTAACGTTCCATCTGGCGCTGGAAGTCATTATAGGCAGTGTAGGCTGCATCGAAATCGCGCAGGATGGTAAACAGCAGTGTATCGTTTTTTGCGTACACTGGCGGCTCTTGCGCCAGCAGCCGGATAATCTGGCGCTGGTTGACGAGGTCGATGTAGCGGCGCAGCGGCGAGCTCGACCACATGTAGTGTGCCACGCCCAGGCCCTGGTGTGGCGCGGCAACCGTGCTCATCTTGACCTTGCCATTGTTCTGGGTGCGATAGATGCCGGCCACATCGTGGTCGGCGAGCAGTTTGCCCCAGCTGCTGTTGACGAAGATCATCAGCTCGGACACAACCTTGTCGATGGGGGAGCCGCGCAGGCGGTTGCTAATGGTGACGACGTCATTTTCCACGTAGAAGTTGTAGTCAATCTGCTGCGTGCTGTTGTCAGCCGATTTGCCGCGCGCAGCTTCCAGCTTCTGCGCCAGGTTCCACAGCAGGGTGAGTTCGCTGGCGTAGGGATAGTCCAGCTTGCAATCGCGCAGGGTGTTTTCGTTGAACAGCGGCTCCAGCGTGTCGTGGCGCAGGTTGGCGGAAATATGCAGGCGCTCCAGACGGCTCTCCGTGCTCAGCACGGCCAGCGTGGCGGCATCCACTTCCATGTAGAGCGACAAGGCCGGGCAGACCTTGTCGGCGCACAGGGTGAATGCCTGCACCACGTTTTCGGGCAGCATGGTGATCTTGTTGCCTGGCATGTACACGGTGGACAGGCGCGCTGCCGCGATGGCGTCCACCGGGGTGCCGGACGGTATACCCAGTGCCGGTGCGGCGATATGCACGCCGATGCGCCAGTTGCCGTTAGGCAATTGGGCGACGGAAAACGCATCGTCGATTTCGGTGGTGGTGGCATCGTCGATGCTGAAAGCGGTGGCTGCGGCCAGCGGCAGCTCGGGATGGGGCTCTACGCTGACCTCCGGGAAGCCGGTGCCGTGCGGGAAGTTCTCCAGCAGGAAGCGGTTCAGGTGATAGGCGCTGGTGGACGGAATGGCGCTACAGCGCTGCAGCAGGTGCGCAGCAGATAAATGTGTGGCCTCGCAGGCGGCTTCAAGTGCCTTGACTTCCAGGGTGTTGCGGTCCGGTTTGTAGAGCAGCTGTGAAATTTTGTCGGCAAATTCGGGCGGCAGGGTATCGGCACACAACTGCTCGGTGTAACGTGCCTGCAAGGCGGCTTGCAGGCGTTTTTTCTCGGCGCTGGCCAGCGCGGACTTGAGCGCTTCCGGTGGTGCGGCTTTGTAGTGGCCCTTGCCCTTCTTGTAGAAATGCATCGGCGAAGAGTGCAGGCGGATCAGTGTGCCCGCGGCTTCCACCGGCGTGGGCGGGTGGCCGAAATACTCGGTGGCCAGGGTGTCAAAGCCAAATTCTTCGGCCGGGCTGGATTCCCACAGAAATTCGACATCAATGTCGGCGGCGATCGCTTCGGCCTGTGCCATGAACTCAGCCAGGCCCGGCTGGGAAAAACGCAACAGGCCGTTGGCGGCCTTGATTTTGCTGCGTTTGCCGTGGATGCTTTCCACCTGCAGCGAGGTGGTGTTGTCAGTCATGATGTTGCCGACCTTAAAACTGCCGTCTTCTTCGTAAAAAATATTCATTGTGTCGTCCTGACTGGCCCATGATGCGTGATTGAGTGCCAAGGCAGGGATGGGTTGGTGTGCAAAATTGCCCAGATTATAACCCAGCATGGTAACGAGCAAGTGACGGGAACTTGCTCGTTACCATGCTGCTGGCAGCAAGTGTTTTGCTGCGGCCGCTGCCCTGAAAAACATTTGCCGCAAGCGGGCTCGGCAAAAGCGTGCGCCAGATCAGACTGAATAGCGTAACTGTTGACGGAGTGGAAAGTAACAAGGCCAGCGGGTGCCGGCCTTGTCGTTGGAGCTGATGAGGGTTATTCCTTGATCAGCTTGAGGATGTATTGCGCCAGGATTTTGATGTCCTCGTCTCCAACGTTGTTGGATGGCGGCATGTGGGCGGTGCCCCAGGTGCCGGTTCCGCCGCTGCGGATTTTGCCGATCAGATAGGCTTCGGCGTCAGGCCTGTTCTGGTACATGGTGGAAATACTCATCCATGATGGACCGATAAGCTTCCTGTCGAGAGAATGGCAGGATGTGCACAAATGTTTCTGCGCCAACAGGTATCCACTCTCGGCATTGGCGTTGCCTGCGAAGAGCAAACATGCTGCCAAAACAATCAGGTACGATTTTTTCATGGGTTGATGCTCAAGGTTAAATGTTAATTTTAATCGTTATTATACTCGCTCGCTGTTGCTTAAGATCAAACTATCGTGACTATGTATCGTCCCGCCGGGCGGAAATGGCGTATTGGGTTGGCCGCCCTGAAATGTTAGTATTCGCCCTATTTTTGAGTAAATAGAGTATTCGCCGTAAAAACGTGCGAATAACAATGGAGAGTGTCATGGCAGGACATAGTAAATGGGCCAATATCCAGCATCGTAAAGGCAAGCAGGACGCCAAGCGCGGCAAGGTGTTTACGCGCCTGATCCGGGAGATCACCGTGGCGGCCAAACTGGGCGGCAGCGACCCGACCTGTAATCCGCGCCTGCGTCTGGCGATGGAAAAGGCCTATGAGCAGAATATGCCCAAGGACAACGTGGAGCGTGCCATCAAGCGCGGTGCCGGCGAGCTGGAAGGAGTGGACTATCTTGAACTGCGCTATGAAGGCTATGGCATCAACGGCGCTGCAGTGATGGTGGACTGCATGACCGACAACAAGACGCGCACGGTGGCGGATGTGCGCCACGCTTTTACCAAATACGGCGGCAACCTCGGCACCGATGGCTCGGTGGCCTTTATGTTCAAGCATTGCGGCCAGATGATTTTTGCGCCGGGCACCGATGAAGATGCCTTGATGGAGGTGGCGCTGGATGCAGGTGCGGAAGATATCGTCAGCGATGAGGATGGCAGCATTGAGGTGATTACCGGGCCGCATGACTTCATGGATGTGAAGCAGCGCCTGGAGGCGGCCGGTTTCAAGGCGGAAATAGCCGAAGTGACGATGAAGCCTGCCAATGAGGTGGTCTTTAGCGGTGACGACGCTGTGCGCATGCAGAAATTGCTGGATGCTCTGGAAAGCCTGGATGACGTGCAAGAGGTGTATACCAACGCAGTGATTGAAGAGTGAGTCATACGTCTGCACAACAGACTGTTCTGGCTGCAACGCGCATTCTTGGTATCGATCCCGGCCTGCGCATCACCGGGTTTGGCGTGGTAGACAAGGTCGGGCAGAAGCTCAGTTACGTGGCCAGCGGCTGCATCAAGACGCCTGCTGGCGAGCTGCCACCGCGGCTGAAGGTGATTCTGGATTCGCTGGCAGAGGTGATTGCCACTTATCAGCCGCAACAGGTGGCGGTGGAGAAGGTGTTCGTCAACGTGAATCCGCAATCCACCCTGTTGCTGGGGCAGGCGCGCGGTGCGGCCATCTGCGCGGCGGTGCAGGCCGATCTGCCGGTAGCCGAATACACTGCCTTGCAGGTGAAGCAGTCGGTGGTGGGCAATGGTCATGCGGATAAGGAGCAGGTACAGGATATGGTGCAGCGCCTGCTGGCGTTGTCCGGCAAGCCGGGTGCAGATGCGGCGGACGCGCTGGCGTGCGCCATTTGCCACGCGCATGGCGGCATGGGGCTGGGTGCGCTGGCAACCAGGGGTTTTCGAGTACGACATGGAAGGCTGGTGTAATGATGCAACCGATGGAACCGACGCTCGCAACATTTCAGAACCCGCTGGCACGCTATTTCGCAGCGACCCGACCGGCCTTTCTAACGGCCAGCCTGATGGCCTGTCTGCTTGGTCTGGCGCTGGCCTGGCATGATGGCCTTGCGTTCAGTTTTTCGCTCGCGCTGGTCACCTTGCTGTTTGCCTTGCTGGCACATGCCGGCGTGAATGTGCTCAACGATTATTACGATGAACTCAACGGCACCGATGCACAGAACACCGAACGCATCTTCCCCTTCACCGGTGGCAGCCGTTTTATCCAGAACGGCGTGCTGACGCCACTGCAGACACGCAACTTCGGCTTTGCCCTGCTGGCGGGCGTGGCGCTGGCCGGGCTGTGGCTGATGGCCCGCTCCGCCCCGCAATTGCTTTACGTTGGTCTCGCCGGGCTGTTTATCGGCTGGGCGTATTCTGCGCCGCCGTTCAAGCTGAATAGTCGCGGGCTGGGTGAGTTGAGCGTGGTCATGGGCATTTTGACGATCACGGTGGGCGCTGATTTCGTACAGCGCAAGGGCTTTGCCGCAGCGCCATTCATCGCGGGTTTGTCCTATGCCTTACTGACCTCCGGCCTGCTTTATATCAACCAGTTTCCGGATCGCGCCGCCGATACGGCAGCAGGCAAGCTGCACTGGGTGGCGCGCCTGGAGGTAAGGCATGCGCGCTGGGGCTATGCCTTGATCGTATTTTTTGCTTACGCATGGTTACTGCTGAGTGTGTTGCTGGGCTGGTTGCCGTTGCTCGCCCTGCTGGCCTTGTTGGCGCTGCCGTTTAGTGCAAAAGCTAGCCTCTTGTTGTTACGCCACGCCGCACAACCGCAGCAACTGGGCGATGCCATCAAGCTCACCATCGCCGCGATGCTGGCGCATGGGGCACTGCTGTCGCTGGCGCTGTTTTTTAGTAAAGGGAATACATGATAGGCAGATTAAACGGCATCCTGCTGGAAAAGAACCCGCCGCAGATTCTGCTCGAGGTGCAGGGGGTGGGTTACGAGGTGGATGTGCCGATGAGTACTTTTTACAATCTGCCCGCGCTGAACGAGAAGGTGGTGCTGCATACCTGCATGATTGTGCGCGAGGATGCGCAGCTGCTGTACGGTTTCGGTTCGGATGAAGAGCGCGCGGCGTTTCGCCAGCTGCTCAAGATCAGCGGTGTGGGCCCCAAGCTGGCGCTGTCGGTGCTGTCCGGCCTGAGTTTGGCCGATCTGGCGCTGGCGGTGGCGAACAAGGAAGTCGGCCGCCTGACCAGGATTCCTGGGGTGGGCAAGAAAACCGCGGAGCGGCTGTTGCTGGAACTGCAGGGAAAATTCGCGGTCTCTGGTGCGAGTGCTGCGCCGGGGGCGGCAGCCTCATCTTCCATCAATAACGACATCGTCAATGCGCTGCTGGCACTCGGCTATAACGACAAGGAAGCAGATTGGGCCGCCAGACAGCTGCCTGCAGGCGCGGGCGTGTCCGACGGTATCCGCCAGGCGCTTAAATTTCTGTCCAAATCATGATTCAGCACGACGATCTTAGTGCCAACCGCGTAATTTCTCCGGCAGCGATTTCGCCGCAGGAAGAGGCGCTAGAGCGCGCGCTGCGCCCCAAGCTGCTGGACGAATATGTCGGCCAGGAAAAGATCCGCGGCCAGCTGGAAATCTTCATCGAGGCGGCGCGCAAGCGCAAGGAACCGCTCGACCACGTGCTGCTGTTCGGCCCGCCCGGGCTGGGCAAGACCACGCTGGCGCACATCATCTCGCGCGAAATGGGCGTCAACCTGCGCCAGACTTCCGGTCCGGTGCTGGAGCGTGCGGGCGACCTGGCTGCGCTGCTGACCAACCTGGAGCCGCATGACGTGTTGTTTATCGACGAGATCCACCGCCTGTCGCCGGTGGTGGAAGAGATACTCTATCCCGCGCTGGAGGACTACCAGATCGACATTATGATCGGCGAGGGGCCATCGGCACGTTCGGTCAAGCTCGATCTGCCGCCGTTTACCCTGGTCGGGGCGACCACGCGCGCCGGTATGCTGACCAACCCGCTGCGCGATCGCTTCGGCATCGTGGCGCGCCTGGAGTTCTACACCGCCAACGAGCTGCAACGCATCGTCACGCGTTCTTCTTCCCTGCTGGAGTTGCCGATTTCACCCGAAGGGGCGATGGAAATTGCGCGCCGTTCACGCGGCACACCGCGCATTGCCAACCGATTGCTGCGCCGTGTGCGCGACTATGCCGATGTGCGCGCCGATGGCGAAGCGACGCACCTGGTGGCGGATGCTGCGCTGACCATGCTGGACGTGGACGCGCAAGGGCTGGATGTAATGGACAGGAAGCTGTTGCTGACGGTGATCGAGAAATTCATGGGCGGTCCGGTTGGGGTGGATAACCTCGCCGCGGCCATTGGCGAGGAGCGCGACACTATTGAGGACGTGCTGGAGCCCTATCTGATCCAGCAGGGTTATCTGCAGCGCACGCCGCGTGGACGCATGGCCACTGCGAATGCCTACCTGCATTTCGGCCTGACGCCGCCGCGCAATGCGAACAGCAAGGAACTTTGGGATGAGGGGCAATAGGGGATGAGCAAGCGCCACCATATCTTTGAACTGCCGGTGCGCGTGTATTTTCAGGACACCGACGCGGGCGGGGTGGTTTATCACGCCAGCTATGTGAACTTTATGGAGCGCGCACGGACTGAGTGGTTGCGCGGCTTTGGCTACAGCAATGCCGGCCTGATGAAGGAGCTGGGGGTGGTGTTTGTGGTGCGTTCGCTGAAGATGGATTACCTCAAGCCGGCGTTGCTGGATGATCTGTTGTCGATTACCGCGCAGGTCAAGGAGCTTGGGCGCAGCCGCCTCAGTCTGCTGCAAAGTGTGCTGCGCGGGGACGAGTTGCTGACCGAAGCCGAGGTGCATCTGGTGTGCGTTTCGATGGCAACTTTCAAGCCGGTCAGCGTGCCTGAGATATTGCGGGAACAGTTAAAAGAATAAAGGGCGGGGATATGGAAGTAACGCAGGATTTGTCGTTTGTGCATTTGATCAGTACCGCCAGCCTGCTGGTGCAGATGGTGATGGGCTTGCTGCTGCTGGTTTCGCTGATGTCGTGGTGGTATATCTTTCTGAAGATGTTTGCCATACATCAGGCACGCAGCCAGAGCGACGCATTTGAAGAGGCATTCTGGGCCAATCCCGATCTCAACCGCTTGTACAAGGATTATCTGGATGACAGTGAAACGGCAGGCAGTCTGGAGCGCATCTTTGCGGCGGGCTATGCGGAATTCGTGAAACTGAAGAAAAAGCATGGTGTGGACAATACTGCCGTGATGGACGGCACGCGCAGGGCCATGCGCGCCACTTACCAGCGTGAAATGGACATGCTGGAGTCGCATCTGTCTTTCCTGGCGACAGTGGGTTCGGTGAGCCCGTATGTAGGCCTGTTTGGTACGGTATGGGGCATCATGAACGCCTTCCGCGGGCTGTCCAATGTCGGCCAGGCGACGCTGGCGCACGTTGCCCCGGGTATTGCCGAAGCGCTGGTGGCTACAGCCATGGGTTTGTTTGCGGCGATTCCGGCAGTGGTGGCTTACAACCGCTATGCGCATGACACGGCGCGCCTGTCTTCGCGCTTCGAAAGCTTTATGGAAGAATTCTCCAACGTATTGCAGCGCCAGCCATGAAACATCTCTTTACCTGCTGCCCCTTTGCTGCATTCCTGAGAGGTGTTTGTGCATAATCGCCGTACCTCGCCGCGCCCCATGAGTCAGATCAACGTCGTGCCGTACATCGACGTGATGCTGGTGCTGCTGGTGATTTTCATGATTACCGCCCCGCTGATGAATCCCGGGCAGATAGACCTGCCCAGCGTAGGCAAGTCGCTGGCGCCACCGGTTGCACCGCTGGAGCTGATCATCAAAAAGGATGCTTCGCTGGCGCTGAATGATCGCAGCAAGAGCGGCAGGGAACAGGTGGTGACGCGTGATGAGCTGATCGCCGTGCTGAGGCAGAAGCAGGAAAAAAATGCGCAGCAGGCGGTGGTCATCTCTGCCGATAAAAATGTGCGTTATGAAGAAGTTATTAAAGTGATGGACATGCTGCAGCAGCAGAACATCAAAAAAGTGGGCCTGCTCGCCCGTACCCGTTAAGCATGAGCGCATTGGCCTACCCGGAACCCTACAAGTTTTCTGCCGGTGCACTGGCACTGCTGGTGCATGGTGCCTTTTTTATCTTGCTGTATCTGGGCTTCAACTGGCAGATGCAGCCGCCGCAGGGTATGGTGGTGGATATCTGGGATAGCCTGCCGCAGAACGAAGAGCCTGCTGCAGCTGTGCTGCCGCAGCAGCAGGAACAGCCAAGGCCGCAAGCAAAGCCGCAGCAGGAGGAGCAGCTGGCGCCGCCACGGGTTGCGGAGAAGTCAGTGCCGGCGAAAGCTGACATTGAGGTTACGGTAAAGAAGAAGGTCAAGCAGGAGAAGATCAAGCAAAAGGTCGAGAAGGATGACGTGGTTGCCAAGCTGACGCCCAAGCAGCTGGCGGAGCAAAAGGCCGCTTATGCCAAGCGGCTGCAGCAGGAGAGTGAACAGCAGGCCAAAGAATCGGCACAACAGGCGGCTGCCCAGGAGCAGGCTGCTGCCATGGGCCGCATCGTGGATGAGTACAGGGCCAAGATTAGCAGCAAGATACGCAGGAATATTGTTGCGCCGCCTGGGGTGACCAGCAAGATCAGGGCTGAGTTTGATGTAACTTTGTTGCCTGGCGGCCTGGTGATGGAAACCAGATTGACGCGCTCCAGCGGCAACGGGGCATATGACGACGCGGTGGAGCGCGGGATTCTGAAAGCACAGCCTTTGCCGCTGCCCCCGGACGGGGTGTTGTTTAATCGTTTTCGTGATTTACATTTGAAATTCAGTCCTGATTAAGGCGGGACGACGAGGGATATATGACTATGTTTATGCGTTACCTGGCGGCGTTTGTTCTGATGTGTGCGGCTTATTCTGCGCAAGCGACCCTGAATATTGAAATTATCGGCGCTGGGGAACACCAGATTCCGATCAGCATTGTGCCGTTTGCGGGTGAATCCCAGCTTGCGCAAAGTATCAGCGGGGTGATCATTAATGACTTGAAGCGCAGCGGATTGTTTCGAACGGTTGATCCGGCCGGTAAAGCGCCACACGAGCCGAAAGACGTGATATTCACCGACTGGTCGGGGGTGGATGCGCTGGTTATCGGCAGCGTGGTGCAGGGAGCCGATGGGCGCGTGCAGGTGCAGTTTCGCCTGTTTGACACGCTGAAACAAATCGAACTGACCGGTCAGGCAGTATCCGCCAAAAGCGATCAGCTGCGTGCCATCGCGCACCGCATCGCCGACATGATTTACGAGAAATTTACCGGGGATGCCGGCGTGTTCAGTACGCGCATCGCCTATATAAATCGTGAAGGAAAGACCAATCGGCTGGTGGTCGCCGATAGCGATGGTTACGGCGAACAGACTGTGCTGTCACTGAACGAGTCGATCATGTCGCCGGCCTGGTCGCCGGACGGCAGCCATCTGGCCTATGTGACATTTGAACAGGGGCATGCGGTTACCTATGTGCAGTCGCTGCTGATGCGCCAGCGTGCCGTACTGGCGGCCTTCCCCGGTAGCAACAGCGCGCCGGCGTGGTCGCCCGACGGAAAACAGCTGGCCATCGTGCTGACCCGTGATGGCAGCTCGCAGATATATCTGGTGCGCCCGGATGGCAGCGGTTTGCGGCGTGTTACTTTCAGCGATGCGATTGATACGGAGCCCAATTTTTCACCGGATGGGCAGTATTTGCTGTTTACCTCGGACCGCGGTGGCAGTGCGCAAATCTATCGCATGCCGGTGGAGGGGGGGGACGCCGAGCGCCTGACTTTTGAGGGAACTAATAACTTCTCGCCACGCTACAGTCCGGATGGAAAAAGCTTCGTGTTCATGCACAGCAATGGCAAGCAATTCCTGATTGCGACCCAGGATTTTGAAACCAGGCAGATGCAGATCCTGACCGATGTCGGCTGGGAGAAAAAGCCCAGCTATGCCCCGAATGGCAAGCTGGTTCTGTTTGCCACCGAGTCACAGGGTCGTGGTATATTAGCAACTGTTTCTAGCGATGGCAGAGTAAAGCAAAAGATGATTCCGCAGCGCGGAGATATTCGTGAGCCAACGTGGGGACCTTTTTTGAAGTGAAATTTTTTGACTAGGGGAATTCGATGAAAAAACTGATCATGAGTGTGTTGCTGGTGAATTTGCTGGCCGCTTGCGCCAGCGAGAAGCCAAAAGAAGTTGCGCCTGAGCCAACAGCAGCGAGTTCAACTGCAGCACCGGCTGCAGAACCCGCAGCTGCCAATGAGGCTGCCGTAACTACTGCCGCTGCGGCTGCTGGGGATGAGTTGAACGATTCCAACAACGCCTTGCTGTCCAAGCGCAGTGCATATTTCCCGTTTGATGTGGATGCGGTTCAGGCAGCCGACAAGCCTATGGTGCAGGCACATGGCGAATATCTGGGCAAGAACGCAGCGCGCAAGGTTACTGTAGAAGGTAATTGCGATGAGCGCGGCAGCAGCGAGTACAACCTCGGCCTCGGTAACCGTCGTGCCAACAACGTGAAGAAGATGCTGGTGTTGAGCGGGGCCAAGGCAGCACAGGTAGGCACCGTGAGCTTCGGCGAAGAAAAGCCTAAAGCTACCGGTCATAACGAGGCTGCATGGTCGCAGAATCGCCGTGCTGACCTGAACTACGGCAAGTAAGCATGAACAAGCTGCGCCTCTGCTTGTTTGCAGGACTGCTCCTCGTTACCGCCCAGGCTTCGGCCGGGCTGTTTAACGATGACGAAGCACGCAAGCAAATAGAGCAACTTGAGGCGCGGCTTACCAAGCTGGAAGAAGGTTACAAGCAGCAAACCAGTTCAATGCTCGATCTGCTGTCGCAGGTCGAGATATTGAACCAAGAATTGCGCAAGTTGCGTGGCCAGAACGAAGAGCTGGTGCACAATTTGCAGGACGCTGAAAAGCGCCAAAAAGATTTTTATGTTGATCTGGATGCGCGGGTGCGTCGCTTTGAAACGACGGACCTTGCTGCGCAGCAGTCTGCAGCATCCGCTGCTGCTCAAGGCGCAGCAGCGCCGGCGGTTGCCACTCCGGCACCCGCAGCCAAGGCTGAAGATGTTAACGCCGCAGAAAATGCTGCCTACGACGAAGCTTACGGATTTTACAAGGTAGCCAATTACGAGAAGACCCTGGTTGCCTTTAGTGAGTTTCTGAAGAAATTCCCGGAGTCGGCCAAGGTGCCCAATGCGCATTACCTGATGGGGAATGCCTATTTTGCGCTGGACGATTACAAGCGCAGTATCGCCAGCTATCAGGTAGTCGTCAGCAAGTTTGAGTCGAACCCCAAGGTTCCTGATGCCTGGCTGAATATCGCCGGCTGCCAGCAGAAGCTGAAGGATGTTCCGGCGGCCAAAAAGACACTCAAGATGCTGATCGCCAAATACCCCGATAGCAGCGCGGCTGGCAAGGCCAAGAAGCGCCTCGCAGCACTCAAGTAGTCATTATCCTATGTCATATTTTCACGCGAGCGAATCGTTGCGCATCAGCGAGATATTTTTTTCGCTGCAGGGCGAGACCAGTCGAGTCGGCCTGCCGACAGTATTCGTGCGCCTGACGGGATGCCCCTTGCGCTGTACCTATTGCGATACGGCATACGCTTTCACCGGCGGAAAAGCCATGACGCTGCAGGCTATCATGGACGAGGTGCATCGCTACCCCACTCCTTATGTCACCGTGACCGGGGGTGAGCCGCTGGCCCAGAAAAACTGTCTGGTATTGCTGCAGACCCTGTGTGATGGCGGCTACAAGGTGTCACTGGAAACCGGCGGTGCGCTGGATGTCAGTGCGGTCGACGCGCGGGTAATGAAAGTGGTGGATATAAAGACGCCTGCGTCCGGCGAAGAAGCAAAAAATTTGTGGGGCAATCTGGAGCACCTGAATGCGCAGGATGAAATCAAGTTTGTGCTGTGCAATGAAGCGGACTATGTGTGGGCAAAGCAGGTGCTGACACAGCGTGCGCTGGCTGACAAATGCGCGGTATTGTTTTCGCCGGCACAAGGCCAGCTGTCGCCCACCGACCTGGCTGACTGGATACTGCGCGATCGGCTGCCGGTGCGTATGCAATTGCAGTTGCACAAAGTGCTGTGGGGAAATGTGGCAGGGCGCTAAACCATGAAAAATGCAGTCGTGTTGTTATCGGGTGGTCTGGATTCCGCAACGGTGCTGGCGATGGCGCGGCAGCAGAATTTTCGTTGCTATGCGCTGAGCGTGGATTATGGCCAGCGCCATCATGCCGAGCTGGCAGCCGCCAGGCGTGTGGCTGAAGCGCTGGGGGCGACTGAACACCGCGTAATCAATATTGATCTGACCGGTTTTGGAGGCTCAGCCCTGACCGACAGCAGCATTGCCGTGCCCGAGCAGGCAACGACGGGCATTCCGCTGACTTACGTGCCGGCACGCAACACCATCATGCTGTCGCTCGCGTTGGCATGGGCGGAAGTGCTGCAGGCACAGGATATTTTCTTTGGGGTCAACGCGGTGGACTATTCGGGATATCCGGATTGTCGCCCGGAATATGTGGCGGCCTTTGAGCGCATGGCCAATCTGGCCACCAAGGCGGCAGTGGAGGGAAAGCCTCTGCGTGTGCATGCGCCGCTGCAGCATTTGTCCAAGGCGGAAATCATCCGTCAGGGGACGCAGCTGGGTGTGGACTTCAGTCTCACTGTTTCGTGTTACCAGGCAGACCTGGATGGGCGGGCTTGCGGTGTGTGTGATTCATGCCGTTTGCGTCGTGCGGGTTTTGTTGAAGCAGCCATTGCGGATGTGACGCGTTATTATTAGAAATATCGCGTTGACAGAAAGCGGCCAATCCGTATAATGCGCGCTTCCTTTAGGAATGTGGGTCGGTAGCTCAGTCGGTAGAGCAGCGGACTTTTAATCCGTTGGTCGCGAGTTCGAATCTCGCCCGACCCACCAA
>JBGPPE010000017.1:0-27604 GCA_041488395.1 Gallionellaceae bacterium
ATAAAGCGATCTCACCTCTACGATTGACGGGTGATTCACCCAGTTTTTCTCGGTAATAGCCTCTGCGGCATATGCGGCATTAGCAGCCAGCAACAAGAGCGCAATAATCAAAGGCATCTTTTTTAATGTGGTTCGCATGTCACTCCATGCCTGATTGTTGTCAACATCGGCTCGCCATCAGCGAGTTATGCGAGAAGTGAATTATGCCCCAGCTTCGGCCGGCAGGTTCAGTCCCCATCCAGAAACCAGATGGTTTCCACCTCCAGGCACTGGCTGTAGTCGTTGTAGCGAATTTCTTTCAGATAAAGCGTGTTGTGCTGTATGCCATTAAGGAAATAAAAGCTGCACACGCCGTTTGCGCACTCGCGCAGAGGCCGCACTTCCGGCCTCGGCAAGCCTTCTGTTTGCCGCGACTGCAGCAGCTTGGCCAGCGCATGGAACGAAGGCACATAGGTGTCAAAGAATGTCGCCCCATTCTCTTCTTCGCTGATCGAGTGCTCAATCAATATCTGCAAGGAGCCAATGTCGGGATATTTTTTATCAAGCACCTGCAGATTGTTGGAAGCATAGGCTTTTGCCAGGTCTTGCGCGAAGACTTCGCGTGTCACTTTGGGACAGGCGCCAAAGGCCGCAGGCGCAAACGCCAAGAATGCCGCGGTGAAAATTACAACGGCTCGAGTCATTTGATGTCTGGCCAACTACCGCTCCCTTACGAGCATTGCAGGATCATCCAGCAGCTGTCAAAACGCGCCTGCGCCAGATCACTCTGCCTGATCCAGAAATAAAGCATGCCGCAGTCCCCCCACATCATTCCGGCATCGTCATCGCTATCCAGCTGCAGCAGGAGCAACCAGTCTGACCTGCCACTCTCGAGCTGTTTTGCGCGCGTGTCGTTATAGCCGGTGGCGTCGCCGCAGTACAGTCCGCTTGAAACAAGTTGGCATTCCAGGTCCATGTCGTTGCCCTGAACAGGATCGGGGTAACCGAAAAGATGGTGTGAGGGTTGGTTCTGAAAAACCGCCGAGCACATATCGATGTATTCGTCCGATTGACTGTCGCTCAGGTCCAGCGCGTTTATCCGCTCATCCTGCCAATCAGGGTAGGTCTCAACTGGAGTAAACATGAGGTGTTTCTCAGGGTAAATATAGTCGCTGGCAAGCAGCGCAGGCGCAGGGCGCTCAACGCACTCCTGGCTCGCGCTGGCTGTGTAGATAACCTGCCAGCTGCCTTTGTCCTTTGGATCGAAGCCCCAGGTTTCCTGTTCTTGATTGTAGAAAAAATACAGCACACCGGCTGCCGGCAAGCCGTTGCGTATGCATCTTTCAGGTATTTCATGCAGGTCCAGCTGGCACAGGAAGGCGAGCGGCACGCCCTTCCATTCCGGCCATGGCATGCCCGCAGGGAGCGCAGGCAAACCGCCCATGCGGCTGAAGGTGGTCACTGCGGATTTCTGCAGGGCAATGGCGGATTTTCTGAGTGTATTCAGGTAAGCGAGCTGTTCTTCGATGCCTTTCTCCTTAGCTCCATCTGGTTTCGCCCTGCCGAATAATCTCTTAAGAAATGACATACCTATCCCTGAACAAAGTTTCACCTGTGGCCCGCATCGGCTTGCCGGCGTGGTTTCGCCCGGCGCTTGAATTATGCCTCAGCTTCGCCGAGTGCACTTTCATAAACGACGAGGTCGCTGTGGCTGAAGCAGCAGAAGATCACTTCCTGTATGGCGGGAAACCTCTGCACTGCGGCACGCACGCTGGTTACGGCAACTTTGGCTGCCAGCTCAACCGGGTAACCGTAAACGCCGGTGCTGATGGAGGGAAAGGCCAGCGTGCGCACGCCATGTTGCGCGGCCACTTCAAGCGCGCGGCGGTAGCACGAGGCCAGCAGTGCCGGCTCGCCGTTGTTGCCGCCATGCCACACCGGCCCCACGGTGTGGATGACATATTGTGCAGGCAGGCGGTAGCCCTTGGTAAGCTTGGCGTCGCCGCTGTTGCAGCCGCCCAGTTGCCGGCATTCGCGCAACAGCTCGGGGCCGGCCGCGCGGTGGATGGCGCCATCGACACCGCCGCCACCGAGCAGCGAGGAGTTGGCGGCGTTGACGATGGCATCCACTTGCAGCGTGGTGATGTCGGCTTGCAGTGCGCGGAGTTTGCTTGTCATGTGGCGCCTCTCGGGTGGGTGGCAAGGCGGATGTCCGCAGCAGAATGACCCTGGTGGAATCAAGCCGTTTCAGTGCAACGCGCATTTCCTGTATGCCATAAGCCTATGTTATGGCGTATTATATGCCCGCAGAGCGGGTTAATATTCGATAGGGGGTCGAGATGATCAAGATTGTAATTGGCGTTGTGCTGATTTGTATTTCTGCTAGTGCCTGGCTGGTTCTGGATTGCATGAACAAGAAAGAACAGGAGTTGGCTGCACTGGCAAACAATGATGTCGTGAAAGCACGCACAGAGGCAAAGAGAAGGGCCGATGCAAAAGCAAGTATTGATTATCAGATCAACGCCGCTCTGGCCAACTGCCAGGCAGCCGCTGACAAGGCCAACACCGATTACTCCGCACTGATTCAGCAGGCCGCACCCAGCAAGCGTGGCCAGATCATTATCCCCAAGGAAGTAAGCGAAGGTGCCGCAGCCGCACTGGCAGCCGCCAAGGCGGAATGCCAGAAAGCGCATGACACCGGCGCATGAAAGGCGGGCAGTAAGTCTCTTCAGGCTCGCCTGGCGCAGGTGGCACTCCCTGCTGCTCACCGATATTCAGATTGCGGCGACTGCACAGCCGCTCGATCAAACTACCCGGTTGTACTGAATCAAGCCGCTTTGGCCAATTTGAATTGGCCGACAGCTGCGTACAAGGTCCTGGAAATATCAGCCAGATTGATCATGGCGTTGCGCGCATGTTCAATATCAGCGGCAGTGGATGCACTGATCGTTGCCACGGAGTCGATGTTCTGTGAGATATGGTCGCCTGCGGCCGATTGTTCTTCGGTTGCCGATGCAATCTGGCGCATCATTTCCGTGACGTAGTGCACGGACTTCTCGATTTTCTCCAGCAACTCTCCCATGTTTTCGCCATAGCGCACACCGTGGGCAACTTCCTTCTTGGCCAGAAGCATGGCCGCACTCGCCTGCACCGTTTCACTCTGGATCAGCTGCACAATTTTGGCAATGTCCAGAGTCGATGCGGCCGTGCGTTCGGACAGCTTTCTGACTTCATCGGCCACCACGGCAAAACCGCGCCCATGCTCGCCGGCGCGGGCAGCTTCAATGGCGGCATTCAGTGCAAGCAGGTTGGTTTGCTCGGCAATGTCCTTGATCATGTTGCTGACGGTACTGATGCGCTGAATGGAGACGCCGAGCTCGCTCAGGGTGACGGCGGATGAGCTGACCGTCACATCAATCTTGCTCAGGGCGTCTATGGTGTGCTGTCCGGTTTCGCTGCCAGCCTGCACCAGCGCCAGGGTTTCTCTGGCGGCATCTGAGACATTGGAGGCATTGGCAGCGATTTCCCTGATGGTATTGCCCATCTCTTCCATGGCGCTGCTGACCTTGAACACCTTGTCCGACTGGGTTTTGGCATTGGTCGTCACCGAATGTGCCATATCGGTCACACCATGAGCGGTCTTCTGGGTCTGGTCTGCAGAGTCATGCACATCGCACAGTATTTTTTCGAAGCGCGCGATAAAGCTGTTGATTGTTCTGGTCAGCTGGCTGATCTCGTCGCTGTTGTGCACAGGCAGGCGGCGGCTTAAATCGCCTTGGTGCAGATGGTCAACTTCCTTGCTGATCTCTTCCAGGCGCCGGCGCAAGCTGCGGCCGAACAGCGACTGGAAAACCGTAACAATAATACCGACCAGAACCTGCGGCACCACGACCACCCAGAGTATGCGGCTCACATCTGCTTCGATGCTTTTTTGTGACACGGACTCCACTGCCTGGTTGGCCACTACCAGCGCGTCCAGTTCTTTTACCATGGGCTCAAGGTACATGCTGTACATCGCGTCCGGAATTTGCAGCGCGTCTGCCGGACTGCTCGAAGCAATCTTGATTGCGCTGTTCAAACCACGCACGTATTCGCTCCAGCCTTTTGACATTGTGCCCAATTTTTTGTGCAGTTCTGCATCATCGCTCAGCCCGGAAACCAGCGTCTGCAACTCCTGTATGCGTTTGTCTGCCTGTTCCAGCCGTGCCTGCGTGTCGCCCAGAATGGGGTCGGCACGGCTGATGGCGAGCGCGGTGGCCTTGATTTCTATCAGGCTCTTGTCCATGGTTTGCAGGGACTGGTGCACCCTGAATTCCTGGCGCAGCTGCCCAAGGTTGAACATGGCAAAAATAATCACGGCGAGCATGCCGGCCAGGGTAACGCTGGTCATCAGGCTCAATTTTTTCTGTAACGTCAGGTCTTTTAACTGGATCATGATCTCGGTAAAGCTGGAATATTGGCGCGGCAAACACTGGATTTACGCAAGGACAACTGACACCGCGATCAGCTTGCCGGAACATAGTGCGGCATGAGCATGAATGATTGATTACGGTTTCATTAAGAGTTCATGACTGTCTTAAATGAGCGGCCCATAGTCACAAAATTGACATACAACTGCATTAGAGTGAGTGCAGGAGCCCATATGTCACCACAACACAAACACACACTCAAAAGATTCGATGCCGAGCTGGAAACAATCCGTTCCCACATCATGGAGATGGGCGGACTGGTTGAAATGCAGTTCCAGAATGCGCTGCTTGCACTCTGCATGGCGAACAGCCACCTCGCCCGCCAGGTGATCGATCAGGATCAGCGCGTCAATCAGTATGAAGTAAAAATCGATAGCTTGTGCTGCAGCGCCATTGCATGCCACCAGCCCACGGCAAACGATTTACGTTCGATCGTAACGGCCACCAAAATTATCGTACAGCTGGAACACATCGGTGATGAGGCCAAGAAAATCGCCCATATGGCGGAGCAGCGCGCACTGCAATATCGGCTGGTAATGACGCGATTCACGGATATACGTCATGTTGCCGAATCAACCCAAAAATTATTGCAGGAGGTGCTTGATAGCTTCGCACGGCTCGATGCCGACTCGGCTCGCAGGGTGATACAGGACGCCGGTCTATTGAAAGAGGAGTTTGCTATCTTGCTCCGCAATCTGATTGGTTATATCACCGAAAACCCGCGCAGCATCTCCTCTTCGCTGGATGTCCTGTTCATTGCAAAATCCATAGAGCGCAGCGTTGATTTCATCAGTGCCATGTCAGGACTGGTGATCGAAGCGTCGAACAGGCATGTTGAAGTGCAGTTCGCCTTAGCCTGTCCGCACGGCAATGCTGGCTCGCTGTGTCATCAACAGTGAGCGCATGTTTTTCTATGTACAGAAACAGGGCAGCACGCCGATGTCGCGGGTAAGGCCGGCAGCATGGCCTGGTCGGAATTCAAATGCTTCTGGCTCTGCGCCAGGATATAACTGATGGCGGCAACTTCACGGCTGTGCCCCCAAAATTCGGCTTCATGCTGATCGGATTACGGTTGCGCCTGCCCCGCATCCCTGAGCAGTTGCGAAAGATCGGCTGAGTTGTGTGCAGCCTGTTGCGGCCCTGCTATCTTTGCTTGCGTCCAGTCCACCACACCACCCGCAGCCCACGACACAAATGAGGCGAGCACGAGCACCAGCAGGCTGCGTGTTATGCCCTTGGGGATGCCCTGCTCATCCAGATAACGGCGCAGATACCAGGCGGCAATGACGAATACGATGGTGGAGATAATCAGGTTCCACATGGAAGGCAGCTCAAACATTTTTTATTCTCCCGCTGGAATATTGTAAAAAAACCAAATACATTTTGGCTGATCCGGCCGCTGGCTACTTCTCGCCCGTCTGCAAACGCCACAGCGCGGAGTAAACGCCGCCCTGGGCCAGCAGCTGTTCGTGCGTGCCGGATTCCACAATGCGCCCCTGTTCCAGCACGTGGATGAGATGTGCGTAGCGCACGGTGGATAAACGATGCGCAATGATCAGGCTGGTGCGGCCGACGATGAGGCGGTCGAGCGAGCGCTGGATGGCGGCCTCGGTTTCATTGTCCACCGCCGAAGTGGCCTCGTCGAGAATCAGGATGGGCGGGTTTTTCAGGATCGCGCGCGCCAGGGCCAGGCGCTGGCGCTGCCCGCCGGAAAGCTTCATGCCGCGCTCGCCCACCTGGGTGTGGTAGCCGTGCGGCAGCGCGGCGATGAAGTCGTGCGCCTCGGCAGCCTGGGCGGCCTGCTGGATTTCTTCCAGCGCCACGCCATAAGTGCCGTAGGCAATGTTTTCGGCCACCGTGGCATCGGCCAGGAAGGTGTCCTGCGCGACATAGCCGATGGCGCGGCGCAGGTCCTGCAGGTTGATCTGGCTGAGGGGCTGGCCGTCAAGGCGGATCTCGCCCTGCTGCGGCTCGTAAAAGCGCAGCAGCAATTTGGTGAGGGTGCTCTTGCCGCCACCGGTGCCGCCGACAAAGGCGACGTTCTCACCGGGGGCAATGCGCAGGCTGAGGCCGTCGATCGCGGCAGCAGCACCGCCCTCGTAGGCAAATTTCACCTCACGAAATTCCAGCTCGCCCCGCACCTGCTCGCGCGGCAGGTGCTGGCCTTCATAGGGGATGGCGATGGGCGTGTGCAGCAGGTCCATCACGCGCTGGATCGAGGCAATCGAGCGCTGGTAGAGGTCGGTCATTTCGGCCAGTCTGGTCAGCGGCCACAGCAGGCGCTGGGTGAGGTAAACCAGCACCGAGTAGCTGCCCACACCGATCTCGCCATTCAGCGCGAGCATGCCGCCATACAGCAGGGTGACGGTGAAGCCGGCGAGGATGGCCATGCGGATCACCGGTGTGATCGCCGCCGACCAGCGGATCGCTTCGCTGTTGCGCAACCGGTAGGCGTCGGAGCCCTGGCGGATGTGCTCGGCCTCGAACTCCTCGGCGGTATAGGCCTTCACTGTGGCGATGCCGCTGAGGTTGTTGTTGAACTGGGTGGCGAGGCTGCCCGCCGCTTCACGCACCGCGGTGTAGCGCGGCGCCAGGCGCGACTGGAACCAGAACGCCCCATACAGAATAAACGGAATGGGAATCAGCGCGAGGAAGGCCAGCTTGCTGGTGATAAAGAAAAACACCGCGCCCACCAGCAGCGAACCGACCAGCACCTGGATCAGGTCGTTGGCGCCGCCGTTGAGGAAGCGCTCCATCTGGTTGATGTCCTCGTTCAGCACCGACAGCAAATTGCCGGTGCGGTTGCGCTCGAAATAGGCCAGCTCGAGTTTCTGCACATGGCGATAGGCTTCCATGCGCATGTCGTGCTGCAGGTTTTGCGCCAGCCGGCGCCACCTCAGCTCGTACAGGTATTCAAACAGCGACTCCAGCACCCAGATCGCCACGGTGATCACGGCCAGCAGGATGAGCTGGTCTTTCGGCTCGGCCACGCCGAGGCGCGCCAGGAACGAGGCCTTCTGGTTGACCACCACATCGACCGCCATGCCGATGAGAATCTCCGGCAGGATGTCGAAGATCTTGTTGAGTACCGAGTAGATCGTGGCGATAACGACATCGGCGCGATAGTTTCTGGCATAGGCGAGCAGGCGGCTTAACGGGTGCATGAGTTTTTGTCCGCAGATTACGCAGATTAACCTTGATTAGAGATGAACATTTCAGCAACTCTGCTCATGTTGATGAATACCGTATATCTGCAACAGCAGAATCAATCTGCGTAAATCTGCGTAATCTGTGGATAAAATCAGTCCTGGTGCTGGCGCGCATGCCCCGGGAAAATGCGCCGGATCACCACGAAGAACACCGGCACCAGGAACACCGCCAGCAACGTTGCCGTGATCATGCCGCCCATCACGCCGGTGCCGATGGCATGGCGGCCATTGGCACCGGCACCGCTGGAGATGGCCAGCGGCAGCACACCCACCACGAAGGCGATGGAAGTCATCAGGATCGGGCGGAAACGCAGGCGGCAGGCTTCCAGGGTGGCCTCAATCAAGTCATGGCCCTCATCCTGCAGGTCACGCGCAAACTCGATAATCAGGATCGCATTTTTCGAGGAAAGACCGATGATGGCGATAAGGCCCACCTTGAAGTACACGTCGTTGGGCAGGCCGCGCAGGGTCACCGCCAGCACCGCACCGAGTATACCGAGCGGCACGACCAGCAGCACGGCGGCCGGTATCGACCAGCTCTCATACAGCGCAGCCAGGCAGAGGAACACCACGATCAGCGACAGGCCGAACAGGAACGGCGCCTGGCTGCCGGAGAGGCGTTCTTCCTGCGAGGTGCCGGACCAGTCGAAGCCAAAACCCGGCGGCAATTGTTTGGCGACCTCTTCCATGGCAGCCATGGCCTCGCCGCTGCTGCGGCCGGGGGCAGCCGAGCCGGCAATTTTCATCGACGGCACGCCGTTGTAGCGATCCAGTTTGGGCGAGCCGACGATCCAGCGCACGCTGGCGATTTCGGACAAGGGCACCATCCCTCCCCGGTTATTGCGCACCGGCAGGCGCAGGATTTTCTCCGGGGTGGCGCGGGTGTCCGGTTCGGCCTGCATCTGCACGCGCAGGATGCGGCCCTGGCGCACAAAGTCGTTGATATAGGCCACGCCCAGCGCTGACTGCATGGTGTCATTGATGCTGGCGATATCGATGCCCAGCGCGCCGGCTTTCACGCGATCGATATCGAGGAACAGCTGCGGCCCCGGTTCCTGCCCTTCCGGGCGCACGCCGACCAGAACCGGCTGCTTGCTGGCCAGGCCCAGCACCATGTTGCGCACCTCGGTCAGTTTTTCACGGCCCTGGCCGGAGCGATCCTGCAGGCGGAAATCGAAACCGCCGAGCGCGCCCAGCTCGGGGATGGGCGGCACGTTGACGGCAAAGATCATCGCCTGCTTGATGCGGAATAAAGCCATGTTGGCGCGCTTGACGATAGAACCGACCGCGTTGTCCTGATTCGGCCGCTGGTCCCAGTCCTTGAGGCGCACGAAGTTGATCGCGGCATTCTGGCCGCGGCCAAAGAAGGAGAAGCCGGCCACGCCGACGACGTGCGCGACTTCAGGCTGTTTCAGGTAAAACTGCTCGGCTTCGGACAACACTTCGAGCGCGCGCTCACGTGTAGCGCCGGGCGGCAGCTGGATCACGCTGATGAAATAGCCCTGGTCTTCATCCGGCAGGAAGCTGCCGGGCAGGCGCGAGAACAGCCAACCCATTATGGCCACGATGACCAGGAAGATGATCATGTAGCGGCCGGTGGTCAGCAGTATTTTGCCGACACCGTTGCGGTAGCGCATCGAAGTCAGTCTGAAGAACTGGTTGAACCAGCCGAAGAAGCCGCGCGAGGATTTCGGCTGTTGCCGCAGGTCGTGCTTGAGCAGGGTGGCGCACAAGGCCGGCGTCAGCGTCAGCGCCATCAGCGCCGAGAACAGCATGGTCAGGATCAGTGTTACGGAAAACTGGCGGTAGATCACGCCCACCGAGCCGCCGAAGAATGCCATCGGAATGAACACGGCGGAGAGCACCAGGGTGATCGCGATGATGGCGCCGAAGATCTGCCCCATCGCCTTGCGCGTGGCATCACGCGGCGACAGGCCCTCCTCGGTCATGATGCGCTCGACGTTTTCCACCACCACGATGGCATCGTCCACCACAATGCCGATGGCCAGCACCATGGCAAACATGGTGAGCACGTTGATGGAGTAGCCGAACAGGTACAGGCCGATCAAGGCTCCCATCAGCGCCACCGGCACCACGATGGCGGGGATGAGCGTCACGCGCAGGTTGCCCAGGAACAGATACATCACCAGGAACACCAGCCCCATCGCTTCGAGCAGCGTGTACAGCACTTCGCGGATGGAGATTTCAACGAACTGGGAGGTGTCGTAAGGCACCAGCCATTCCACGCCCTTGGGGAAACCTTTGGACAGTTCGGCCATCTTGGCTTTCACCGCCTTGGCGGTATCCAGCGCGTTGGCGCCGGGCAGCAGACGGATCGCGACAAAAGCGGCGGGCTGTCCATCCAGACGCGCAGAGATGGAGTAATCCTGTGCGCCGAGCTCAACCCTGGCCACATCCTTGACACGCACGGTGGCACCGTTGGGTGTGGAGCGCACGATGATGTTGCCAAATTCTTCCGCTGTGGACAAACGGCTCCTGGTGACAATCACTGCATTCAGCTGCTGGCCTGGTGCCGCAGGCAGCTGCCCGAGTTCACCGGTAGCCAGCTGGGTATTTTGCGCGCGCACCGCGGCGCTGACATCGGCCGGTGTCAGGTTGTAGGCATGTAGCCGCTCCGGCTTGAGCCACAAGCGCATCGAGTATTCGGTGCCGAACAGGATGGCTTCGCCCACGCCGGGCACGCGGCGGATGTTTTCCAGCACGTTGGCGGCGACATAGCTGCCCAGCTCGACATAGTCATGGCTCTTGTCCGGCGAGAACAGCGACACAAACATCAGGTAGTTACGTGCCGACTTGGTCACGGTCACCCCTGCCCTGCGCACCTCATCGGGCAGGCGCGATTCCACGCGTTTGACGCGGTTTTGCGTTTCGACCGAGGCGACATCCAGATCGGTGCCGGCAGCAAAAGTCAGGGTGATGGTGCCGATGCCCTGCTCGGATGCGGATTCCATGTAGATCAGGTGCTCGATGCCGTTCATCTCCTGCTCGATCATGGAGACCACGGTTTCTTCCACCACCTGCGCGGAAGCGCCGGGATAGCTGACGCTGATCGCCAGTGCCGGCGGTGCCACCGCCGGGTAGGAGGAGACCGGCAGGCCGCGCAGGGCGAGCACGCCGCCGAGGATGATGATCAGCGCGATCACCCAGGCGAAGATCGGGCGATCAATAAAGAATTTGGCGAGCACGATCTACCTCACTTTTTTTCGGGGAGTTGCGCACTTGCTTGCGGATTCCACAGCACCGGCTTGACTACCGAGCCAGGTCTTGCCTTCTGCAGGCCGTTGACGATCACCTGTTCGCCCACTTTCAGTCCGTCGGTAATCACGAAGTCAGCACCCGCCATGCCGCCGGTCTTGACCGGACGCGGCGCGACCTTGCCGTCGCCGTCCACCACCATCACAAACTGGCCCTGCGGCCCGGCCTGCACCGCACGCTGCGGCAGCTTGATGCTGTTGTCGGCACTGGCCTCGGGGAAACGGATGCGCGCAAACATGCCCGGCAGCAGCTCGTGTTTGGGGTTGGGGAACAGGGCGCGGATGGAGACGCTGCCGGTGGCAGGATCGACCGCGAGATCGGAAAACAGCAGCTTGCCCGGCTGCGCATAAACGCTGCCGTCTTCCAGCATCAGCTCGACTTTGGTCGAGCCGGTGCGCTTCAGCTTGCCGGACTTGATCGCCTGCTGCAGGCGCAGCACATCGGCGCCGGACTGGGTGAAGTTGGCGTAGATCGGGTCGATCTGTTCGATGGTGGCCAGCAGGGTGGCCTCGCCGCGCCCGACCAGCGCGCCTTCGGTTACCTGGGCACGGCCGATGTGGCCGGATATCGGCGCCGGCACATGGGCATTTTCAAGATCGATCTGGGTCCTGGACAAGGCTGCCTCGGTCTGCCTGAGTTTGGCATCGACCAGGTCATAGGCTTGCTGGCTGACTACTTTGGCGGCCAGCAGCGGTTTGTAGCGATCGAGGTTGCGCTGCGCCACATCCATATCGGCTTTGGCCGACTCATTGGCGGTGGTATAGCTGCGCGCGTCGATCTGGAACAAAGGTGTGCCCGCCTGTACGTCGCTGCCTTCGACAAACATGCGCTTCTCGACCACACCTTCCACCCGGGCTCGCACCTGCGCGGTGCGGAAGGCCTCAAGGCGGCCCGGCAGGTCCTGGGTAAACACCACCGAATCACTCGCCACGCTGACTACATCCACTTCCACCGGCGGCGCTGCCGCGCCGGCAGCGGGCCCCTGCTGTCCGTCCTTGGCGCCGCAGGCGGAAAGCAGCATGGCAACGGACAGGGTCGCCAGGTAGGGTTTGAGTTTGTTCATATGGTTTGCTGGTGTCATCTCTGAAAATCTCCGCTGATTCATGCGCCGCATCAGGGCGCAAACATTCGTAAAAAACCATCCACAATCTGGTCTATCTTCGCTGTTTCATCTGCCGCCTCGCGCGGCACGCCAAACAGGTATTGCGCGCGTTCCTGCCCGACCAGCATGGCCATCAGCATCTCGGCGGCGAATACCGGCTCGCTCTGGCGCAGCTGCCCTTCTGCCATGGCATGGCGCAAAACCCCGGCCAGCGTACTGATCATCTGACCGTCGCCGAGGCCAAACAGTTCGCGGATCAGCTCGGGGAAGCGCGGTGCCTGGCTGCTCAGGATGCGGTAGATCGCCACGCCTTCCGGGCTGAGTGCGCGCGCGCGGTAAACCCGGGCGAAATCCTGCAGGCTTTCGCGCAGGCTGCCGGCACGCCCATCCAGCGGCGCGATGATGTCGCTTACACAGCAGCGCACCGCTTCGGCAAACAGGCTTTCCTTGTTCTGAAAGTGGTTGTAGAAAGTTTGCCTGGCCACCCCGGCACGGCTGATGATGGCGTCTACGCTGGCGTCATAGCCCTGTTCGAGAAACAGCTCGCGCGCTGCCTGGAGCAGGCGCTCGCGGTTACCGGGCTGGGGGGGAGCAACTGTGTTCATCATGCAATTATGCACAGATTAGACTGGGCAGTCTATCCACTCCGGACACAGCCGCATTGTTAAGGCATCGCTGCCTATCCCGGGAAAGTCTGTGCCCTTATGGCAAAGCGCCACTCTTGTGGCAAACTAGCGCCTCTTTCAATTTCGAGCTGATCCTGCCTTGTCACCCTACGAGCTTTTTATCGGTCTGCGCTACACCCGCGCCAAGCGGCGCAACCACTTCATCTCCTTCATCTCGCTGATTTCCATGCTAGGCATTGCGCTCGGCGTGGCGGCGCTGATCATCGTGCTTTCCGTGATGAACGGTTTCCAGAAGGAAATCCGCGCGCGCATTCTCGGCGTGACGCCGCATCTGCAGGTGGCCAACGACAGCGGCGCGATAGCCGGGTGGGAGCCGCTGCTGCAGACCGTTGCCGCCCACCCCGAGGTGCTGGCCGCGGCCCCCTATGTCAGCGGGCAGGGCATGCTGTCGCTGAACGAGAGCGTGCAGGGGGTGATGGTGCGCGGCATCGTGCCACAGGCGGAAAATCGCCTGATCCAGCTCGGCAACAAGATGAAAGGCGGCCATCTGGAAGACCTGCATGCGGGCGAATTCGGCATCGTGCTGGGCTCGGACCTGGCACGCGCGCTGGGTGCGCATCTCGGCTCCACCGTCCTGCTGATCACGCCGCAGGGACAGATTACGCCGGCGGGCATGTTGCCGCGCCTGAAGCAGTTTCACGTGGTGGGCATTTTCGAGATCGGCATGTCGCCGTATGACAACGCGCTGGCACTGGTGCACATGGCCGATGCGCAGAAGCTGTATCGCATGGGAGAAACCGTCAGCGGCATCAGTGCACGCCTGAAGGATCTCGACCAGGCGCCGCGCGTGGCCATGGAGCTGGAGAGCCAGCTGCCACGCGACACTTACACCAGCGACTGGACGCGGCAGAACAGCAATTATTTCCGCGCCGTGCAGATGGAAAAGAAAATGATGTTCATCATCCTCTCGCTGATCGTGGCGGTGGCGGCTTTCAACATTGTGTCCACGCTGGTGATGGCGGTGACCGACAAGCAGGCTGATATCGCCATCCTGCGCACGCTGGGCGCCGCGCCGGCCAGCATCATGAAAATCTTTATCGTGCAGGGCGTGGTCATCGGGCTGGTGGGCATGCTGCTGGGCGTGCTGGGCGGCGTGGTCATCGCGCTGAACATTGGCACCATCGTGCCGTTTATCGAGCACCTGTTCGGCGTGCAGTTCCTCGCCAAGGATGTTTACTTCATCAGCGAGCTGCCTTCCGACCTGCAGAAAGCGGACGTAATCATCATCGCCAGTTTCTCTTTCATCATCAGTCTGCTCGCCACGCTTTACCCGAGCTGGCGCGCGGCCAGGACACAGCCTGCGGAGGCCTTGCGCTATGAGTAACGCCATTTCATCCAGGAATGACTCGCTGGTCATCTCCTGCCGCAACCTGGGCAAGACCTTTACCCAGGGCAACCTCAATGTGCCGGTGCTGAACGGCGTCAACCTCGATGTCGCGCGCGGCGAGCGCATTGCCATCGTGGGTGCTTCCGGCTCCGGCAAGAGCACGCTGCTGCACCTGCTGGGCGGGCTGGACAACGCCAGCAGCGGCAGCGTCAGCATACTCGGCCAGGATGTGCAGGCGATGAATGAAACGCAGCGCGGCAACCTGCGCAACCGCTCGCTCGGCTTCGTCTACCAGTTTCACCACCTGCTGCCCGAATTCACCGCGCTGGAGAACGTGGCGATGCCGCTGCTGATCCGCGGCGTGAAGATGGCACAGGCTGCGCCCGTTGCCGCCGCGATGCTCAAGCAGGTGGGCCTGGAGAAGCGCGTGGCACATCTGCCGGCCGAGCTCTCCGGCGGTGAGCGCCAGCGCGTGGCGGTAGCGCGCGCGCTGGTGACCGAGCCGGTTTGCGTGATGGCGGACGAGCCCACCGGCAATCTGGATCGTGCCAGTGCCGAGGCATTGTTCGACCTGATGCAGGAACTCAACGAGCGCCTCCACACCAGCTTTATTGTGGTGACACATGACCTCGATCTGGCCGCACGCATGCAGCGCCAGCTCAGGCTGCTGGATGGGGTGTTGCAGGAAGCCTGAGAAGGTTGCCGACAGAAACAAGAAACGGGTTGCAGCAATGCAACCCGTTTTTTTGCCTGGCGTCCGCTTGTGCAGGCTCGCTTGCCCGCTGCTAGGCCGAGAAGTGTGGTGTATCGTTAGCGCACTGCTGCCCATGCAGTTTTGGGGCATTGTTGTAGTGCAGGATCAGGCTCACCGCCTGTTCTGCCGGCAAGGGTAGCGCAATGTGGTAGCCCTGCACCTCATCGCAGCCGTCGGCACGCAGGAAGTCAAACTGTCCCTGTGTCTCAACCCCCTCTGCAATCACGCTCAGGCCCAGAGCACGGGCCATTGCGATGATCGCCCGCACCAGGCTGGCATCACTGTGGTCAGTCAGAATGTCACGCACAAACGACTGGTCGATTTTGATCTTGTCGATGGGGAAACGCTTGAGGTAGCTCAGCGACGAGTAGCCGGTGCCGAAATCATCCAGTGCAATCATGATGCCGGCCTGTTTGAAATCATGCAAAACAGAGCTGACTGCTTCCATGCCATCCACCAGGATGCTTTCGGTCACTTCCAGTTCGAGATACTCGGGGGCCAGCCCGGTCTCCTCCAGAATTTCCAGGACGCGGACCGGGAACAGCGGATCCTTGAACTGGCGCGCAGAAAGATTTACCGCCATGCGCACCGGCGGCAGCCCCTGCTCCTGCCAGGCTTTGGCCTGCAGGCAGGCCTCGCGCAGTATCCATTCGCCCATAGGCACAATCAGGCCGGTTTCCTCGGCCACATGGATGAATTGCACGGGTGACAACAGTCCCTTCTCCGGGTGCTGCCAGCGCACCAGAGCTTCCACACCGATAATGCGGTGGCTGCCGATTTCAAGCTGGGGCTGGTAGTAAAGAACAAACTCCCCTTTGTCCAGCGCGCGCCGCAGCCCTGTCTGGAGGGAAAGATGATGGGTGGCACGCTCGGTCATCGCCGAGGCGTAGAAGCGGTAGCAGTTGCGCCCGTCGGCTTTCGCCGAGTACATGGCGGAGTCCGCGTTTCGCAGCAGGTTTTCCACACTGCCATCATCGAAGGGATACAAGGAGATGCCCATGCTGAACGTCACAAACAGCTCATAGCCAAGAATGTGAAAGGGCTCCTGGAAACCATCAACGATATGTTGTGCAACCTGCACTACATCATCAACGTGAGCGACATCGGCAAGCGCCACGGTGAATTCATCCCCGCCGAAACGGGCAACCGTATCCCCCGGGCGGAAACAGTTCTGCAGCCGTTGCGCGGCAGCCTGCAACAGCAGATTTCCCGCTTCATGGCCGAGGGTGTCATTAATCACCTTGAAATTGTCGACATCCATGAACATGACACCGACCAGGCGCGAGTTGCGCGTGGCCTCGATGAAAGATTGCGACAGCCGCTCCTTGAACAGGATGCGATTCGGCAGCCCGGTCAGGTCATCGTAGTAGGCCAGATAGGAAGCACGCTCCGCGGCAATTTTCTGCTCGGTGACATCCTGTGCCAGCGAGGCAACACCGATAAGCTGGCCGTCGCCATCCACCTGGCGGGTGTTGTACCACTCGCAATAGATCGTCCTGCCATCTCTGGTGATGTTCTCATTGGTACTGCGGTAGCCGCCATCTCCTGCCAACAGCTCGTCCCATATCCGTTCAACATGCGGCTTCGCGCTGTCCGGGAGTATCAGTTCCGCGGCATGGCGACCGAGCGCTTCTGCCCTGGTGTAACCGAAAATATTTTCAGCAGCCGGGTTCCAGTCCACTACCCGGAAATTGATGTCCCATTCGATCACAGCCAGCGGTGTCTGCTGAAACAGCAAGGAAAGGCGCTGTGTCGATTTCTGGATAAGCTGGTCTGTGCGTTTGCGCGCGGTAATGTCACGATCCACGCCGCGATAGCCCAGCAGCTCCCCATTCTGGCCCAGGATGGGCACGCCGCTGGTTTCCAGCACCACGATGTGCCCGTCCTTGTGCAGGTTGCGATTTTCCATGGCCTGGAATGGCCTGCGGCCCGCGGCAATGCCGGCAAAAACATTGGAGACGCGCACGCTCTCTTCCGGCGTCATCAGGTCAAAAGGGGTTTTGCCCAGGATTTCGAACGGTTCATAACCCAGCAGGTCCTTTACCTTGGGGCTGACATAGACATAACGTGCGCTGGCGTCAACTTCCCAAATCCAGTCACTCGAGCTCTCGACCAGGCCGCGAAAACGAGCCCCGCTCTCTTTCATCTCTGCCTGCGATAACTCGAGCCGCTTCTCCACGCGCCCGATCACCCAATAGAACAGCCCAAGCAGCGCGATGCCCAGGCCGAACGCAGCACCCACTGCCAACATCATGTCGCGCTGGCTATGCATGGCGCGCATGGTTACATCGCGCACCAGCAGCATGCTGCCCACATTCCGCCCTGTCGCATCATGCAGCGGCAGATCAACAGCGCGGAATTTTCTCTCCCCTTCGGAGATATCGCTTGTTGTGTGTGTCTGGAAATCTTGCTGGGCCAGCACTTTCTGCATCGCAGCGGGAATGTCTGGCAGGGTCTGGAATACCACCACGCTGTCCGGCAGCGAATCCCACTTGCCCTGGCGATTCAGCATGCCCTCGCCCTTTTCCCAATCCGGGCGGGACAGATAGTTTTTCTTAATGGCGACAACAATATCCAGGCCGAGCATCTCGCGTATGGAGCCGAGGATGTAACCGACCTCTTCGCCCAGCTCAAGGTAACCGATCAGGCGATTACCTTCGCGCCAGGGCAGCACCGTGCGCAGCGTGAAAGTGCCGATCGGCCCGAGCTCAAGGCCGGAAGACAGCTTGCCGGTTAACTCAGCCTGCCTGGTCGTAAAGCGGCCGATCACATCGCCATGGCGTTCCGCCTGGTGCACCCGTGCCAGGACACGGCGATCAGGGCGGATAAAATAAAAGTGAGTAACACCGTACGAGCTGCGCAGGCTTTCCAGAATAGGGGTGGCACGTTGCAACAATGCTCGGCGGTCGCCGGCGATCATCGCACGCTGCAGTGTTTCGTCGCGCGCGATAACGCTTAGCGCGGCAGCCAGCTTGTCGGTATTGGTGCGTACGGCGGAGTCAAATACGCGCTGGGCAGACAGGAAAGCGTTGTCTACGTATTCTTCCGTATACTCCGCTTCCTGATGCATGTAGGTGAACAGGTGCATGGCAGCAAATGCCGCCAGTGCCAGTGTCAACGGCAACAGGAGCACAGCCTTGAGAGTGCGCCCCCGCTTAAAGTCCCCTGTGATTGAGATCAAGCTTTTCCCCCGTCTTGCAAACACATCAGACAGCGCCCGCTCCTCATTCCGGCGGACTGTCCCTGCATTTTTTATAATACATATGGCCATGTTGCCATATAAGGATAGTTATGCCAAATAGCTTTTTACCTACAGATTCGGCTAAATTTCCATCCGGCATTTTGTCTTGACGATGCGCGGCACCGCCAGGCTCCGCTCGAGCTCCATCACAAAATCCGATGCCACCTCATTGCTGCAGAATGCCAGGTCTCTGGCGTCGAAGCCGCTTTTCCCGGCAGCATCTCAGTACATCATGCGCGGGTCTTTGCAGTGCTTGAACTCAAGCACGTTGTTGGAAGGATCGAGCACACACATGGTGGTGTGTTCTTCCGCCTTGCCTTCGAAGCGCAGGAAGGGGCCGTGAAACAGCGGGATGCTGCGGATGCGGAAGAGTGTCATCAGGTGGTCGAAGTCGACACGATCCTTGAAGGTAACACCGAAATTCCACGGAAACAGCTGGGGCTTGGCCACAACCTTGTCGGCTGCCAGGTAGATCACCAGCTGGTCGCCAAAGAAATCCAGGGTGATCTGGTCATCGTAGCGACGGGCCAGCTTGCAGCCCAGTTTGGTCACGTAAAACTCGAACGCCTCGTCCAGGTTTTTGCAGGGAATCGCCAGGTGAAAAACGTTGTTTGAGTCGCGCATAACAACCTCCTTAATTCAGTAATGTGATGATACGCACCATCATTGCATCCTTTTCCACCTGACAGACTTTGCAGTTCTGCCCCCGACGGGTTTGAGCACGTGAGCATAGTTTCTGCCTGGGCAGTAAGCGTCGTCAAGTTGCAAGCCGGGCAAGGAAGTTCTAATGTAGCATTTTCCTGCCCATCCCCAGAACCATTAATTCGAGAGGAACCGCCATGCGCATACTGCTCACCCTGTCCATGCTGCTCGCCACCCTGCTGTTGTCCGGCTGCGGCTACAACACCATCCAGAGCACCGACGAAAACGTAACAGCCAGCTGGAGCGAAGTGCTCAACCAGTACCAGCGCCGTGCCGATCTGGTACCCAACCTGGTGAATGTGGTCAAAGGTTATGCCGCGCATGAAAAGGAAGTGCTGGAAGCGGTGACCGTGGCGCGTTCGCATGTCGGCTCGATCCAGGCCACGCCCGAGCTGGTCAACGATGAGCAGGCTTTCGCCAGGTTCCAGGCGGCGCAGGGCGAGCTGACTTCGGCGCTGTCGCGCCTGCTGGTGGTGTCCGAAAATTATCCGCAGCTCAAGGCCGACACCTCTTTCCGCGATTTGCAGGCGCAGCTGGAAGGCACGGAGAACCGTGTGGCGGTGGCACGCAATCGCTACATTGCGGCGGTGAAGGAATACAACGTCACCGTGCGCAGCTTCCCCAACAACCTGACCGCGATGCTGTTCGGCTACAAGACCAAGCCCAGCTTTACGGTTGAGAACGAAAAAGCCATTTCGACCGCGCCCAAAGTCGATTTCGGCAAATAGCCGCCAACTCCCATGTGGCGCTGCCTGACAATTTGCCTGCTGAGCCTGCTGCCGTTTGCGGCAGCGGCGGATGTCGCGGTGCCGCCTTTGACGGCACGCGTCACCGACCTCACCGCCACGCTCACCGCCGATCAGCGCGCGGCACTGGAATCGCGACTGCAGCAATATGAGGCGCAAAAAGGCACACAGATCGCGGTGCTGATGGTCCCCACCACCGCGCCCGAAACCCTGGAGCAGTACTCCATCCGCGTGGTGGAGCAGTGGCAGCTGGGGCGCAAGGGGGTGGACGACGGCGTGCTGCTGCTGATCGCCAAGGACGACCGCAAGCTGCGCATCGAAGTCGGCTATGGCCTGGAAGGTGTGCTGCCCGATGCCGTCGCCAAGCGCATCGTAGCCGAAGATATCTCACCGCATTTCAAACAGGGCGATTTCTACGGCGGCATCGTGGCCGGGGTCACGCGCGTCATCGGCGTGCTGCAGGGCGAGACCTTGCCCGCGCCGCGCCAGGATAAGAATTCCGGACCGGCACCGGAAAATTATCTCCTTGCTCTGCTGATTGCCGCGGTGATCGGCGGCACTATCCTGCGCAGCCTGCTGGGCATGTTTCCCGGCGCGCTGGTAAATGGCGGCCTGATCGGCATCGCCTCCATGCTGCTGGGCACCGGCCTGGTCTTCGCGGTTATTTTCGGCATCATGGCTTTTATCATTGCCCTGGCCAGAGGCAGTAGCGGCTTTGGCGGCGGCAGCTACGGCGGTGGCGGTTTTGGTGGCGGTGGGGGCGGCGGCTTTTCAGGCGGCGGTGGTGGCTTTGGCGGCGGCGGCGCCTCGGGAGACTGGTAGATGAACAAGATGAAGCGTTTATTCAAACACCTGACCGCCACGCGCTGGCAGGTAGCACGCTGTTTTCCCGGCTACAGCATGCGCGCCATCCAGCATGCAATACAGGCCTCCGAAACTGCCCATATGGGCGAGCTGCGCTTTGCCGTCGAGGCCGGGCTGGACCTGCCTCACCTGCTGGCTGCCACCACCTCGCGCGAGCGTGCACTGGAAGTATTTTCGCAGCTGCATGTGTGGGACACCGAACACAACTCCGGCGTGCTGATCTATCTGTTGCTGGCCGACCGCAAGGTGGAAATCGTGGCGGATCGCGGCATCCATGCCCGTGTCGGCGAGGGCGGCTGGTCAGCCATCTGCCGCGAGATGGAACATAAATTTCGCGCCGGCGAGTTTGAAGGCGGCGTGCTGCACGGCATCACCGCGATCACTGCACTGCTGCAGCAGCACTTCCCCGCCTATCGGCACAACCCGGACGAGCTGCCCGATCAGCCCGCCATACTTTAGAAAAATAGGCTGCTAGCCGGCGTAATAGCGGTAGAAAAAACGCTTGGCCATCTCCACCGCCAGCAGGTAGCACAGCACCATCAGCAGCAGGATCAGGTAAAACAGCGGCGGCGGCGCGACAAAACCCAGATGCGCCGCAAACGGCAGGAAAGGCAGCACGGCCGCCAGCACTACCACCGAGAGCGACGTTATCACCAGGGTGATGTGCGGTCTGCTCTTGAATGGATTATAGCGGGTGCGGATGACGAAGATCACCAGCACCTGGGTGGCAATCGACTCGA
This sequence comes from Gallionellaceae bacterium, assembly GCA_041488395.1. GTDB lineage: Bacteria > Pseudomonadota > Gammaproteobacteria > Burkholderiales > Gallionellaceae > 39-52-133. The sequence goes on from JBGPPE010000017.1 coordinate 21,096, forward strand.
TAAACCAGCCGGTATGAAACAGCGCCTCGCCGGCGGAAAACACCTTCAGCATGATGTAGAAGGTGAGGAAATCGAACAGCGAGCTGACCGGCCCGACCACCCACATGAAGTTGCGGATAAAGCTCATGTCCCAGTGCTTGGGATGGGCCACATATTCGTTGTCCACCCGGTCCAGCGGAATCGCCAGTTCGGAGAAATCATACAGCAGGTTGTTCAGCAGAATCTGCAGCGGCAGCATCGGCAAGAAGCTCAGAAACAGTGTCGCGCCGGCCATGCTGAACATATTGCCGAAATTGGAACTGGTGCCCATCATGATGTACTTCATGATGTTGGCGAAGGTGCGCCGCCCTTCCAGCACGCCGGCGTGCAGCACATTCAGGTCCTGCTTGAGCAGCACCATGTCGGCCGCCGCTTTCGCCACGTCCACCGCTCCCTCCACTGAAATGCCGACATCGGCAGAATGCAGCGAAGGCGCGTCGTTGATGCCGTCCCCCAGATAGCCGACGGTGTGCCCCTGTGCCTTCAGCGCGAGGATGACGCGGTTTTTCTGCGCCGGTGTCACCCGGCACATCAGGTTGGCCTCCTTCACGCGCACCGCCAGCGCAGGATCATTCAGCTGCTGTATCTCGCTGCCGCTCAGCACACCGCTGACCGGCATGCCCAGCTGCGCGCAGACATGGCGCGTAATCAGCTCGCCATCGCCGGTGACGATCTTGACGGCAACGCCGCTTGCCGCCAGTGCTTTCAGCGCATGCGCGGCAGTGGCCTTGGGCGGATCGAGAAAGGCGGCAAAGCCGGCAAAGATCAGCTCGCTTTCATCGTCCAGGCGCGCATGGTTATGCGCGGCCGGCACCTGGCGCCAGGCAATGCCGAGCACACGAAAACCTTCGCGTTCGAGATCGTCGTGCAGCGTCTGTATTTTCCGGCGCGCCGCTTCATCCAGCACTTGCGTACCCTGCGCCTCGCCCACGGCATACTGGGTGGAAAGGCGAAGTATGTCCTCGGAAGAACCCTTCACCACCAGCAAGCGCTCAGCGCCATGCTCAACCAGCACCGACACGCGCCGCCGTTCAAAATCGAAAGGTACTTCGTCTATCTTGTGCCAGCCGCCGACATCAATTTCCTGGTGCGCCAGGATCGCATCGTCCAGCGGACTCCTGATGCCGGTCTCGAAATAGCTGTTGAGATAAGCCATGCGCAGCACCTGTTCGCTATCCTGCCCCAGCGCATCCAGATGGCGCTCCAGCTTGATGCGACCTTCGGTGAGCGTGCCGGTCTTGTCGGTGCACAGCACATCCATGCTGCCCAGGTTATGAATCGCCGCCAGCTGTTTCACGATCACCTGCTTCTTCGCCATGTGCATGGCGCCGCGCGACAGCGTCACCGTGATTACCATCGGCAGCAGCTCCGGCGTCAGGCCCACCGCCAGCGCGATGGCGAACAGGAAAGATTCCAGCAGGGGGCGATGCAGCAGCGCGTTGACCAGGAATACAAACAGCACCAGAAAGATAGTCAGGCGCATGATCAGCATGCCGAAGCTTTGCGTGCCCAGCTCAAAGGCGGTGGGCGGCGCCTTCACCGCCAGCGAGGAGGCGATCTTGCCCACGGCCGTGGCAGCACCGGTGCGGCACACCAGTGCGCGGGCCATGCCGCTGATCACCGAGGTGCCCATGAATACCGAGTTGTCGGCCTGGCTGATGTCTTCCACCGGCGCGGCCAGCTCGCGCGCAAATTTTTCCACCGGGTAGGATTCGCCGGTGAGCAGCGACTGGTTGACGAAAAAATCCTTCGCCTCCAGCAGGCGACAATCCGCCGGCATCAGGTCGCCCGCGCTCAGCAACACCACATCGCCCGGCACCAGCCCGGCCATGGGGATATCCTGCTTTACACCATCGCGCAGCACTGTGGCGCGCACCGCTACCGCCTGCTTCAGCCGCTCGGCGGCGCGCCCGGCGCGATACTCCTGCACAAAATCCAGCGTCACACTCAACAGTACGATCGCCCAGATAATCACGAAGCCGGTGATCTCGCCGGTCAGCGCGGAAGCCGCGCTGGCCGCCAGCAGGATCATCACCATCGGATTCTTGAAGTGGCTGAGATACTGCACGATCAGCGCGCGCTCTCCCTGCGTCTGCAGCACGTTGGGGCCGAAGCTTGCGCTGCGTTGCCGTGCCTGCTGCCGGCTCAGGCCGGCGGGCAATGCCTGCAGCCGCGACAGCACCGCGTCGTGCGGCAGATTCCAGAACAGCGGGACGTTACCTTCCATAGTGCTCACCTTCTTGCATGACTCGCAGGCAGTAGCATGGCCCAATGAGATTTCGGCTATCAGGTGTCCAGTGTGGAATTAGTTTGCGCAAAACACCAGCTGTTTGAACTCAGGGGCGCGCGAATGCGGGGAACGAGCAGAGCCAGCAAGAAACTGGGGCATAGCGCTGCAATCCCAACCTGTCCCGATTCTTTGCAGGCCGCCTTACTTTATCGGGCTGCGCCGGCTGGCCGCCCACCCAATCAGGGACAACAGCGCCAGACCCACGCCAATAAGCAGAATCCCGGTCACCTCGCCAAGCCTGAAATCTTCCCCCAGCATCAGTCGCGCGGAAACAATCGCCACTACCGGCGTACCCAGCACAGAAAGGCTGGCTTCCCATGCCGGCACCCTGTCGAGCAGGGTGATCCACAACCACCAGCACATCGCCGTGCTGATCACCGACATGAAGGCAAGTATGCCGATGTAGGACGCGGACCAGTCGGTGGCGCGCTCGGGGACTACGACTGCCAGCAGTACCAGCGGCACGGCACCGATCACCATCTGCCAGGTAGTCAGCGAGAGCAGGTCAACCTGCTGTCTGGAACGCAGGCGCTTGATGAGCACGGTGCCGATGGCCCAGCACAATGCAGCCATGACGCCCAGAAACTTGCTGAACAGGCTGGAATGCATGTTCCAGGGTTCGATGATCAGCAGCAAACCGGTAATTGTGCTGGCCGCGGCCAGCCACTGCTTGCCGCGGATACGCTCGCCCAGAATCGGCCAGGCAAGCAGCAGTGTCCAGATAGGCATGGTAAAAATCAGTACCGCTGTCTTGCCGGGTCCGCCTTCCACTAGCGCCCAGGTCTGGAACAGCATAAAGCCCGTGACTTGCGCCAAACCAATGGCAAGCGTAGCGCCGGGAGCGATCAACTTGAGCGGCCTCCCCATGAGCTTAAGCGCCAGCAACAAAGCCAGTGCTCCGCCGACACAACGTTCTGCCGCAAAAGCGAAGGGCGGCGCAAAGCTGAGCGCCTGCTTGGCCAGCACCCAGGTGTATCCCCAGGTGACCGAGAGGACCAACAGGCCCAGTGGCAATAACCAGCGTTCGCGGGGGGAGGTAGAGGACATCGGTTGTTATGCAGGGCAGAAAAAGCGGAGAGGCCGGATTATACCGATCCGGGACCGTTAATGATGCGCAGGACCTTGCGACTGTCCATTGATATCAGCGCTGCGACAAAAGACTTACCTCGCACGGCACCCGCTTTAGCGCATCAGAGCCGGAGGCAGGGTCGCAGGCCAATGGGTCGGCCACTGCCGCAAAATTCAGCGTCACACCGGGCGGCAGCACGGCCGCCAGTTCCGGCTGCATGGTTTCATGCCAGCCATAGCTGACGCACACCACAGCGGGGTCCAGTGCCGCATTAAAGCGCGCCTTGCTGGCCATGCTGCCGCGTGCGGTGCTGACGCGCAGCCAGTCTCCTTCCGTAATACCACGGCTGGCTGCGGTTGCCGGGTGCAGCTCCGCCATTGGTTCGGGGGAAAGGCGGCGCAGGCTTTGCAGTGTGCGCATCTGGCTGTGGCAGTAGGCCACCTGTTTGACCGACAGCATCGTCAGCGGAAAAGCTTCTCCGCTCGCGGGTGGCACATCGCCGTGCGGCACCGGCGCATAGCCATGGCGCAAAAATGTCTCGGAGTAGATTTCCAGACGGCCTGTCGGCGTGGCAAAGCCTGCCGCAGCGTATTTGCGGTAACGCATGGGCAGATCGAGAGCGATACCCTGCGGGCTGGCGCGCAATGTTGCGAGGGTTACTCCGCTCGGGGAAAGCACATGGCGCAGCGCAGCCTCGCGATCGCCGGCAAAGAAGTGCGCACCCAGCCCCAGCCGCTGCGCCAGCTCGAATACGATCCAGCTGTCGGATTTGGCTTCGCCGCGCGGCGCCACACAGGCGGGGCGCAGCTGCAAATGCGCCTCGGCCTTGGCACTGATATGGAAGCCGCCATACAGCCCTTCGCGTTCCCACGCCGAGGCGGCCGGCAGCACGATGTCGGCCAGCGCAGCGGTGGGGGTCATGAACATTTCGGTGATGGCGAAAAATTCCAGGCGTCCGATGTGTTGCGCAAAATCTTTCGACAGCGGCTTGGTGAGCACCGGGTTTCCACCAAAGGAAAGCAGCGCTTTCAGTGGAGAAGGTTCCTGTGCCAGCGCATCATCGAGATCACGTGCCGACAGCCAGCCGCGCCGCCCTGGCCCCAGTGGCCGCTGTGCGCGCCCCAGGGTTTTTTCCAGCATGCCGTCAGGCAGCAGGTCAAGACCTGACACATCGTTAAGCGGCGGGCGCGGAAAAAACACATTGCCGCCGGGCGCATCGAGCTGGCCGGTGAGCGCATACAGCAGGCACAGGGCGCGCGTGGTCTGTGTGGCATCGCTGTGCTGGCACAGCCCGGTCCAGGTGAAAAAGGCCGCCGGAGCCTCATCCCAGATCAACCGTGCCGCGCTGCGTATCTGCTGCGCCGGCACACCGGTGACCGCCTCGGCCTGTTCCGGCGCCATGGCGGCGCAGGCAGCGGCGTAGTAAGCGAACGCCGGACGGCACAGCACCGGCCCGCTGCTGCTCTGCACGGTAAACTCGCCGCTCAGCGCAAATGTGCTGTGGTCCGCCGCCGCAGCAACCACCACCGCCCTCTGTTGCGCTGCGTCCCACGCCAGATAGTTTTGTGCAGAGGCAGCGGCCTCGATATCCGCCGCACGCAGGAACAGCCCGCTATCTGCGCGCACCAGAAATGCTGCGTTGCTCCAGCGCCGCAGAAAATCCGTATCCACATGGCCTTCTTCCAGCAAGGCCTGCGCCATGGCCAGCGCCAGTGCACCATCGGTGCCCGGGTGCGGACGCAGCCAGATATCGGCACCGCGCGCCAGACCGGCATCGCGCGGATCGATCACGATCAGCTTCATGCCGCGCTTGCGCGCCTTGCGGATTTCCAGCGACAGCGACAGCATGCTGGCCGAAGGATTGGTCCCCCACAACATCAGGCAGCCCGTATTCTCCAGCTCGGGCATGCCGATGCCGGAACCAAAGGTGTATTGCGGGGAAAAATCCTTGTGCCAGTTGCAGTTCTCGGTGGCAAACACCACATTGGGCGTGCCGAAGCTGCGCGCCAGCCGATGGATCCAGGCAAAGCTGTCGGAGATGGCGGTGCCGCTGGGCGTGGTCACCGAGACGGCCACCGATTCTGGCCCGGCGCTTGCTGCGGCACTGCGCAGCGCTGCAGCCACCTGATCCAGCGCTTCGTCCCAGCTGATGCGCTGCCATCCCGTGGCGGCACCGCGCGGGCCGATGCGGCGCATGGGGTGCAGCAAGCGCTCAGGGCTATTCACCAGCTCCGGCGCCGCGCGCCCCTTGGCGCAGAACGCCCCGCCCGTGGGGTGGCCAGGGTCCGCCTCCACTTTCAGCAGGACGCCATCTGCCACCGTGGCAATGCAGCCGCACCGGGAGATACACAGGGCACAATAAGCGTGAATTTGTTGAGTGGACACAAGACACTCCTGATCACACCGCGCGCCAGGGAGTGGCGCCTGCAATGCTATGCGGACATCATACGCTCAGGCAAAAACTGCGGGAACCAACATGGATGCTTGCGGCATTGCAGCAAGATGAGATGGTTAATGACCCTGTGCCGCAGCTTGTTGCGGCACAGGTGTTATTGAAGTCATGCCGGCCACCGCCACGCCATGAGGCTCGAGCAACATCCCCTTGCGTGGCACGAATGTGCGATCCGGTGAGTTTGCATATAACTTGAATGGCATGGCTCGGGAAACCAGCGTGCCATCTTCCTTGACGTAAGGCTTTAATACGGCGAAATGCAAATGCGGCCCGGATGAATAACCTGTCGTGCCCGAGTAGCCGATCAGATCGCCTGCGTGAATCGCCTCGCCCAGTTTCAGCGCCACAGCAATCGGCGCCAGGTGGGAATAAAGCGTTAGCGCACCATCCGCATGCTCGATCAGCACAAAGTTTGCCTTCAATTTCAGTTCTGCATCCATACTGCCCGAATTGGTGTAGAAAAATGCATAGTCGACTACAGTGCCATCCCTGGCAGCGACGATCCTGCTGCCTTCCGGCATATTGATATCGAGTGCGTATTGCGCTTCCGGGCTGTTGTGTGATGTCAGTGGCCCACCAAAAGCCTGCCCGACTGTAAATGCCTTGCCATCCTCGAACGGAATACGGAAAGGCTCGTCATCTGTGCCGCGCGAGAAATC
>JBGPPE010000018.1:0-27354 GCA_041488395.1 Gallionellaceae bacterium
CGATGCTGCCCCCTTGGGCTTGCAAGCCGTTCGTCCTGAGCCTGTCGAAGGACAACAGTCATTGCGGGTTCTCATCCAGGATGCGTTCGCATTCGGCCATGATGGACTGGCCCAGTTCGGATTGGTAGCGCGGGTCCAGCGCTTCTTGCAGCTCATGGCTCACATACAGGCCCGCTTCGCGCGAGGTGGATTCGGCTCTCTGCCGCGCCAGCTGGTCGCTCCGGCCGGAAAGGTGCTGGCGCTGCGCCAGCGTCAGCTTGCGCTTGCTGCGCGTCAGCCAGTCTGCGGCCAGCGTGGCACCCTGCGCCTGGGTGAGCCATTGCCCATGCTCGTAGTACACGTGCAGGCGCTCCGCCACCAGGGCGAAGATCAGAGCGACCAGCACGCCGCGCTCGCTTGCAGGTGGAATGGAAATATCCTGTTCACTCACTGGTCGTTCTCCTGTGTTGCGGCTGCCCGGCTACATGGCGCGCACTTTGACCGCCTTGCCCTTCACCTTGCCTGCAGACAGCCTGCGCACGGCCTCGACGGCGATATCGCGGTCCACCGCGACATAGGTGTTGAAATCGGTCACGTTGATCTTGCCCACCTGTTCGCGGGTGAATCCGGCTTCGCCGGTGAGCGCGCCCAGCACGTCGCCGGGACGGAATTTTTCCTTGCGGCCGCCAAGAATCTGCAGGGTGACCATGGGCGGCAGCAGCGGCGCCTGGTCCTCGTCCGGCAGCTCATCCAGCTCGTGCCACTCCGGCTCGATGCCCAGCGTCTGCGCAATAGTGACGATGCGATGGCGCTCGCTCGGGCCGCACAGGCTCAGCGCCCAGCCGTTCTGGTCGGCGCGGCCGGTGCGGCCGATGCGGTGCACGTGGATTTCCGGATCGGGAGTGACGTCGACGTTGATCACCATTTCGAGCTTGTCGATGTCCAGCCCGCGCGCGGCCACGTCAGTGGCCACCAGCACCGAGCAACTGCGGTTGGCAAACTGGATCAGCACCTGGTCACGTTCGCGCTGCTCCATGTCGCCGTTCAGGGTGAGGGCGCTGATGCCCCGGGCATGCAGCGCTTCCTGCAGCGCGCGGCACTGCTGCCTGGTGTTGCAGAAGGCCAGCGTGCTGACCGGGCGGTAGTGCTTGAGCAGGGTGGCAACGGCCTGCAGGCGCTGGTCGTTTTCCACCTTGTAGAAACGCTGGCGGATTTTGCTTTCCTCGTGCTGCTCTGTCAGCTTGATTTCCTGCGGGTTGCGCATGAACTGGCGCGCCAGCCGGATGACGCCTTCGGGATAGGTGGCGGAGAACAGCAGGGTCTGGCGCCCGGGCGGGCAGCGTTTTGCGACGTAGGCGATATCGTCGTAGAAGCCCATGTCCAGCATGCGGTCGGCCTCGTCCAGCACCAGCGTGTTGAGCCCTTCCAGGTTGAGCGTGCCGCGCTCCATGTGGTCGAGGATGCGACCCGGTGTGCCGACCACGATGTGCGCGCCGTGTTCCAGGCTGGTGATCTGCGGGCGCATGGTGGCACCGCCGCACAGCGTCAGGATCTTGATGTTGTCGGCGGCGCGCGCCAGCCGGCGCAACTCCTGGGCAACCTGGTCGGCCAGCTCACGGGTGGGGCACAGCACCATGGCCTGCACGGAAAACCGGCGCGGGTCGAGCCTGTTGAGCAGTGGCAGGCCGAATGAAGCAGTCTTGCCGCTGCCGGTCTTGGCCTGCGCGATCAGATCCTGCCCGGCCAGGGTGATGGGCAGGCTGGCTGCCTGGATCGGCGTCATGCTCAGGTAGCCGAGCTGCTTCAGATTGGCCAGCATGGCCGGCGCCAGCGGCAGGCTGCCGAATGGGCGGACACTGTTGTCGGCTGAAGCAGGGGCGGTGTCGTGTTGTTGAGTCTTCATATTCTAAACCTGCATCGGGGGCGCGATCGCATCGCGGATTGTAAGGGGTAGCGTGGACGTCAGCGTCGGCGCTGCTGGCAAGCTCAGGGCTTGCGGCGTTTGGAAGGCAGGTGCTGTTTGCCCTGCACCAGATCCTTGGTCGGAATCCAGATGGTCTTAGTCTTGGGCTTGTCGGTCTGTATGTTCTTGCCCTGATGGCTGTGTTGAGCCGCCTTGTAGCTCTGAATCGCCGCCAGCAGCTGCTCCTGGGTGACCCGAATGCCGGGGTGCTTGTCCCTGGAATCAAAGTCGGCAAGCTGTTGCTTGAGGCGGGCCAGCCGCGTGGCGGTGTCGTCCTTGGCGCGCTGGCCGGCCATCATTGCCTGCGCCACGGCGGAGAGGGTATAGCCACCATCAGCCTCGGTAATCAGGCCACAAACGCCCATGCGGGCAAACGCCTCGACCAGTCTGGACTTGGCCGGAATCTCGCCGTGCTGGGCCATGGCCAGCGCGGTGATGATCTCGTCCAGCGCGGCCGGGCGTCGCTTGGCCGCAACGGTGAGAGACAACAGCAGGGCGGCATCGACATCGTGAACGGGGTACATGGTGAACCTTTGCGGAGGGACTTGAGGACGAGAGTTTAATGGATGCGGGCCGGTTAGGGCGGGGAAACCGGTAACCTTTGCCACAGTGACCGCGCTCGGCGGGGATAGCTGCGCCTTGTGACGGCGCATGAACTTATCAGAGCTTTAGAGGGATTCATCCAATAAGCCACCGGTTTTTCCGGAAAACATTCATTTCGCTTCGTTTTCAGCCAAGGCTTGCCAGCCGACTACTTGGCACCCTTCGCGCTCATACTGCCCATCTCCACCATAAACAATGCCCGGCGGTAGTGCCGCATCGCCGAACAATGCCGACAACTTGCGCAGCACTGTCGTCCAACCGTTGCTAAAAGTGGAACCGGATTTTATTTCAATGGGCATGAACTGGTTTCCCTGTGGGATCAACAGATCAACTTCATGTCCTGCACTGTCGCGCCAGAAATACAACTCGGCAACCTGACCGGCGTTGAACTGGCGCTTTACCCATTCCGACACCACCAGCGTTTCAAACAACGCGCCGCGCAAGGCATGGGTGGTCAGCGTATTCACATCGCGTATGCCCAACAAATATGCCATCAAACCGGTATCGAGAAAGTAAAGCTTGGGCATCTTCACCAGCCGCTTGCCGAAATTCTGATGGTGGGGGCGCAACAGATATACGACATAACTCGCCTCCAGCACCGTCATCCATTCCCGCGCCGTCACATGAGAAATGCCGCAATCCGCCGCCAGCGCGGAAAGATTGAGCAACTGACCCGAGCGAGCGGCGCACATCTTGAGGAAACGCTGGAACAGAGACAAATCGCGCACCGCCAACAACTGCCGCACATCCCGTTCCAGATAAGTCGAAACGTAATTGGGAAACCAATCACCGGGCGCAACGGGGCGGTCGTATAGCGGCGGATAACACCCCCGCAACATCGTTTCATCCAGCGTTGCGGGCAGCAAGCCGCCTTCTCTCAACTCGACCATCGAGAACGGCAACAACTGCAATAACCCCACCCGGCCCGCCAGCGACTGGCTGATGTTCGACATCAAACCAAATTGCTGCGAGCCCGTGAGAATGAACTCACCCATCCGCCGCCGTGTATCCACCACGCCTTGCAGATAAGAAAACAAATCCGGGCAACGCTGCACCTCATCTAGAATCGCCCCCTGCGGAAACCGCGCCAGAAACCCGCGCGGATCGGAGTCGGCAAACGAACGCTCCTCCGGGTCTTCCAGAGAAACATAGGGCTTATCGGCAAACAGCGTGCGCGCCAGTGTCGTCTTGCCAGACTGGCGCGGCCCCGTGATCGCCAGCACGGGGAAACCCTGCGCCAGACGCAATGCGGTGGAAAATGCGGATCGATTTAGCATGTTTGCAATTTGAAAGTAGAAACTTCAAATTGCATAGTAAGGGAAAACGAGGTGGCGGGGAAGGGGGCCGTTGAAACTATTGTGATGCTGCCCCCTTTGGTTTCTGTTTTTACCAGGGCAATACACTCATGGCCACACCGAGTCCGTAGGTCGGGTTAGCGACAGCGTAACCCGACGCTGCCGCATGATGTCGGATTACACCCGCAAGGGGTAGGCCTTGGTTGTAAGCATCGCCGGGCTTGGCTCAACGCCTGAAAGAAACATTGGCATTAGCCCATGCGCACGAGAATCGGTTTGGTAAGCTCTGACAGCGCAACACGCTGCCTGCCTTCATCATCGAAGTTATCCGGCGCCAGCCAGGCCTGAAACGCCTGATGCAGCGCGGGCCACTCTTTGTCGATGGCGGCGTACCAGGCAGTGTCGCGGTTATGTCCTTTTATGACCGTGGCCTGGCGAAAGACACCTTCAAATGACAGGCCAAGGCGTTGTGCGGCAGCGCGCGACGGCATGTTCAGCGCATTGCATTTCCATTCGTAGCGGCGATAACCCAGGGCAAAAGCCTCCTTCATCATGAGATACATGCTCTCGGTGGCAATCGGGGTGCGCTGCATCAGTGGTGAAAAATTGAGATGGCCGACCTCGATCGCGCCACTGGCAGGATCGATACGCATCAAGCTCACGACCCCGACCGCCTTGCCAGTCGCATTGCTGATGATGGCGAAGAACAGCGGGTCTGCGCTGGTGCTGAATTGATCCACCCAATTGCGATAGGACGCTAGCGAATTGAACGGGCCATAGGGCAGATAGGTCCAGTTCCGCCCCTCGGCGTCCAGCGCATTGGCCGTGTACAGGTCTGCGGCGTGTCGCGCCGCATCGAGCGGCTCCAGGCGGCAAAAGCGCCCGGTCAGCACTTTGCGCATCGGGCGTGCAACCGGTTTCCAGTCTGGAACCGGAAAGCCGATAACCTGGCCGAGAGAGTTTTTGTCGGATGGCATGTGATTCATGGTGCAAGCTGCTCAAAGTGTTCAGTTTTGTTTTTCATTTCCTCAGCGGCCAAAACTATAGCGATGCTGACCCTTTATCGGACCCCTTGACCGTCTAATGTGTGGCCACCTTATCGCTTTTGAGGTTCATCGGCAGACAAATTGGTGGTGTTCTGAATGGTCAAGTCTTTCCAATTAATTTCTCTAGTTTTCGAAAATTCGCTAAGACCGCGCAGGCTGACAATCAATTGATAGCATTTGGCTACGATTGCTATTCTTAACTGACCAAATAAGATTTCTGGGTTATCCCAGAAAGCAACAATAAAACCAAAGACGGCCAAACTAGCCAGCATAAGATTTGCTATCGGTTTCCAGTTTCCGTCTAGAGTAGAAAAGTACCCTTGAGCGAAGTACAACAATAGGGCAATTAGCACTGAAAGAATAACCGGAACAGTTTTCCCGACTCGACCGGCAAGCGTCAAGCTTTTCTGGATAGATTCCTCTTTCAGTGCGACTTCATGCTTTAGTGCATCCTGCAGCCCATCAATCTTTGCCTGTTGTTCTTTATTACTGAGATTCTGCTGAAGAACATTCGTATTTGTTTCCAGCAAATCACTTTTAAGCTTCTCTAATTGCGCCATTACCTTCTTGATGTCTTCATCGCGTTCTTCGGAGATGCGCGCAAGGGTGGAAGCATGCTCCTTACTCTGCTCCTCCAGTTTCTTATTGAATTCAGCAGTAAGTCTTTCTTCTGTTTCTTTGCCAACGGACTGTCTAATCTTCTCGTATATTTCAACTATGTTCCCATCGGTGACTAAAGATGAATCGCAGAGCGTTAGTTCCATCATATAGTGTTCGGCGCGCTCATCTTGCATGATCGCTTCAAATGCCACCGCCTGGTTTAGGTCAATAGAAGACAGCAACTTAATTGCTTTTGTAATAACTCCACGCTTGGGAGAAATTGCCGTGGCGCAGTTTGCAACAAGTTGAGAATATGGCAGTTGTTTGGCAGAGCCCCCGACAGTAATCCATAACAGGCCGGCCAAGTAACCATCTAGGATACAAATGTCTGCCTCAACATTTGTATTGGATAACGAACCAACTGACGTCGCAGACAAGTTCTTCATAAAGCGACGCGCTATTGAAGCGAGAGCCGTATTGCGTGTAACCAATACAGGGCCTGCGCGCAATAGTGGACTACCAATGGGTATACGCCGGTTTCTTCTAAGGCGTTCAATGTTTGCAAGAGATCTCGCGTCCGCAGAACGTGCTATCTCATTGGTGTGAAAATTAAGCTGGGAAAAGAGTAGATCCTCTTGGTCCTTACTGAAATACGCCAGCGATCTTTCAAATGCATCCCCTTGAAAGCGCATAATCTTGATTCCAAGAGAATCAAGTGCATGAGGAACGCGTCCTTTCATGCTGGTGATAAGTATACGTTCACCAGCATTCATAGGGCGTTGCCAGCCATTCTGCTCTGATATCCGAGCGTGAATAGCGCGATCTACTTCATCGACGCCATGATCGAATATCCATAATTGGGCGCCTTCCTTCTTCAGAATGCCGTACATTTCTTTTGCGTACTTCTCGCGCTGTTTGTCAAAGCCCAATAGGTCCATTACAAGTGGAGCATCTAGATAGAAATCAACGGAGGCGAGTGACTCTCCTCGTTTTGGTGGGTCTTGGAATGACAACACAACTTCAGCCAACATTGCGCCACCACTTATCTGGGCGAGAAGCTGAAGACTTCCATCGTTACGTTTTGATAGGGTGTCTATGAAACTCGCAAAAAGAAAATCTAGATGAAACGATGCATTGTCTTCTTCGTCGTGATCGGAAGTGTCAGTTTGTTGTTTCTTCGAGAGAGTTAAGGTCGCAGGAGTAGGAGCTTTGGTGCGTTGAGCTTCGTTGCCATGTAGCTGCACGAGGCTTTCAATGCGGACAAGTCGCTTGTAGAACTCCTGAGTAATGTCGATGCTGTCTTCAAACTTCACTCCAGCTGCATTATTGAGCACAAAAGTCTTTAAATCTTCTATCAATTGATCGATTTGTTCGGTTGATAAATTGAGGCTCGTGTTTTCTAGAACTTTGTATCGATAATCGGCAACTCCCTTCACGCCAGACACGTTCTCCAAGAAGCCGGCCGATTCCAACCGTTTTGCCCAGTCCTCGGCTACCGCGAGTGGTATCTCAAAGTCATATCGTCTCTTTAATTCCTTGGCGAAATCGGCGGCACCAAAGCGAGTTCCAGCAAAGTCATAAGCGATTGGCTCAAACAGGGGTACGAGCCCTTGAAGAATGTCACCGGTGGATGAAAAACTTTCTGCAATAACTGAAAACGCCAGCAAAGAGCGAGATGGTTGCATCAAAATTTCCCCTGCCTATTATTTTTTTATTCGTTTCGTAGTTTAGTCTGAATTTTCAGCCGTGAACAATGGCTTATTTAACGAACTATTGTCCTTTGTTACTTTACTCCCACCCCCAACAGCGCTATAGGGTCAGCATCGCAATTGGTTTCTCAAACTGCCAACTGCTCTGCTGCGATGCCCAGCGCTTTGGCGATCATCTCGCACGTGCTCTTCCTCACGGGTTCCTGGGTGTAGGCGCTCTTCAGGTCCGCTAGCCAGCCACAACTCCTTCAAGTTCTGTGAACCAAAATTCACCAAACTTTGACCAATTGAATTCGTAAGAATTTTTGAGGCTAACCTTCACGCTCTTCCCTCCAATTGGAACATTGATCTGCCCTCCAGGGAAGATGTTTCCATGCGATATATCATAAGCCCAGCATTTACCACGTTTGACCGCTGGGTGAACAAATCGCTCAAGGTCGTTCATAATGAGTGCGACGCCGTAATTGGCGGTGCCTGAGGCTACATATTCTTCAAGGATGTGAAGGTCTTCATATACATCCTTCATAAAAATATCATGGGCGCCACGCGTACCCCCTGATGCGGCAATCGTGCGGTAGCACTTCATCTCAATAGCGATGACTGTGCGCCCAATTGGGGAGTGGCCTTTGCAGAGAATGTCGATGTTATTGGTTCCAGATTTTGTTTTAACTCCAGATTCAAGTTCAATATCAGCCGACTCATCGGAGTTGTGCAGTATGAGAGGGAGTACTTGTTTAAGAACGTAGGCGAACTGTAGCTGCATAGATGCTTCTTTGTTCACTGGAATCAAACCTCCACCAACTTTTCGGGCGAAGACTTGCCAGGCGACTGAGACAGCTTCGCGCAAACGCCGCTCAAAAGATTCTTCTTTGATGAAATTATCCACAGTTACTCTCTTAAGGATTAGCCTTCACAAATTATTTCGACGCGGCACCGAGTGCGCTTCTAGGTCTCATTAAACCCCAACAATACTGGGTTGCGTCAATAACCACTCTAGCTGTCTACGAGCAGTTGAAATTACATCTTTGAACAAGATCACAGAAACTTCAGGTTCTCGTTTTTCTTGTTGAGGGAAATCGGAAGAGCGCTTCCCGCCAACAAGCATTACTCGAATTGGCTTGTCTGTATGTTTGCCGAAATCATGCCGATATGCTGTCGCTTGCTGATAGTCATCGAAATTTAGCGGATGGGATGGCCGTTTGAATTCTATAAGTAAAAATGCACCATTGAGGTCTTCGTTAAGCAGCAAGTCCGGTCGTTTTCCCTCCATCTCTCCGGAGTATTTCTGGTGTAGATAGTTTTCAACTTGGCGCTGTAATGTCTGGTTTGAGCTGAATAAAGAATATTCCGGCCCAAAAATCCATAACGCATTTTGGATGGCTTTATGCATCGTAGATTCTAGTGTGCCAAGTTCGTCGCAAAGGGATTCCAGATTATCCAAATAGGCTTTTCTTGCCCGCGCTTGCTCTCCTAGGTAGACCATTTCCGCCAAACTAAAGTCATTCAACGAATCAGCCAAAGAAGATATGTCGCTTCTGGGAGCATCTGCAATGTGTTCAAGAATGTTTCTATAGTCGGTTCGTTCTAACGCTTCCAGCAGTACAAATACAACGGGTTCAATTTTATTTTCTGGCTCACCATAGTACTTGTCGAGAACTTTCTTGATAGCTCGATCCGCAAATGTTCGTTTGTGCTCAGGCAAAGTTGCAAGACGTTCCTGAATGCTTCGCTGCAATCTGGCTTGCGCAAGCTGGATATCTCTTCCATATTGCTCTCTGAAAGCTTCTCGCAACTTTGGCTGTACATAGGCTTCAACAGTTTGGTAAAGCTCACTATTCTCAACTAGCGCGTCCCAGCCTGCTGTCACATGAGGGGAAAGGCCGTCAGCCTCAACTTCGCCATAGAGTTTCTTCAGCAATTTTGGAGGGAAGTCATCCGATTGGTCCAACCCGAAGAAGCCAGGTTTTCCGATGGCTTTGCCATCTACTCTAATGGTGATTCCTGGTTGGCGTAGGCCAGTCTTTTGGTCACTAATTGAAAATCGAAGATTAACCTTACCTGCTGATGGTAAGTCTGCTTTGAGTTCGCGAAACTCGCCAGGGGCGTCATCAATATCTAGGATCTTGTTGTTGACGGAAATGGCGAAGTCTTCTTCGCGACCGTATTCTTGTAATAACTTCTGACGTAGCCTGTCAGGACTCGGGAATTCCAGTCCTTGGTGCAAATTTGTCAATGTGATGCGTGTGCCGTGCTTTCTGGCATCGCAATCATCTGAAAATAATTGAAGTGGAAGCTGTTCAATATCCTCTACAGTTGCGAGCTCATCAAGACGCAATGTGAATCCACAAAAACGACCACGTGCCCATGTTTCGAGTTTCATCACAGATGCGGCCATAAGGCCAGCAAACTTGCCGATGCCCTTTCTACCTTTTACTCGTCGATGCTTGCGTGTAGTTCGGTCGCCGCCACGAGTTCTGCGGTCGCTGGCAATGAATAAGTAGTGGCGGCGCAGTTCTTCTTCGGTCATGCCATTCCCGTCATCGTCAATTACTATAGGCATGTCTGACATGAGGTTTGGCAAGGAAATAGTTACATTTTCTGCGTCCGCGTCCCAACTGTTGTCTACAAGCTCTTTTAGGGCAAGTTCGGTTGATGAATATTCTTGGCTGAGTAGGGTCGCAATACGACTGTCAACCTGAAATCGCAGATCATTCATGGATGTCACCTCTAATCATGCAGGTTAGCTACTGGAGCTTTGCAACGTTATTTAATATCGATTCGAAATGGGGCGATATAACTATTTGTTACCAACCCCCAGCCAAGCATCCGAAGTCAATGGCCCCTTCAGCGCAGGCAGTGTCTCTTCCAGCCAAGCCAGCGCAAGCTTTTCCTTCTCGCGCCACAGTGCTTCGCCCAGGCCCTTCTTCATCATCTGTATCGGCGCGCTGCCCTTGACCATGTTGTCCCAGAATTCGGCGGTGCTGCCGGTAGGGAAAGGTTTCGTAATGGAATGTATCTCGACGTTGCGGAACCCGGCTTCCTGCATCTCTTGCATGAAGCGTTCGGGGTTTTCCAGTGTGGTGACGGAGCGTTGCGGTTGCGGCAGGTCGGGCTTGATGGCGCGCAGTGCGCCGAACATGGTTTGCATGGCGGGCGATTGGTCTACGGGCGCCCAGCTGGTGATGGCGACGCTGCCGCCCGGCTTGAGGGTGCGGTAGATCTCATTGAAGCCCCGCTTGCGGTCAGGGAAGAACATGAGGCCGAACAGCGAGAAGGCGGCGTCGAACGTTTCATCCGCATAGGGCAGGGTCTGCGCATCGCCGCAGTGCAGTTTGATGTTGCGGTGTCCGGCTTGTTCGATTTTGTTTTTGAACACGGCGAGCATGGCTCCGGAGAAGTCGATGCCGTGTACTTGCTTTGCCTGGTGTGCAAGCCGCAGCGCCAATGTGCCGGGGCCGCAGGCGACATCGAGCACGGTTGAGTTCGGTTTGAGTTTGCTGGCGGCAATGGCTTCGTCGGCGAATTGCTCGAACACGAGCATGGTGGTCTCGGCGTAGCCGTCGGCGACGAGGTTCCACGGTTCGGCGGCGGAGAGGGGGTTCTGACTCATGCTATTCCCACATTTACAGTGGGATTAATCTTACGCGAGCAGCGGGTAAAGCGGGAACAATTTTGTGTTTCTATTCAATGGGCATAGAACTGCAAGCACGGGAGCCGCTTTGCTTAACTGTCGCTTCACAATCCGCCGATATTTTTGTGTGCGCGCAGACTCGGGGGCAAGTCTTGCATTAATGCATGAGAAGACTAGGCGGAAACTTATGCAATTATTGTACTGCTCTATCATCACTTATTCTTCCAATCCGCAAACCCGATAGGCCGTTTCTTTTTTGCTTCCACAGGCTCCATGAGATCGCGGATAGCTTCAAAAACAGCCTTGAAGCGGAGGTCGTATTTTTTCTCCAGAGCAGCCAGCTTGCTCGCCAGTTCGGTGTTGGATGCGAGCAACTGTCTCAGCCTGACGAAGGCGCGCATGATTTCGATGTTGACGTAAATCGCGCGTTCGCTGCGCAGCACGCTGGAGAGCATGGCTACGCCTTGTTCGGTAAATGCATAAGGCGTGGCCCGGCGAGCACCGCCCCAGCTTGAAGTCACAATCTGTGATTTCAAGTTGGTGAATTCTTCCTGGCTCAATTGAAACATGAAGTCATCCGGAAATCGTGCGATATTGCGCTTGACCGCCTGAACCAGCGCTCTGGGTTCGACTTCATACAGCTCCGCCAAGTGCGTACTGAGCATGACCTTCTGTCCGCGAATGGAAAATATTCTCGATTCAACGGAGGCAAGTGAAACCGATCCCTGCTTGCTTGTCATAAGTTCAACCTTCTTGTGAAATTAAAAGGTTCAGCATCACAATTAGCTGGCAGCCTCTCAAACCGCCAACTGCTCTGGTGCGATGCCCAACGCTTGGGCGACTTTCTCGCGGGTAGCTTTCCTGACGGGTTCCTTGGCTTGCTGCTGGGCGTATGCTCTTTGTGAAATGCCGAGGCGGCGCGCAACTTCTGACCGGGTGAGGCCGAGGTGTTCGCGCCAGGCGCGGATGGGCGTCATGTCTTTGTTGATGAAGTTGACCACGGCGTTGGGGATAGTTGGCGCGATTTGTTTGGTCAAACTCATAGGAATAATCAGGGGTTACGCTTTCACGCCGCCCGCGCATGTTGAATATCGAGCGGGTATGCGCCGTTGGCACGCGCTTCCAGCAGCACGACTTCCACTGTGCTGCCATCTTCGGCGTAGCTGATGTGCGTATTCCAGTTTTGCGAGACTTCGCGGACGATGGGTTTGTCGGACAAGCGGATGACCAGAATGTCGTCCTCGTCGAAATAGGTTGTGTGCATGACCTAGTCGCCCTGAATCATCTGAATGACCGCTGCGCGAGCCTGTTCTAATGCGGCTATATTGAGTGCGCCGACAGTATTGACCGGGAGCGATTCGTGGCAGGTAAATAGTTTGCCGGGGCGCAGATAACTGATGCGCTGCAAGCCGCCTTCGACAAACTCGCTTTCTGCCAGAGTGATTGCGCGGTCATCCGCATAGGGGTTGCTGGTGATTTGGCAGGCGATCCAGTCTCCCCGCCCTGCATCTGCCAGCAACAGAGCCGGGCGCAATTTTTTCCGACTGAGGTCTGAAAACGGGAAAGGAAGAACGACTACTTGCCCGGCTGTAAATGTGCCCACGCTGCGTCCTCTTCTGGATTGAGCCAGTCTTCTGCAAGTGCAGCCTCGGCCATCAAGGCGGGTTCATGTGCGGCATCGGGCTCCAGCCAGGTCAATAATGCGCGTCCGGGTTTGATCGTTTGCCCGGCTTCGACACTGTGCAAGTGCCCTGTTTTATCAATCGTCACTTCTATGGTGGTAAGCATGGTGCGTTCTCCTGAAATGCTGCCAGCAGTCTAGCAAAATTCAACTATGACAACTACTGGGACATAATGGGTCGGATGAACTTTTCCTGCCGCAGTATGCACCCGTAAAAGGCACGCCCCCAGACGCTCTTTGTTATTTTACCCCCACCCCCAACCACGCATCCGAAGCCTGTGACACTGCTACCGCCGCAAACCAATCCCACGCAGCGCCCCCACCAGCACATCCACCTCAGCCCGCGTGTTGTAGAACGCAAACGACGGCCGCACGGTTGATTGCGGCCGGAAGCGCGCCAGTATTGGCTGTGCACAATGGGTGCCGGCGCGCACGGCGTACTTTGTTCGACATGCCTGCCACGTTCATCATGGGCTGGTTAAAATGAGTATTCAAGCCCCAAGGAAACCTTCAGGATGCTTTGAGAGATTGTGTCTGTCGGGGAGGCTGGATCGACGAGTTTTACATCGATATAACCATCAGCGTTGACTAGCCAGGCCACTTGTTTGGTGAGTTGTCGTCCGTATCCAACACCGAGAATGAATCCCGCTCCGGATGTCTCGACTGAATATGTGCCAGGGCTGGTTACATAGCTGCCATCTCCCTGTGCAGTGGATTTGTAAATGCCGATCCTGCTCAATAGCCTGTTCTCTTTCAAGATGCCTTCGGCTGATATGGCGGCATATACGGCAGTAGCCGAGTATTTCCATTGGCCCGTGGTAGCGGGAATGCTGCCGGTGTATGTGGTGCTCCCATTGATGCTGCCAAGATTGGCGTATCCGATTTCCCATCCGACCTTGCCATTGGGATCTTCCCACACCCATTGGCCAGCGTGGGCGCCAAAACCGAGGCTTGTGCTGTCTTGTTCCGAGCTGTATGAGGAACAACAAGAATAATAATTAGGTGGGTGCTCTTGCCAATAAACAACGGGTGCGACATCGACGCCTGCATAAAAGTCAGCGGCCTGAACGTTCATGGATATGGCCGTCAGCATAAGAGAAATGATCTGTAGCGGTTTTCTTGCTCGCAGGGTATGGGCTCGATTTGCTTTCTTCCATTCCGTTGTCTTGACTGCGTTCTTGCTTAGCATCCAGCCCATTTTTATCTCCCTATCGCCTTGTCAGGCTGATCCTGCGTAAGGTTCCTACCAGCACATCCACCTCGCTCTGCGTGTTGTATGGTCGGCCTCGATATATTTTACTTGCTGGCGCAAGCGCGTTCATTGCGGTTGCCGCGTCCCTCTCGGGTTTATTGTTTGTCTTTTGCCTGCTGCATTTTCAGGATAATGTCGCCGGTTTCATTTCCTTCCTGCTTTCCATCTGGATATCGCCTGATGTAGTCGAAAATATCCTGCTGGTTAACCTCAACGATTTGGCCACCATGCAGGGAAGGTATCTGGAAGGGTTCATTCTTTAACAGTCCTTTGATTTTGTCTCCATCCCACGCGGTGATTTCTACCCACATCCATTCGTTGCCGCCGGTGGGCACGGCAAAGGGGGCTTTCACTTCAATATATTCTCCCGGTGCCAGACCTGCGTTAAAGACTTTTTTGAGTTCGGGCAGGTGTGACTTGGCCTTGTTGCTGGCTGCAAGCAGCTCGTCGTTATGTTTTACCTGGACAATATCGTCTTCCCAGCCGAACAGTGCTGACAGTAATTTTTCCTGTTTTGCATGATTGTCTTCCCCTTCGTAACGGTTGAAGGTGAGTTCAATGAGCGGGTTGTTTGGGTCGCCATCTTCCCATTTGCCCTGTTTGAGTGACAAGTGTGCAACTGCGGTTGCGTTTGGTTTAAGGGATTCGGTCTGGGGCTCGCGAACCTTGGCGTTTTTTACCCTGTGCAATTCGAGATCAAACTCGCCACGTTTGGTGATGGATGCGCCTTCTGCGAGGGATTGGCTAAACAGATTGATGAGGTTGCCCATAGACGCATTCATCGACCAGGAAAAATCTTCGACCACGACATCCGGCAAGCCAAATTTTGACATGCCAAGTGTAATGGCCCGGACATATTCGCCCGATTTGTAGGCGTGGATGACGGTATGGCTGGGGATGTCTGGCACTTCTTCGGTCCAGGATGCGATCCGCCTTTTATGCCATTCGTCCGGGGTAAACATTTCTCGTGTCTGTTCGTCCCACAGCAGGCCGCCTGTGGCGCGTGCAACGGCTTCTGTCACGCCGTAGGCAGTGCGCAAGCCTTTCCAGACGTCGGCTTTTGGGTGGGCGAAATCCAGTATGAAGGCCTGTGTGGATTGCTGCAGGGCCAGTGCTTGCTCATGGGTGATACCGCGGCCAAAACGATTAAGGGCATCCATGCTGGGGGGCGCATATTCCTGCCGCACGTTGCTGAGCAGATGGGTGCTTAGCAGCGGCTCGCTGGGTACCTTGGGCAACTTTGCAACTTGTTTGAGCTTGCCGGGGTTTGCGTTGAGAAATTCATCCAGCGCGGTTGCCGGGTTTTTGCTGGGCGTGGGCAGGTAGTAGATGGCTAATTGAAACTGCATCGAGTCCGCCATTAGCGGGCCGGTAGCGATGCTTCCTGCTTCGGGTGTCTTCGTGCAGGCGAATAGTGCGAGGACGAGTAATGCGATGGCGATGCCTGGTAGTGGGAGGGATTTCATGCTTGGTCTCGTCATATTCATTTTTCACAATTAAAGGGGGTTAGCTCAGACCACGGTTTTTCTTTGTGCAACTAATTGCTCCACTCCTATCCCCGATTACGCATCCGAGGTTAGGGATGCGCTGAATAAGTCCAGAATCGTCGTTCCCGCGAAGGCGGGAACCCAGTCAAATCAATAAGCTGGATACCCGCCTTCGCGGGTATGACGACTTAATCAGTGTTTCCTTAGTTTGTTTTTTGGAATAAGGCTACCGCCGCAAACTAATTCTCCGCAGCGCCCCCACCAGCATATCCACCTCAGCTCGCGTGTTGTAGAACGCAAACGACGGCCGCACCGTTGATTGCAGGCCGAAGCGCGCCAGTATTGGCTGCGCGCAATGGGTGCCGGCGCGCACGGCGATGCCTTGTGCATCCAGCAGTTTGGCGACTTCGAGATCGGGGATGCCGTCCATCACCAGGGAGATGACGCCGCCGCGATCTTGGGGCTGGCCGATCAGGCGCAGGCCGTTGACGCTGTGGATTTGCTCCAGCGCGTAGGCGAGCAGCTCGGTTTCGTATTGTTCGATGGCATCGAGGCCGAGGTTGTTGAGGTAGTCGATGGCGGTGGCGAGGCCCACGGCAGAAGCGACGGACGGGGTGCCGGCCTCGAAGCGGTGGGGCGGGACGGCGTAGCTGCTATCTTCAAAGGTGACCTGCTGCACCATGCCGCCGCCACCCTGCCAGGGCGGCAGCTGTTGCCACAGCTCGTGGCGGCCGTACACCGCACCGATGCCGCAGGGGCCGAACAGCTTGTGGCCGGAGAATACGTAGAAGTCGCAGCCGATGGCCTGCACGTCCACGCGGCGGTGGGGGATGCCCTGCGCGCCGTCGATCACCACGGTGGCGCCCACGCGCTTGGCCATCTGCGTCATCTCGCGGATGGGCATGACGGTGCCGAGGGCGTTGGAGATGTGGGTGATGGAGACGACGCGGGTCCTGGGGCCGAGCAGCTTGGCATATTCTGCGAGGAGGATGTCGCCGTTGTCGTCCACCGGGGCGACGCGGATGACGGCGCCGGTCTTTTTGGCGGCGAATTGCCAGGGCACGATGTTGGCGTGGTGCTCGGCTTCGGTGAGGATGATTTCATCGCCGGGCTGCAGCAGGCTTTCGGTGAAGAGGGCGGCGAGCAGGTTGAGGCCTTCGGTGGTGCCGCGCACGAACACGATTTCGTCCTGCGAGCCGGCATTCATGAAGGCGGCCACGCTGTCGCGCGCGGCGTCGTAGGCGTCGCAGGCCTCCATCGCCAGGGTGTGGGTGCCGCGATGGATGTTGGAGTTTTCCTGCTGGTAGTAGCGCGAGATGCGGTCGATCACGGCTTGTGGCTTCTGCGCGGTGGCGGCGCTGTCCAGCCAGATCAGCGGCTTGCCGTTCACCTTGCGGCTCAGGATGGGGAAGTCGCGGCGGACGCGCGCTACATCAAACATGGGCTTGGGAGGGCTGGCGGCGGGCGGGTTCTGGCTCATGAGGTTACCCTGATGGAGATGCGGCTATGTTACTCGACCTCCATTGTGCTGGTGTGGTGTTTCGCGCCTGCGTAGGACGGGCTTGAGCCCGACACCCTCAGGGAGGAGCTGGAAAATATCTCGCGCCAGTCAATGGCGCAGCGTGCTGTGTGGCGTGTGAGGTATCACAGGAACACGTCGAGCAGGGTTGGGCTGGTTAGCTTGATGCCGACGATGTGCGAGATTGGCTTGGCGGACTCTGCAGCGCCTGGCGGGGAAGGTGAATTCCATATGACCATGCCGTTCAACTGCATGTCTACCTCGCCGTCAAAATACCGGACCAGGACTTGTGTGCCGATGTCTGCCGGAGTACCTACCTCCAGGCGTATACCCGTTGGCGAAATGTCGATAACTTCGGTGACATTGTGGTGTTGCTCGCCGTCAATGAGTTGAAGCTTTCCCTTGGGTTTCCTGAGGGCTCTGGTGCGAGCCTCTTGGCGATGGTCTGGATGCATTGACGTCTCCTTCGATGGTTTTCCACCTGTTACTAGAGCGCTGCCTGCGGCATATTATCATTTGTCCAATTGAAAAACTGCGCCGGCAGGCACAGGCGTGTGTTTTCCGGTTTTCGTGAGGCCATAACTCAGGTACGCTAGCGCATTCTTAACCCTGACGGGCCCTTGCGCCGAGGCTGGCTGCAGCAATCCACATGAGCTTCGTTTCCATCGAATTCGTCTTCGCGGCGCTGCTTTTCTTCCCCATCTACTGGAGCTTGCGCGCCCACAAGAACTGGCAGGTGTATTTCCTGATCCTGTCCGGCTATCTGCTATATGCCACCTGGTCACCCGTTTCGGCGGCGGCGCTGTTTGGCTTCAGCGCCTATATCTGGTTGGCGGGGAGGTGGATCAATGGCGCGGCGAGCTCTGGCAAGCGGCGGGTGCTGCTGGCGTCAGGCGTGCTGATCGGCATGCTGTGGCTGCTGGTGAGCAAGTATTACGAGTTCGTCCGGCAATCTGCGGTGGATGTGCTGCTGAATCTTGACCTGCACATGCTGCTGCCGGTGATCGATGTGGTGGCGCCGGTGGGGATTTCGTTTTTCACCTTCCAGGCGATCACCTATCTGGCCTGGCAGCACGAGATCGAGCCGCAGCGCACCTCCTTCGCCAAACCGCTGCTTTACTTCGCCTTCTGGCCCACGCATTTTGCCGGGCCGATCTTCCGCGCGCAGGATTTTTTCAAACAGCTGCAGGGCGATGCCTTCGGCGCGCCCAAACATGCCGAGCTGGCGCTGTATTACATCCTGCTGGGCATGGTGCAGAAGATCGTGTTTGCCAACTGGCTGGGCAGCACCTTTGTCGACGAGGCGTTTAAATACCCGGACACGCAAACCACCATTTCCACCACCGCGGCGGTGCTGGGCTATGCCTTGCAGATATTCCTGGATTTTTCCGGTTATACCCTGATCGTGGCGGGGCTGGGCATGCTGCTGGGCTTTACCCTGCCGCTCAATTTTCGCCAGCCCTATCTGGCTGCCAACCTCAGGGATTTCTGGCGGCGCTGGCATATCTCGCTTTCCAGCTTTATCCGCGATTACGTTTACATTCCGCTGGGCGGCAACCGCCTCGGTTACCTGCGGGCGCAATTCAATATCCTGCTCGCCATGCTGCTTTCCGGCTTGTGGCACGGGGCGAGCAACACCTTTCTGGTGTGGGGCGCGATTCATGGCGCGGGCATGGTGGGGCAGAATCTGTACGAGAAGTGGATCGGGATCGGCCTGCCGCTGTTGCTGACGCGCAGCCTGACCTTTGCGTTTGTCTGCCTGGGATGGATATTTTTCCGCGCTGATTCCAGTGACGCTGCCTTGCAGATGATCAGCGGGTTTGCGCGCTACTCCGGCGAGTTCAGCGATCAACATGCCTATTTGCTGGCGTTCATCGCCGTGTTTTTTCTGTTCAGTGCAAACAAGTATCATCTGGAGCAGCGCGCGGTGCATCTGATCCGGCTGGCGCATGGCTGGAAGTTGATGACAGCAGCAGCGCTGATGATTTTCCTTGTTATTTTGTTCGGGCCCAGCGGGGTTCCGGACTTTATCTACTACAGGTTCTGACATGACCAGGCATGCTCGCGGCATCTATCTGATCATCCTGGTGGCGGTGCTGGCCAACTCGCTGCTGTGGCTGGATTCGTTCGAGCGTTACCTGAATGGCCGCTATCACATTTATTTGTCCGAATATCTGCCGGACGCTGCCTTCACGCCTTCAAGAGTGTTGCGCGAGGCGCTGGCGCCGGATGATTACCTCGTGCAGCCCGTTTCAGTCACGCCCATCGTGCGCCCGGCCAGGGTTTCCCCGCCTGCAGCTATCGCTGCAATGCAGCTGCCGCTGGCGGCGTCGTCGCCGGCTTCTGTCAGTGCAGAGCTGCTACCACCAGCGCCAGCCAGCGCGCCGCAAGCAGTGGCGCTCAAGGCGGAAACAGCGCTGCCTCAAGCTCCGGCTGAAGCTGTGGCAGAAACAGATGGAGCAGCGCAGCAACCGGATTTTGCGCTGGTCGATCCGAACCCGAAAGTGTTGTTTGCCGGGGACTCGATGATGCAGGGTGTGGCGCCCATGGTCATCTCGCGCCTGCGCAAGGATTACCCCAAGGGCGTGTTCGTGGACGTGAGCAAGCCCAGCACGGGGCTGGTGGCCAGGCGCTATTTCGACTGGCCGAGCAAGATCAAGGAGGAGAGCATCAAGCACGGCATCCAGGTGATCGTGATGTTCCTGGGGCCGAATGACCCCTGGGATATTTACGAGGGGAAAAAACGCTACGCCTTTCCCTCGGAAAGCTGGGAGGAGCTATATCGCAGCAGGGTGGACGAGGTGCTCGATTTTGCCCGTGTGAGCGGCATACGCGTGATCTGGATCGGCCTGCCGGTGATGCGTGAAGAGCGGATCAAGCAGGGGGCGAAAATAGAAAACCGGATCTTTCAGGATGAGGTGGAAAAATACAAGTTTGATTATTTGCCCACGGAAGACCTGCTGGGCAGCCTGGATGATCCCTATAGCAAATACATCGAGGACCCCAGGAAGGGGAAGCTGGCGGTGCGCCTGGACGACGGCGTGCATTTCACGATGCTGGGTTTGCGCATGATCAGTTCGCGTGTAGACGTGTTGCTGAGGGAGAACCTGTGATGCCGGGCCAGCTCGATAGCTTTGGCGCGCGGCGATGGTGGCCAATGGTCACTGCGCTGCTTGTGTTATTGGCGGTGTTGTCGTTGCCGGCAACCGCCGCGACGCAAGTGGTGAATGTTTCCGCCGGCGCATTCCCCGGTGAATTGCGCTGCCCGGAGCAGAATCGCGCCACCCCGGCCAGGCCCAAGGGGCACCAGGAAGATGTCCTGGTGCCGCCGGGCAATGCGGAATTGGCTGGTCTGCCCCTGCGCGGTGAAGCGTATACACAGGATATATATCTGGGCGAGAGCAAGCGAACCGATCCAGCCAGGCCGTTCTCGATCGGTTTGTGGGGAGACAGTCATGCTGCATCCGATTATTTCTCGGAAGAGTTGATGCGTGCGCTTGGGCTCACGCGCGACATGGTGCAGCCTACCTTCATCCCCCCCAGCATGGATCGAGCCGGCGTGCGCCTGCCGATACACAAATACTGCCAAAGCGCCGGCTGGTCGTATGAGTATGCTTACACCGCCGGCCAGGCCAATGCCGATTTCGCCAAAGGCCTGGTGAACCTCAAGAGCAGCGAGCGCAACAGTTACCTGTGGGTGGATTTTCGTGCGCAGCCGCAACTTCCTGCACTGCGCTCGGTGGACATGCTGTACGTTCCGCCGGTTCGCGGAGAGATGATACTGGTGGGGATCAGTGCGGACGATGGTGCGGAAAAATTTGTCGAGTTGAATGCGGAAGGAAACGGCGTGCTGCACGTTCGCAGCGAGCGGCCAGTGTCAGTCATCAAGCTGCGCCTGGTGCTGGGCACGCTGGTGTTGCAGGGCTTCGTTCCGCAGTATGTGGAAAAGCCGGCGTTGTATCTGGATACGCTGGGTATTCCCGGCGCCACGGTGCGCGGCTGGAAGGCCCTGAATACCGATTACTTCAAGAAGAGCGACCACACGCCTTACGATCTGGTGATCCTCGAATATGGCACCAATGAGGGCAATGATCAGAATCTCGATCTGGAAAAATACGTGGCTGACTTGCGCGCAAGCCTGAAGAATTTGCGCCAGGTTTATCCGGACTCGCTCTGTGTGCTGATCGGGCCAACGGACCGCGGGGTGCTGGTGCCGCGTGCTTCCCCACAGGCGCCGCAATACGCCACCGCGCCCACGAAGAGCCTGCTCCATTATGCCCAGGTTCATCAGCGGCTCGGCACCATTCAGGCCGCCATCGGCACGGAGTATTCCTGCGCATTCTGGAGCTGGCAGGATGCCATGGGCGGCCCGGGTGGGGCCTATTCGTGGCTGCGCCATTCGCCGGCCCTGATCGCCAGGGACCTGACCCACCTGACCGTTTCAGGCTACCAGCTTAGCGCGAGGAAGTTTGTTGCCGACACCAGGCTGACAGACTACGTGCGCAAGCCGTGATCGCTGGCGAGCCTCTGCCTACTCGGGAAAAATAAGGTTTGTGTAAGTCAGATAGGGCGGGTCATACCCGCCGCAGAGCTTAATTGGCGGGTGTAACCCGCCCTGCGTTTGAAAGAAGGGGCGCGTCCAGGGCGGCGATCTTGCTCGACCTCCGCTGCGCGAGCAGCAAGGATGCGCTAAAATTGCGCCATGCAAATTAAATATATCCCCTCTTCCTCGGCCCGCTCTCCCGGCTTGTTACGCAAAACGGCAGCGCTCATCGCAACGCTGGTGCTGGCTGTTGTGGCGCTGATGTTCTCGGCGCTCTTGCTGGCGGTCATCCTGGTCATTGCCATCATCGGCGGCATTTATCTGTGGTGGAAGCTGCGCAAGCTGATGCGGAACTTTCAGCCGCCTCAAGGTGCGACCATGCACAGCGATGACTTTGCCGGCGAGACAGCCAAGGGTGAGGTGATCGAGGGCGAGGTGATCCGTGTGGATACAGCGCGCACAGAGGGAAGGCGCTGAGCGCGGGCTTCACCATGTGGCTGCAAAAGGAAATCTCCCTCAAACCCAGAGCCCGCGGCTTTCATCTGATCACCGAGGAGCTGTTGCGCGAGCTGCGTAATTTCAGGGTGGGGATGATGAATGTGTTCATTCTGCATACGTCGGCCTCGCTCACCCTCAACGAAAATGCCGACCCGACGGTGCGCCAGGATTTCGAGAGTTACTTCAACCGCGCAGTGCCGGAGGATGAGCCTTACTATCGCCATCAGGATGAAGGCGCGGACGACCTGCCGGCGCACATCAAGTCCAGCCTGCTCGGCAGCAGCCTGAATATTCCGATCACCGATGGGCGGCCAAAGCTGGGGATATGGCAGGGGATATACCTGTGCGAACATCGCAACCATGGCGGCAGCCGCCGCGTGGTGGTGACACTGCAGGGGGAGTAGTCCGGAATTTTCCGGTGTGAAGCAGGCTTTGCCAGGAGAGCGGACTGCACCGCTCCAGTTCCAGAATAAATCAAAAAAGGGGAAACAGCGATGATGAAAAAAATATCGAAGGTATCAATTCTGCTGGCGCTATTCTCGCTCGCACTTGTCGCTCCCGGATGTTCCAATCAGGAGGCAGTATTAGCCAAATACGGCGGCCCGATCACAGCAAAACTCAATGAGGATATTGCGAATATGGCCTGTGTGCCTGCATGGCCTTTTCCCTTTAGTTCACGGGAAACCCCCAAGGCAAGTTGCACGAACTGCGACAAATTCGCCGAGGCGGGGCTGCTGACGAAAGACGTGGTGGAAGATCCGTTCGCAGCAAGTTCGTTCGGAGCAGATACGCCGCAGCGCTATAAGCCGGCGCCGGATATCCGCTTTGAATTAACCGAGCTGGGCAAGGCCACTTATATTGCCGGCAGCAGCGATGGTCCATGGGGCAATGATCCACCCCGTTTCTGTTTCGGCAAGGTGCATGTAAACCGGATAACCCGCTCGGTAGGGCCGGTGATGAACGGGAATGTAAAAATGATTGGCGTCCGCTACATCGCCGAGATTGAAAACCCCAACCCATTCATACTTGATCCGCGCGCAAAACTCCTCGGCATTAAACTGCCGTTTGGCGGCCCGATGGCTGCTGGCAAGCCTGTGCTTTATCCTGAAGCCAACGTTACTGCAATTTTCAATCCCAACAACCCCAACAATCCCAATGATTTTTATCTGGATGGCAGTCTGCAGATAGGGCGCTAAGGCTGCAAATCACTGGGGCTGCCGCGCAATATTTCTCAACTATATTGTGCAGGCGGTCTGCCCCCAGTTATCCCCAATGGTTGTGGGGGAGCGCAGGAACCATGGTGGCAGTCTGCGGATCAAATTGCCATTCAGGGTGAATAGCGCCGCCGTTTGCGGCCGCGCAGGGGTTCTGCACCCGCAGCAAGAAAGCCGCATGTAATGGAGGCACCATGACAGCCAGTTCATCCTGCGATCATCTCAAGGCAATTACCACGGTCAAACGCGCGCAGCGCCTGGTGTGTGAGGAGTGCGTCAAGAGCGGCGCCAGCTGGGTTCATTTGCGCACCTGCCAGACCTGCGGCGCGACGCTGTGTTGCGACAGTTCGCCGAACCACCACGCCACCAGCCATGCGCGGGCCAGCGGTCATCCTGTGATTGCCTCGGCCGAGCCGGGGGAAAACTGGCTGTATTGCTATGCCGATGACGCCTTTGCGGAATATTGAAGGCATTGGGCAGAATATTGAAGGCATTGGATAGTGCAGGAGGGATGATGGACACTCAGACAGTTTCCCACACTGAAACATGGCCAAGTCTGCCGCTGGAGGCTTGGAGCGAAACTTGCGCGACCTTGCACCTGTGGACGCAGATCGTCGGCAAGATTCGCCTGGTGCAAAGCCCGTGGATCAATCACTCGTGGCACGTGACGCTGTATGTAACCGCCCGAGGTCTTACCACAACCCCGATCCCCTATGGCAACCGCGTGTTCCAGATCGATTTCGATTTCATTGCGCATCGCTTGACGATACAGGCCAGCGACGGCGGCAGCGGCGGCTTCGCGCTGCAACCCATGTCCGTGGCAGCGTTCTACAAGCGGCTGATGGATGAGATGGACCGGCTGCAGCTGCACGTGGATCTGCGCGCGATACCGTGCGAAGTTGCTGACCCGCTGCCGTTTGAGCAGGATGAAACGCATTGCGCTTACGATGCGGCCGCCACCCGCTACTGGCAAATCCTGGTTCAGGCTGACCGTGTCTTCAAACAGTTTCGCGCGCGCTTCATCGGCAAATGCAGCCCGGTGCATTATTTCTGGGGCGCGCCCGATCTGGCCGTGACGCGTTTTTCCGGGCGTCCGGCGCCGCAGCACCCGGGCGGTATTGCGGGCCTGCCGGACTGGGTGACCCGTGAAGCCTACTCGCATGAAGTCAGCAGTTGCGGGTTCTGGAGCGGGGGCGGGGCGGTTCCCTATGCGGCGTTCTACTCCTACGCCTATCCTGAACCGGCAGGCTACGCCCAGGCCAATATCCAGCCTGGCGCCGCCTTCTATAGCCCCGATTTTCGCGAGTTTATCCTGCCCTATGAAGCCGTGCGGCAGGCATCATCGCCGGACGATACGCTGCTTGATTTCCTGCAGTCGACTTATGCAGCCGCCGCCACGCTGGGGCAGTGGGATCGTGCAGCACTGGAACGCGATAACGCTCCAATTGCGCAGTCTGGCCGTGGACGATAAAGAGTCACCTGTTCGCTGGTTGGCTGTGTCCAGAGCCCTGTGTGTAGCTGGCTTGTGCGATATCTATATCTATATAGACCAATCTATCTATAGCAGATATGCCGATACGTTGGTATATTCCTGTTGCATAAAACGGTGATAAAAATCAGACAGCAGATCAGTCACCGCCTTCTTCAATTCATACATATATCGAATGGCTGCCGTTAGACAAGCTACTCTCAATTTGCACTATCGGCAGCATCAGCACTTTTGCCTCGCCTTCTCTGTTGCAAGACTTCCCACTCCATTCGGTTTGATGGCTGATGTCGGTAAGGTGTCTCGCCAGAATCAGATATGAAAAAAATCATGCCATTTATCAATTTGAGTGCTCTGAAAAACAAGCTGCATCTTTCCGAATTCTGGTTGCTGGTTACACTGGTTGGCTCAGTGTTTGTAATTGAAACACTGGTGATGATTATTCTGCCCATGCTGCCGCCCATGTCTGCAAGGGTGGCTACGTTGCTGGATGCCTCATTGCTGTCCGCCCTGCTGTTTCCGTTATTTTACTACCTTGTGTACAGGCCGCTGATCCGCAGCATCAATGAGCGCAAGGCCAGTGAGGTTCGCTTGCGTGCATTGCTGGATAACACTACGGCAATCGGGATCGTCGTCATCAATCAGCAATACCGCATCGAGGAGTTCAACCTCGCCAGCCAGGCGATGTTCGGCTACTCCAAGGAGGAGATCGTCGGGACGAACGTCAATCAGCTGATGCCGGAGCCACATCGCAGCGCGCATGATGGCTACGTCAGCAGTTACCTGACCTCCGGGAGGGGGAACATTATCGGGTTTAGTCGCGAGCTGACGGCACGACGCAAGGATGGTTCGATTTTTCCAATAAGTTTGTTTGTCGATAGAGTCAACGTAGGCAACTCTCCCATCTTCATCGGTTTCATCAAGGACATCACCGAGCGTAAAAGGATGGAAGAGATGCTGCGGAAAAGCGAAGAGCAATACCGCGAGCTTTTTGACAACGCCAGCGATTTTGTTTACAGCACGGATCCCAACGGGATATTCATTTCGGCAAACAAGGCACTGGTCAATGTATTGGGATACAGCCGCGAAGAAATTATCGGCGACCACATCAGCAAGATCATGTCACCGGAAAATTTTGCCATTGCCCAGCAGATGACTGCGAAAAAGCTGAGTGGCGAGGTGGACTTTACCAAATATGAACTGGAAATAATTTCCAAAGACGGGAGCATGATACCGGTTGAGCTGAACAGCAGGCTGATCCGTAAAGATGGCAAACCTGCCGGAGTACAAGGGACCGGGCGCGATATCAGCGATCGCAGAGAGGCCGAGCAGGCACAGCGTCTCGCAGTGCTGGTTTATCAAAACAGCAGCGAGGCGATGATGATCGCCGATGCGAATAATTGCATTCTGGCCATCAATCCTGCCTTTACTCAGTTGACCGGTTATACACAGGATGAGGCAATCGGCAGGACGCCTAAATTACTGAGCTCAGGGCGCCATGACCAGGAGTTTTATCAGAAGATGTGGAAGCAGATTGCCACTACCGGGCAATGGCAAGGAGAGTTGTGGAACAAGCGCAAGAATGGCGAGATGTATTGCGAAAGGCTTTCCATCAATACCATTTTCAACGCAAATGGTACGGTACATCGGCGAGTGGCAATTTTCTCGGATATTACCCAGAAAAAAGAGTCCGATGAGCTGATCTGGAAATATGCAAACTTTGACCCGCTGACGCAGTTGCCTAACCGGCGTCTGTTCAATGACCGCCTGGAGCAGGAGATCAGCAAGGCGCATCGTAATGGGCTGCCGATGGCGCTGATGTTTATTGATCTCGACCGTTTCAAGGAGGTCAACGACACCCTTGGCCATGCACAGGGCGATATTTTGCTGGGCGAAG
Source organism: Gallionellaceae bacterium (assembly GCA_041488395.1). GTDB lineage: Bacteria > Pseudomonadota > Gammaproteobacteria > Burkholderiales > Gallionellaceae > 39-52-133. The sequence continues at coordinate 26,404 of JBGPPE010000018.1, forward strand.
CGGCGCAGCGTATCACTGAATGTGTGCGCGAATCCGATACGGTGGCGCGCATGGGCGGCGATGAATTTACCGTGATTCTCTCCGAGCTGGGTGACACTGGCGGTATCGACCGCATTGCCTGCAAGATTATTGCCAGGCTGGCAGAGCCCTTCCAGTTGCTGGGTAAAAGTGTCTCGATTTCTGCCAGCATAGGCATCGTGCTATATCCGAACGATGGCACTGAAATCGAAGAGCTGCTCAAGAAGGCTGACATTGCAATGTATGCGGCCAAGGAACAGGGCCGCAACCAGTATCACTACTTCAATTCTGTAGCGTCCTGATTGCCAGTATCGAATGGCTGGGCGGCAGAGGGCGATCTACTTCGCCCGGCTCACGACATTGAGGTAGGCCGCGACCAGACCGGCTGCCAGCCAGATGCCGGAAATTCCGGCGATCCAGAAGCCGGGCGCACCGCGCGCCGCGCCCAGGGTGTCGGTCAGTCCCAGCAGGATGCCGCCGCCCAGCCCCACTCCCCACAGCATGATGGCGTAGATCAGCATCGGCACCACCGATTTCTTGTAGCCGCGCAAGGCGTTCACGGCCACGGCCTGCAGCGCGTCACCCAGATGGTACAAGCCGACCAGCGCGATCAGCGGTATGGCCGCGGCCTGCACCTGCTGGTCGGTGGTGTAGAGGGCGGCGATCAGCGGCGCGCCCAGCCAGAAGATCAGGCTGACGACCAGCGCAATCGCCATGCCGAGACGGATGCCGACCCAGCAGGTGTGGCGGGCGCGCTCGTGTTGGCCGGCGCCGATGGCCTGCCCCACCAGCACGGCCGTGGCATTGCCCAGCGCAAGCGGGGTCATGAAGGCCAGTGCCGCCAGGTTGGCGGCGATCTGGTGGGCGCCGGAAACGACGGGGCCGAGGCGCGCGATGAATAGCGCCATGAAGGTGAAGGCGGTGACGTCGGCG
>JBGPPE010000019.1:0-27280 GCA_041488395.1 Gallionellaceae bacterium
ATCAGCGGCGAAACGGCGCCTCTATTATTTACCGCACTGAACAATCAGTTCTGGAGCGATGATATGAATAAACCGATGGCGAATCTGCCGGTGGTAATTTTCCAGTTTGCCATGAGCCCCTATGGAGACTGGCAACAACTTGCCTGGGCTGGCGCACTGCTGATCACATTCAGCGTACTGGCGCTCAATATCGTGGCGCGTGTCGTATTCCGCCAGCAAGCAACGACTCATTAAGGATGTATACAGATGAATGCTGAAAGAAATATCTCCCATAAACTGGTTGTCCGTGACCTGAATTTTTTCTACGGCAACTACCGGGCCCTGAAAGATATCAACATGACCATTCCCGAAAAAATGGTCACGGCATTCATCGGTCCTTCCGGCTGCGGAAAATCAACCCTGTTGCGCACCTTCAACCGCATGTATGAGCTGTATCCCATGCAGAAGGCCACAGGTGAAATTTTGCTGGATGGGCAGAACCTGCTCGACAAGAAACAGGACCTCAACACCCTGCGCGCCAAGATCGGCATGGTGTTCCAGAAGCCCACCCCGTTCCCGATGTCGATCTACGACAACATCACCTTCGGCGTGAAACTGTACGAAAACCTCAACCGTCATGACATGGATGAGCGCGTGGAATGGGCGCTTAAAAAGGCGGCCTTGTGGAACGAGGTCAAGGACAAGTTGAAACAGAGCGGTATGGGGCTCTCCGGCGGCCAGCAGCAACGTCTGTGCATCGCACGCGCGATCGCAGTCAAACCGCAGGTGTTGCTGCTCGATGAACCGACCTCGGCGCTGGATCCAATTTCCACCGCGCACATCGAGAAACTGATCGACGAGCTGAAGAAAGAATTCACCATCGTCATCGTTACCCACAACATGCAGCAGGCTGCCCGCGTTTCCGACTATACGGCTTACATGTACCTGGGCGACCTGATCGAATTTGGCGATACCAGCTCCGTGTTTACCAACCCCAAGCGCAAAGAGACGGAAGACTACATCACTGGCCGTTTCGGCTAACGATGTGGCGGTAAAGATTAACCTTCAGCTTATGTCGTCCACTTCGCCTGAAACTGTTTGATCACAGTCCTTTCTGGACTGTGAAATCAAGTCATCGCTCTCAGAAGCTTCTACAAATGCTTGGAAAAAGCTAAAATCACCTCTTTGTAACACACTCTCTTAAGGAAATCGCATTATGTCCATGTCCGATCGCGACGGTTTTATCTGGTATGACGGCAAATTAGTCCCCTGGCGCGACGCCACTACACACGTGCTGACTCACACACTGCACTACGGCATGGGCGTATTTGAGGGTGTGCGTGCCTATAAAACCACCCAGGGCACCGCCATCTTCCGTCTGCAGGAGCATACTGACCGCCTGTTCAATTCGGCCTACATCTTCAAGATGAAAATGCCGTATGACAAGGAAACCCTGATGGCAGCACAGAAGGAAGTCGTGCGTGCCAACAAGCTGGAATCCTGCTACATCCGCCCTATCGTGTTTTACGGCTCGGAAGCCATGGGCATCGCCGCCACCACATTGAGCGTGCATGTCGCCGTTGCTGCCTGGCCGTGGGGCGCCTATCTCGGTGAAGAAGGCATGGCCAAGGGCATCCGCGTGAAGACTTCCAGCTTTACCCGCCACCACGTCAACATCAACATGTGCCGTTCCAAATCGGTGGGCACCTACACCAACTCCATTCTGGCACACCAGGAAGTGGCCCAGGACGGCTACGACGAAGCACTGCTGCTGGATGTGGACGGTTATGTTGCCGAAGGCGCCGGCGAAAACATCTTCATCGTGAAGAAAGGCAAGCTGTATACACCCGACCTGACTTCCTGCCTGGAAGGCATCACGCGCGACTCCATCGTCACGCTGGCGAAGGACATGGGGCTGGAGCTGATCGAAAAGCGCATCACCCGCGACGAGGTTTACTGCGCCGAAGAAGCCTTCTTCACCGGCACTGCGGCGGAAGTAACGCCGATCCGCGAACTGGACAACCGCACCATCGGTTCCGGCAGCCGCGGCCCGATCACCGCCAAGTTGCAAGCGGCATTCTTCGATATCGTTGCCGGCAAGAACGCCAAGTATTCGAATTGGCTGGCACACGTGTAATCAGGCTTCCTGGGGAGAATAAGCAATGAGCAGCCCAACAGCAGTTGAAAACTTCATTGAAGTACATGCTGCAGATTTGCCGTTTTATTGCCCTCCCCCTGGCAATGATTTGTGGAATGCACATCCCAGAGTGATGATCCCGGTTGAAAAACTGGGCGAAGCGCGCTGTCCTTATTGCAGCACGCTGTATAAATTTGCGGGCCCACTCCCGCAAGGCCACCATTAATGCGGCTCTACCTGACGCCATGCCGATAAAAAAATTTCTCGTCGTAGCACCCAGCTGGGTGGGCGACACCATGCTGATCCAGCCGATGCTCATGCGCCTTAAACAGCGCTATCCGGATTGCAGCATCGATGTCCTGGCTCCGTCCTGGACTGTAGCGCTGTTGCGAGAAATGGCCGAGGTCAACGAAGTCATCACCAATCCTTTCCCGCATGGTGCACTGCAACTGGGCGAGCGCTACCGTTTTGGCAAACAGTTGCGCGCAGCACAGTATGACAAGGCCATCGTACTGCCCAACTCGTTCAAGTCAGCCCTGGTGCCATTCTTTGCCAACATCCCGCTGCGCATCGGCTTCGTCGGTGAAATGCGTTATGGCTTGCTGAATGATGCGCGTAAGCTCGACAAGACCGCATTGCCGTTGATGGTCGAGCGCTTTGCGCAGCTGGCCGAATCGCCGCAGGATGCCCTGCAACGCCCGGTGCCACAGCCCCGCCTGCACGTCAGCGAGGAACAGCGCCAGCGCGTGCTGGACAAGTTCGGCCTCAACCTCAACCAGCCGGTTGCGGTATTCTGCCCCGGCGCCGAATACGGCCCGGCCAAACGCTGGCCCTATCCCTATTTCGCCGAACTGGCGCAGAACCTGAAAAGCCGCGGCTACACCGTGTGGATGGTGGGCTCGCCCAAGGATCAGGAGATCGGTGAAAAAATCGTCGCGCTGGGCAACCCCACCAGCCGCAACCTGTGCGGCGAGACCGATCTGTCCGAAGCCATCGCTTTGCTGTCCTGTGCGTCGCTGGTGGTCAGTAACGACTCCGGCCTGATGCACATTGCCGCCGCACTGGATCGCCCCATGCTGGCGCTGTATGGCTCCAGCAGCCCCGACTTTACGCCGCCGCTGTCTTCACACGCGCAGATCGTCAAGATCGACATCGCCTGCAGCCCCTGCTTCAAGCGTGAATGCCCGCTGGGGCACTTCAATTGCATGAAGCAGCTCACCCCCCAGTTCGTCGCAAAACACATTCCCAATCGCCCTGCCTGATTTCTGCTCAGGCCAGGCGCAACCTTCAGCTTGGAAAAACATGGCAACCGTACCCAAAGAAATCTTCAAAGCCTACGACATTCGCGGCATCGTCGGAAAATCACTCACCGCTGAAATTGTAGAAGCCATCGGCCATGCCATCGGCTCCGAAGCCGCCGCGCGCAAGCAGACCGCCATCGCCATCGGCCGCGACGGCCGCCTGTCCGGCCCCGAGTTTGCCCAGGCGCTGGCACGCGGCATCCAGAAGAGCGGCATCAACGTGATCGACGTCGGCATGGTAGCCACGCCGATGACCTACTTCGCCGCCTTCCAGCTCAACACCAACTGCGCGGTGATGATCACCGGCAGCCACAATCCGCCCGATTACAACGGCCTCAAGATGGTGCTGGCCGGCGAAACCCTGTCCGGCGACACCATCCAGAGCCTGCGCACCCGCATCGAAAGCGGCAACCTCAGCCACGGCAGCGGCAGCTACTCGCAATACAACATCGCGCCCGAATACCAGGCGAAGATCGTGTCGCACATCAAGCTGGCACGTACTATGAAAATCACCGTGGACTGCGGCAACGGCGTGGCCGGCGACTTTGCCGGCAAGCTCTATCGCGCCCTCGGCTGTGAAGTGACGGAAATGTTCTGCGACGTGGACGGCCACTTCCCCAACCATCACCCCGACCCCTCCGATCCGCACAATCTGGAAGACCTGATCAAGGCGCTCAAGGGCAACGACAGCGAGCTGGGCCTCGCCTTCGACGGCGACGGCGACCGCCTGGGCGTGGTCACCAAGGACGGCAAGATCATCTACCCGGATCGCCAGCTGATGCTGTTCGCCGCCGACGTGCTGAGCCGCAACCCTGGCGCGGAAATCATCTTCGACGTGAAGTCCACCCGCAACCTGTTCAGCTGGATCAGATCGCACGGCGGCAAGCCCACCCTGTGGAAAACCGGCCACTCACTGGTGAAGGCCAAGATGAAGGAAACCGGTGCCCTCCTCGCCGGCGAGATGAGCGGCCACGTGTTCTTCAAGGAACGCTGGTACGGCTTCGACGACGGCCTCTACAGCGGCGCCCGCCTGCTGGAAATCCTCAGCCGTGTCGCAAACCCCAGCGCCACCCTGAACGAATTGCCGGATGCGGTGAGCACCCCCGAGCTGCACATCAAGCTGCAGGAAGGCGAAAACCACGCGCTGATCGCGCGCCTGGGCAAGGAAGCGAAATTCACTGATGCCAGAGAAGTGATCACCATCGACGGCCTGCGTGTGGAATATACGGACGGGTTTGGTTTGATGCGCGCATCGAATACCACGCCGGTGATCGTGCTGCGCTTTGAGGCGGATAACGAAGCGGCGCTGAAGCGGATACAGGATGATTTCAGGAGAGTGCTGCTGGCGGCCAATCCGAATCTGCAATTGCCATTCTAAGGAACCACGGGCAGGTTGGGTTTCGCTCCCCGACCCGACCTACATGCGTTAGTGGCCTGTGCTTTGAACACTAATGTCTTCAGACCTTGGTACGTAACTTTCTCCTTCAGTCTCACTGAGAACTCGCCAATAGAGGCGTTTGGGAGTAATCACGATCAAAGCTTCCGCTGATGGTCCCTCATCACTCGAGAATCCCGGCTGAAATTCGACTAATGCGACATTACCAATCAACTTACCCTTGATTTGAATTTCGCCCCAGACTTTTCTGCCGCAATCAAAGATTCCGTCAATGTTCCCTGAAACAGTCTGCCCCTTTATACAGAGGCATCAATCGAGAACCAATCTCCATCCTTTGTTCCCGCGTCGCCACTGACTTTACAATAGGGACTGCTCGTTGCACGGTGCTGAACCCTTCCCTTAACCTCGGATGGGATTGGACTTGCGGCGTCTCTTACCCCCCCAAAAAGCGTATCGATGCGTTGCTGGTATGCGCCTGTTAAACATGGGACATCTGAGCACTTGGCACGAACGTTCTGCAGCCAATCGCGCTGACCAGATCGCAAAGGCCCTGCCTGCTTCACCGTTTGAACCGCAATTGAATACAAGACGCTGAGCCGGTAATCCATTGCCGAAAGCGTCTTGTCACTACAGATCAGTTTTTCTTGATCTGTGAGTTTTCCATAGCACCCGAAACTCGCTCCCTCAGCAGCATGGGCCAGTGAGAAAACCATCGCAATACTTACAATTAAGCCTCGTATCACACCACCTCCTGCTGATCAGATTTGCCAACAAATGTTCGCAACTGGAATATAGCTGCAACAAGTTAATTCTACAGTTTGGCCTTCACCCAGTCTGTCACGCCGTCCAGCGCCGCCTTCAGGTTCTCCGGCTGCGTACCGCCCGCCTGCGCCATGTCCGGGCGGCCACCGCCCTTGCCGCCAACCTGTTGCGCCACGAAGTTGACCAGCTCGCCGGCCTTCACCTTGCCAGTGGCATCCTGTGTCACACCGGCGATCAGGCTGACCTTGCCGTCGCTCACGGCGGCCAGCACAATCGCGGCGGAATGCAGCTTGTCTTTCAGCTTGTCCATGGTCTCGCGCAGGGTGGTGGCATCGGCGCCTTCCAGCTTGGCGGCCAGCACTTTGACGCCGTTGATATCCACGGCCTGGGTCGCCAGCTCATCGCCCTGCGAGGCAGCCAGCTTCGATTTCAGTGCAGACAATTCCTTTTCCAGCGACTTCACGTTGTCGAGAATTTGCGCGACGCGTGCAGCGGCTTCACGCGGCTGCGCCTTGACGGCATCGGCCACTTGCTGCAACTGCAGCTCCTGCTGCTGCACCAGCGCCAGCGCGCCTTCACCGGTCACCGCTTCCACACGGCGCACGCCCGCTGCCACGCCGCTTTCCGCCACAATCTTGAACAGGCCAATGTCGCCCGTGCGCTTCACATGCGTGCCACCGCACAACTCGATGGAGGAACCGATATCCAGCACGCGCACTTCGTCGCCGTACTTCTCGCCGAACAGCATCATCGCACCGGTCTTCTGCGCGTCTTCGATCGCCATCACGCGCGAGCGGCATTCCGCATTGGCGAGGATCTCGGCGTTGACGATGGCCTCCACCTTGCGTATCTCGGCATCGCTCATCGGCTGTGTTTGCACGAAGTCGAAGCGTGTCTTGTCGGCATCTACCTGCGAGCCCTTCTGCTGCACATGCGTGCCCAGCACTTCGCGCAACGCCTTGTGCATCAGGTGCGTGGCGCTGTGGTTGCGCATGGTGCGGCTGCGTGCCGCCACATCCACGCGCGCCTGCACACCGTTGCCCACAGTCAGCTTGCCAGTCTTTACCACACCGTGATGGCCGAACACCGTGGCCTGGATTTTCTGGGTATCTTCCACCGCGAAGATACCATGCACGCTGCGCAGTTCGCCGCTGTCGCCCACCTGACCGCCGGACTCGGCATAGAACGGGGTGTCATCCAGCACCACCACGCCCATGTCGCCTTCGTTCAGCTCGTTGACCGAGGTGCCATCTTTGTATAGCGCGAGGATGTTGCCCTTGTGTTCCAGTGTGTCGTAGCCGTGGAAGGTGGTGGAGGGGCCGGCGTATTCCAGGTTGGCCGCCATCTTGAACTTGCCGGCAGCGCGCGCCTGCTCTTTCTGCTGCGCCATCGCCTTGTCAAAAGCAGCCGCGTCCACCGTAACACCATGCTCGCGGCATACATCCTGAGTAAGATCGAGCGGAAAGCCGAAGGTATCGTGCAGCTTGAATGCGGTCTCGCCGTTGAACACCTTGCTGCCTGATTTGGCCATCTCCGCCAGGTCAGCATCGAGAATCGCCATGCCATGCTCGATGGTGGCGAAGAATCGCTCCTCTTCCAGCTTGAGCACGCCCTTTACGCGCACCTGTTCAGCGGCCAGCTCGGGATAGGCAGCACCCATCTGCTCAACCAGATCGGGCACCATCTTGTAGAAGAACGCCTCGCGCGCACCCAGCTTGTAGCCGTGGCGAATGGCGCGGCGGATGATGCGGCGCAGCACGTAGCCGCGGCCTTCGTTGCCGGGGATCACGCCGTCGGCAATGAGGAAGGAGCAGGCGCGGATGTGGTCGGCCAGCACGCGCAGCGACGGCTGGTCGAGGTTGCTTTGCCTGGTCTCGCGCGCGGCAGCCTTGATCAGCGCCTGAAACAGGTCGATCTCGTAGTTGGCGTGCACATGCTGCAACACTGCCGAGATGCGCTCCAGGCCCATGCCGGTGTCCACCGAGGGTTTGGGCAGCGGATGCAGCACGCCCTGCTCGTCGCGGTTGAACTGCATGAACACGTTGTTCCAGATTTCGATAAAGCGGTCGCCGTCTTCGTCCGGGCTGCCGGGCGGGCCGCCAGCAATATGCGCGCCGTGGTCATAGAAGATCTCGGTGCAGGGACCGCAGGGGCCGGTGTCGCCCATCATCCAGAAGTTGTCCGAGGCATAACGCGCGCCCTTGTTGTCGCCGATGCGGATCACGCGTTCGGCAGGCACGCCGATCTCTTTGGTCCAGATGTCGTAGGCCTCGTCGTCCTCGGCATACACTGTGATGGTGAGCTTGTCCTTGGGCAGCTTGAACACCACGGTGAGCAATTCCCACGCATAGTTGATCGCGTCGCGCTTGAAGTAATCGCCGAAGCTGAAATTGCCCAGCATCTCGAAGAAGGTGTGATGACGTGCGGTGTAGCCGACGTTCTCCAGGTCGTTGTGCTTGCCGCCGGCGCGCACACACTTTTGCGAAGTGGTGGCACGGGTATAGGGACGCTTGTCGAAACCGAGGAACACATCCTTGAACTGGTTCATGCCCGCGTTGGTGAACAACAGCGTGGGGTCTTCATGCGGAACCAGCGAACTGGAGGGCACCACGGTGTGGCCTTTGGAGGCAAAAAAATCGAGGAATTTCTGGCGGATTTCGCTGCTGTTCATGTGTTCACCAATCAACTGCAAAGATTCAAATAGGAAGCCGCCCAGAACGGCGGATTTAAGAATCGAATCATACCATTTGATCGGCTTTTGCGGCGTAGTGCGAAGAGTTCAGTTAGGCAGTCCGAGGGGATTCCCGACTGGGGAAAAGCATTTTAGCCACAGAGACCACAGAGAGAGTCGCGCCCCGCTCGTATTGCCTGGTTGTCCCTAAAGTGGCGGCTCTTTAAGTAATACAGGCATTTTTGCCAGGTTAGGCAATAGTCAACTCTTTCAGCTTAACTCCACTTTCTCTGTGATCTCTGTGATCTCTGTGTTCTCTGTGGCTGATTCCAGGCTTTTAAGGTTTAAACACTTTCATCGTCCGGATGGCCGGAAAGCTTCATCACCTTGAAGATAACATCCATGGAAAACCCGCGCGATTGCAGGAAGCGCATTTGCTTGGCTTTTTCTTTGGCGTCTTGCGGGGGGGCGGCGAACTTTCTTTGCCACACGTCACGTGCGGCTTCCAGTTCGCCCTGTCTCAGTTCGGGTATGACGGTGCTGATCAGCTCGTCACTGATGCCCTTCTGTCTCAGTTCATGCGCAATGCGCTGGGTACCAAAACGCTCACGTTTGCTGCGCACGGTCTGTTCCAGTGCGCGGGCATCAGAAAGCCAGCCGCGCCTGACCAGATCGTCCAGCACCGCGTCCACATCATCCGTTTCACTGGCATGTAGCAGCAGCCTGGCATGCAGCTCGGCACGGCTATACTCGCGCCGCGCCAGGGCCTGCATGGCACGGACGCGCAGCGTTGTTTCACACTTCTTGCTCAATGCTCTTTACTGCGCTGCTCTTGGCACTCCTGGCGGCTTTTTTTGCCTCCGGAACATCGCTGGCAGCCGCGTTAATGCTGGCCACGCCCACGGCATCGCGGATCTTGTTTTCGATCTCGATGGCCATGTCGGGGTGCTCTTTCAGGTAGATGCGCGCGTTATCCTTGCCCTGGCCGATTTTTTCGCCGTTGTAGGCATACCAGGCACCGGATTTCTCGACGAATTTATGCAGCACACCGAGGTCGATGATCTCGCCTTCGCGCGAGATGCCCTCGCCGTAGAGGATATCGAATTCGGCCTGCTGGAACGGTGGCGCCACCTTGTTTTTCACCACTTTAACGCGGGTCTCGGAGCCGATCACCTCGTCGCCCTGCTTGATCGAGCCGGTGCGGCGGATGTCCAGGCGCACCGAGGCGTAGAACTTGAGCGCGTTACCACCGGTGGTGGTTTCCGGACTGCCGAACATCACACCGATCTTCATGCGGATCTGGTTAATGAAAATCACCGTGGTGTTGGTGCGCTTGATGTTGCCAGTGAGCTTGCGCAAAGCCTGGCTCATCAGACGTGCGTGCAGGCCCATCTGCGCATCGCCCATTTCGCCTTCGATTTCAGCCTTGGGGGTCAGCGCGGCAACCGAGTCGATCACCACGATGTCCACCGAGGCCGAGCGCACCAGCATGTCGACGATTTCCAGCGCCTGCTCGCCGTTGTCCGGCTGCGAAATCAGCAGCTCGGATACGTTCACGCCCAGCTTCTGCGCATACTGCGGGTCGAGCGCATGTTCCGCGTCGATAAAGGCAGCGGTGCCGCCCAGCTTCTGCATCTCCGCGATCACTTGCAGGGTCAGCGTGGTCTTGCCGGAAGACTCGGGGCCGTAGATCTCGATCACGCGACCGCGTGGCAAGCCGCCCACACCCAGCGCGATATCCAGACCCAGCGAACCGGTGGAAACTACATCGATGTCGCGCTCGATGTCCGCTTCGCCCATGCGCATGATGGAGCCCTTGCCGAACTGCTTTTCAATCTGGCTCAACGCGGCTGCGAGTGCCTTGCTTTTATTCTCATCCATGTTTCGATTCCCTGTAAAAAATTGATGGCGGATTATGGCATATCAATTTACTTTGTCATAGTACGATCGTTCTAAATTTTGCATCAATGCATAACCAATTGATTAATTTGTTATTACATATGAAATTAGCCGTTTTCCCTGGTCTGGATCAGGATCACAAGAGCTTTTTATTAAGCAAAAGAGCTTATAGCTTTAGTGCCTAAGTCGATATATTTTCATATGCTCGATTTAATTCGACCACCGATCCAGGTGTTAGAAAAATATTTGTTCTATCCCGGAATAAATGGTTTACCCAGCGTGTTTGCATGAGTGTAATTCTCTGATTCATCAACCAACAGGAGGCTTTCATGAACAAAATCATCCGTACCCTCTGTGCAGCAACCCTGTTATCCATTTCCACCCTGGCGTCAGCTGCCCCGATGGACGATGCCAACGCGCATTTCAAGGCGATTGCCGCCGGTAACGTCGATCAGGTCATGCTGGGCTATGGCAACAACGCCACCCTGCAATGGGTAGGCGGCCCGCTGGATGGGGCTTATGTCGGCAATGACAATATCCGCGCAATCTGGGGCAAGTTCGCCAAGGCCAATGCACCACTTGGGGTGAGCGTCAGCAAACTGGAAGAAAGCGCTAACCCCAACGGCGCTACCATCACCGCAAATGTAGAATTTAAAGGCAAGGCAACGATCAAGGTGCGCTACGTCCTGGTTTACCGCGAAGGCAAACTGGTTAACGAAGTGTGGCAAGTCGATCCCAAGCTGATGACCGGTTACTAAGCATATTTTAAGACAGCGGAGCCGCAACTTGAGTGAAACCGACCGCATGATCGAAGAGAACATCCCGCGCCTGCGCCGCTATGCCCGGACGCTGGTGTGGGAGCGCGGTCGCGCCGACGATCTGGTGCAGGACACGCTCGAACGCGCATGGGGCCGCTTTCACCTGTGGCGGCGCGGCAGCGATCTGCGCGCGTGGCTATTCACCATCATGCACAATGTCCATGTGAATAACATCAGGGCGAATTGCAAAACACCTGTGCAGCAGTCGCTGGATGAGGATGCACTGGATATCCCGGTGCGTGCCACTCAGGAAGATGGACTCCAGATCCGGGACATACAGGCTGCGCTTGACTGCCTGCCGCGTGAGCAACGCGAAGTACTGCTCCTGGTCGGGCTGGAGGAAATGCGCTATGAAGAGGTGGCCAAAGTGCTGAACGTGCCGGTGGGCACTGTGATGTCACGACTGTCACGCGGCCGCGAACACCTGCGCCAGATCATGATGGGAAAAACTATTCCGGAATTGAAAGTAGTGAAATGAGCGATACGATGCGCACATTAACCGAGTCCGACTTGCAGGCCTATACCGACGGCCAGCTGGATCCGCTGCGACTCGCCGAAGTGGAGGCCTGGCTGGCCGATCATCAAGGCGATGCAGAACGTGTAGCATCTTACCGTCAACAGAACGCGGTGCTGCACGCACTATTCGACCCGGTTTTGAACGAACCCATCCCCCACCGACTGGTAAAAACGGAACGGCGGCGATGGAGCATGACACTGCCGCTGCGCTACGCTGCTGTGGCAGCCTGGCTGGCAATTGGCGGCACGCTGGGCTGGCTCCTGCACGATGCTCAGGAAGTGCGATCAGGAGCGGGCATGTCACTGGTACGCCAAGCTGTTATTGCTCATGCGGTATACACCCCGGAAGTGCGTCACCCGGTGGAGGTGGGCGCAGACCAGGAAGCGCACCTGACGGCATGGCTGTCGAAACGGCTAGGAACACCAGTCAAGGTGCCGCATCTGGGCACGCTGGGCTATGAGCTGGTGGGTGGCCGTCTGCTACCCGGCAGCAGTGGCCCGGCCGCGCAATTCATGTACCAGGATGCGCGCGGCCAGCGCCTGACCCTCTATGTGCGCGGCGATAACGGCGGCAATCAGGAAACCGCCTTCCGCTACGTGCGTGAGGACAATATCGGGGTGTTTTACTGGATCGATGGGCCGTTCGGATATGCGCTCTCGGGCGACCTGGAAAAATCCGAACTGCTGCGGGTGGCACAAATGGTGTACCAGCAGCTCAATCCCTAGCGCCCATCCACGCAGTACTGAGCGATTTGCGCAAAGGGCTGCACGACCTGCTGAGCGGTGTCTGCGGCTACAGCGATGCGAACCATCTTCTGGACCAGCATCGTCAGGCCTGCGTTCGCACCAACGAAAATCCGCAGTGCCTCAACAACTGATCGGGGAAAAAAATGAAGATACTATTGTGTGGTGCATCAGGGTTTGTCGGCAGGCATCTGGAAGCCGCCTTGCTTGATGCAGGGCATCAGGTCATACGTGGCATACGGCGCCCAGGCAGGCCCGGCGACATCGCTATCGACTACCGCAATGATGTTGCTGTCGAAACCTGGCTGCCACGCCTGGCGGGCATTGATGCCGTTGTCAATGCGGTGGGCGTGCTGCGCGACAGCCCGGCCCAGCCGATGACGCGCCTGCATGACGCCGCGCCGCGCGCCCTGTTTGCCGCTGCGGCGCGCAGCGGCGTCAAGCGCATCGTGCACATCTCCGCCCTGGGTGTAGGCAAAGGCCTCAACATACCCTACTTGCAAACCAAGCAGGCAGCAGATGATTTTCTGCAGACACTGGATCTGGACTGGGCGATTCTGCGTCCCTCCTTGATCTATGGCAAGGAAGGCGCCAGCACGCGCATGTTCATGCAGCTGTCGTACATGCCCGTGCTGATGTTGCCGGAAGGCGGCAGGCAGATCGTGCAACCGGTGCATATCGATGATGTGGCCCAGACCGTCGCCATACTGCTCGCTCCCGACACTGCCAGCCCTCCCCTGCGCCGCATCATCGAATGCGTGGGTGCAGAGAGTGTCACGCTGGGCGGACTCATCTCCAGCTACCGCACGCAGCGTGGCAGCCGGACGCCGTGGGTGTTGGCAGTACCCAGGCTGATGCTTAAACCAGTGGTCTGGTTAGGCGACCGCATTCCAGCCATGCCGGTTGGCTCGGACACACTCGCCATGCTGGCAGCGGGCAACACCGGCGATGCGGACAAGTTTGCCAAATTGTTGGGACACACACCGCGCAGCTATCGCGATTTCCTCCGCAAATAATTATTGCAAAATCATTAAGTTAGACATATCCCACTGTACCTGGCAAAGCAATAACCATTCTTTGATTCAGGTCAATATATCTAGGTAATATCTAGATAATATACGCTCCGCCTCATTGGCTTCACACTTAATAAAATCAAGCAGATACGTTCAACCTTATCAGTTTTATAGCATGAACAAAGAAGAAGGATTATTGGCCATCAGCAAGCTGGTGTTTCAATTGACCATAACCAGCAGTATCACAACCGACCTTGACGTATTACTGGAGCGTTTGTTTGCAATATTGCACGATTATCACGAACTCCCCCTGGAGCCGCGTGGCGCAGTGGTATTGCTCAACCCGCGCGGGCGCTATTTCCAGGTAGCCCAATTCGGCATGGAACCAGCCTGGAATAGCAGCTTCCGCTGGCAATTGAATGACAAAGCAGCAATTCTGCCTGACAGTATCATCAAGTCGAGCACGTTCGAACATCCCCAGTCTCAGGGCAAAAAACAAAAATTGCTGCTGTTACCCTTGCATGTGGAAAATCAGCTTATCGGCTATACCGTGCTGTTCTCCGCGCTTACATACCGGCCATCGGCTACTCATCTTGATTTCATGACAGATTTGTCGCGCGCCCTGTCCAGCCTGGTGCAACGCTCATTGGCGAACGAAACCCTGCGTATTCGTGAACTCGAACTGGAAGAGGCGCGTGCCAATGCATTTCGCAGCCTGGGCGTAGCCTCGGAGTACCGGGATAACGAAACCGGCTGGCATGTCATGCGCATGACCAATTTCGCCATGGCCATCGCCAAGGCCATGGGACTGTCGGAAGAGCAAAGGGAATTGCTGTATATCGCGGCACCCATGCACGATGTCGGCAAGATAGGCATCGCCGACGCGATATTGCTCAAGCCTGGCAAGCTGACCCCGGAGGAATTCGAGGTCATGAAGACGCATACCGAGATTGGCGTCACCATCCTCACCGGCAACGATTCCCTCATCGCCGTAGCGCGTGATATCGCTGGCTCGCACCATGAACGCTGGGACGGCACAGGCTATCCCAAAGGTCTGGCAGGAGATGATATCCCCTTGCTGGCACGCATTTGCGCTGTCGCAGATGTGTTTGATGCGCTGACTTCCCACCGCCCCTACAAACAGGCTTGGAGCGTCAAAGAGGCAACTGATTGGGTGCTTTCACAATCCGGCAAACAATTTGACGCTGATGTTGTGCATGCCTTTGAGGCTGCTTTGCCGGAAATGCTGCGCGTGCGCGAGCTCTATCGCGACGACATCATTGACCCCAGGAAAGCCATCACCCTGCCGCCCTTGCCGCCGCGCGCCAACATCTGGGTGGCTTGGGATGACAGCCTGAGTGTGGGAATAGATGCCATCGATGAACAGCACCGCTATCTGGTCGACCTGGTTAATGATTTGTATGAAGTGGTCAGCAAGAAGAGCGGTGCCCGCGAAGTGGCCAGGCTGATCAAGGCAACCGACGCCTATGCCAAGGTGCATTTTCGCGCCGAGGAGCAGATGATGCAGCACCATGGCTATCAAGGCTTGGATCAACAAGTGCAGCAGCACCACGCATTCGAAGCAAAGATACGTGAATTTTATGAAGAACTGCACGACAATCCGCTGGTTGCGCAATTCGATGTGCTGTCCTATTTGCGCGACTGGCTGATCCGGCACATTCGCGTCGAGGATACCAAGCTGCGCGCGCTGATCACTGCGTAGCTGAAAATAAAGCCGGGTTGCACTCTCCCTGAAACAGCGCTATTGAGAGTGCGAGCTGATCTGTAGAAGTTCAGAGCAGAATTTCACAGTTAAACAGTTTCAGTCCTGTTCGCCAGCAACTCAAGCACGCCCTGCAGGGCAATGCGCACCGCCTGTGCACGGATTTCCGCACGACTGCCGGGCAGGCGGTGCAGGCGCGCCACACTCACGCCATCCTTGGTACCCCAGGCAAACCACACCGTGCCCACCGGTTTCTCCGGCGTCCCACCGCTGGGGCCGGCGATGCCGCTGATCGCCAGCGCAATCTGCGCCTGGCTGTGGCGCAGGGCGCCGGCCACCATCTCACGCACGGTGGCTTCGCTCACCGCACCATAGCGCACCAGCGTGTCGGTCGACACGCCCAGCATGTCGATCTTGGCCTGGTTGGAATAGGTGACAAAACTGCGATCAAACCAGGCCGAGCTGCCGGCAATTTCGGTCACTGCAGTGGCCACACCGCCACCCGTACAGGACTCGGCCGTTGCCAGCAGCATGCCGTGTGCGTGCAGTGCAGCACCAACCTGTGCGGCAAGCAGGTCCACAATTACAGGCCGCGCGCCAGATCGGCCTGGATGTCACTCACCGCCTCCAGCCCAACGCCGATGCGCAACAGGCTGTCGGTGATGCCGGCCGCGGCACGCGCCTCGGGAGTGATGCGCGCATGGGTAGTGGTGGCGGGATGCGTGATGGTGCTTTTGGTATCGCCCAGGTTGGCGGTAATCGAAATCATCCGGGTGGCATCAATCACGCGCCAGGCTGCGTCTTTGCCGCCCTTCACCTCAAAGGCCACGATGCCGCCGCCGGTCTTCTGTTGCTGCATCGCCAGCCGGTGTTGCGGGTGTGAGGGCAGGCCGGGGTAGAACACGCGTGCCACGCCGGGCTGCTGCTCCAGCCACTGCGCCAGCTGCAGCGCATTGGCACTGTGCGCCTCCATGCGCAGCTTGAGCGTTTCCATGCCCTTGAGGATGATCCAGGCATTGAATGCACTCAGCGTTGGCCCTGCGGTGCGCAAGAACTGGAACACACCCTCCATCACCTTCTTGCTGCCCAGCACCGCACCGCCCAGCACACGGCCCTGCCCGTCCAGATATTTGGTGGCAGAGTGGATCACGATATCGGCACCCAGATCAAATGGACGCTGCAAGATCGGCGAACAGAAGCAGTTGTCCACCGCCAGCAGAACACCGTGCTGCCTGGCCACCGCGGCAATTGCTGCAATATCGGATACTTCGGTAAGCGGATTGGACGGTGTTTCCAGAAAGAACAAACGCGTATTGGGCTGCACGGCTGCGGCCCATTCCCGCACATCGGTTGCTGACACAAAAGTGGTTTCGATGCCGAATTTTTTCAGGATGCCGACAAACAGGTTTACCGTTGCGCCAAACAGGCTGCGCGACGCCACCACATGGTCGCCCGCCTTCAATACGCCCATGCAGCAGGCCAGTATCGCCGACATACCTGAAGAGGTTGCCACGCACTGCTCTGCGCCTTCCAGCGCGGCGAGGCGCTCCTCGAACATGGTGACCGTGGGGTTGGTAAAGCGCGAGTAGATATAGCCCGGCTCGGCACCACTGAAGCGGGCAGCCGCCTGGGCCGCGCTGTCGGACATAAAGCTGGAGGTGAGGAACAGCGCCTCGCTGTGTTCGTTAAACTGGCTGCGGTGTATGCCAGCACGGATCGCCAGCGTTTCAAGCTCGTAATCTTTTTCAGACATGGTGTCACTCCTCGGGGCTATCAATGCGCCCACAAACAATTAAAAAACCCGGCAAGCTTGCGCTAAACCGGGTTTCCCACGCTTTAGCTGTATTTATTATGCGCCCGCAAGCTGTTACTCAAATCGGCGCAGACAGAAATTAACACCGCCATTGCGGGCGTGTCAACAGCCATGTGGACTACATGGAGGTGGCGCTCATCGCCAGATCCAGCTCCAGCTGGTCGTCATCTTCCTGCAGTGACGCCGCTTTGCTTTGGCCGCGAGAGGCTTCTACCCTGTCCAGATACTCTGGCGTGATGTCACCGGTGATGTAGATACCATCGAAGCAGGAGCAGTCAAATTTTTCAATCGCCGGATTGGCCTTGCGCACTGCAGCTTTGAGGTCTTCCAGGTCCTGGTAGATGATGCGGTCGGCACCGATCTCGCGGCAGATTTCTGCATCGGTGCGCCCGGTGGCAATCAGGTCGTGGCGCGAAGGCATGTCGATGCCATACACATTGGGGAACTTCACCGGCGGCGCGGCAGAGGCGAAATACACCTTGCGTGCCCCGGCATCGCGCGCCATCTGCACAATCTCGCGGCTGGTGGTACCGCGCACGATGGAGTCGTCCACCAGCAGCACATTCTTGTCCTTGAATTCGACGCTGATCGCATTGAGTTTCTGGCGCACCGATTTCTTGCGCTGGGCCTGGCCGGGCATGATGAAGGTGCGGCCGATATAGCGATTCTTTACAAAGCCCTCGCGGAACGAGATGCCCAGGCGGTTGGCCAGCTGCAGCGCGCTGGGACGGCTGGAATCGGGGATGGGGATCACCACGTCGATATCGTGCTCACCCCACTCGCGCACAAGCTTGTCGGCCAGATATTCGCCCATGTTCAAACGTGTTTCGTAAACCGAGATGCCATCGATCATCGAATCGGGGCGTGCCAGATAAACATACTCGAAGATGCACGGGTTCAGCACCGGCGCTTCGGCACATTGCTTGCTGTACAGTTTGCCATCGAAATCGATGAACACCGCTTCGCCTGGCGCGATGTCACGCATGAACTTGAATCCGAGCGTGTCCAGCGCAACGCTCTCCGATGCAACCAGGTACTCGATACCCTGCTCGGTCTGGTTGCTGCCGATCACCAGCGGGCGGATACCGTAAGGATCGCGAAAAGCGAGCAAGCCATAACCGGCGATCATCGACACCACCGAATAGGCGCCGCGGCAGCGTTTGTGCACGCTGGCTACTGCGCTGAAGATATTGCTGACATCGAGGCGAAACTGTTTGCACTCGCGCTGCAGCTCATGCGCCAGCACGTTCAGCAGCACTTCCGAATCGGAGTTGGTGTTGACGTGACGCAAATCGTCGAGAAACAGTTCTTTCTGCAGCTGCAGGGTGTTGGTGAGATTGCCGTTATGGCCCAGCACGATGCCGAATGGCGAATTGACATAGAAGGGCTGCGCTTCGTTATGGTCTACCGCAGAGCCGGCAGTGGGGTAACGCACGTGGGCAATGCCGGCATTGCCGGAGAGGGCGCGCATGTTGCGGGTGCGGAATACGTCATGCGCCAGGCCGTTGCCTTTGTGCAGATGGAAGGTATTGCCTTCCAGCGTGGCAATGCCTGCTGCATCCTGTCCGCGGTGCTGCAATACCTGCAGGCCGTCATACAGCAGCTGGTTAACCGGATTGCGTGCTACAACGCCTAAAATGCCACACATATTGGTGAGTCCTTAACTAAATTAGTAATGCACGCTCTTTGCAACATTATCGGGCAGCGCTTTATTCAGCTGCAACGCGGCACCCTGCAAGGGTGAGCTTAGCCATGCGTCATGCCAGAAAGTCTGTTGCGGCAATTGGGTAAATCCCGCCACCAGTACCAGCACCATGACCAGCAGCACGCCACGGAACAAACCGAACATAGCTCCCATCACGCCATCCGTGCGCCAGTCCAGCCCGAAGGATTTGGCCAGCTTGCTCAGCGACCAGGCAGCGATGCCGCACAGTATCAGGGTAATCAGAAACAATGCAGCAAATGCCGCCCCCGTTTTTACCGTATCCGAGCCCAGCACGTCGGGCATATAGGGTGCAATATCAGCAACAGAAGCCAGCGCCACAAAATAGGCGGTCAGCCAGCTCAACAACGACAGAATCTCGTACACCAGGCCGCGCCACCATCCCAGCAGCATTGACAGCAAGACTACCACCAGGACGGAATAATCAAATAACGTCAATTCAGGTTCACCACATTGGGATGCAAGCCCTGCGCCTCCAGCTTGCGTTTCACCTTGTCTGCCGCATCATGCGAGGGATAACTGCCCACACGTACACGTGTCGCGTTGCCGGCTTTTTCCGTATAGGCATGCAAGCCCTGCTTCGCCAGTTTTGCCTGCAAGTGCTTGGCTGACTCTGCATTGGCAAAAGCACCTACCTGTACCACAAAACCGGAATGCGGCGTACTGGCAGCTTTTTCGGCTGGTTTGGCAGTAGTTTTAGGCTTGCTTTCAACCTTGGGTTTGGCTGGCGCCACCACCTTGGGTTTCGCTGCTTCGGCTGCAGGCTTGGCGTTCAGCAATGGCGCGATGGCAGCCGGGGGCGCAACAGGCGAAGTGGCTGCGACGGCAGACCCCGGCGCAACTGGCGAATCTGGCACAACGGTGCTGGCCGCCGGCAAGGCCGCATTGGGGGTGAATTCACCGGCATTGTCCTTGTCCGGAATGCGCAGCTCAATATCGTGCGCTGTCGGTGCCGGCTCGCGATCCAGCACCATAGGCAGTATCACCACGACCGCCGTCGTCAGTGCAATGGCACCAATCAAGCGGCGTCTAGCCTTGCGCTTCAAGTTTGATTCTTCATCAGTGCTTATCTGTTTTGCCATGGTAGATTAATGCGGAAAGCTGACACCGCGCGCACGCATCACTTCCGCTATTGTATAGAATGAACCGAAGGTGATAATTCTATCATTTTCGCCCGCCGCTTTACAGGCTTGATGCAACGCTTCGGTAACCGTGGCAAAGGCTTGCAGCTGGCCGCCCACCCGCTCCTGCTGCAGCACAAGGACAAGCTCGGCAGCCGTAGCGCCCCGTGGCGCATCTATCCCCCCCAGCAGCCATACATCAATGTGCGGATTCAACGCTCTGACCACCCCCGCCATATCCTTGTCCTTGAGCATGGCGCATACGGCAAACGTCTGCGGGCAAGGCGGCATGCTCGCCAGATTCTGCGCCAGCGAATGTGCGGCATGCGGGTTATGCGCCACGTCCAGAATCAGCATGGGGCGACCTGGCAACACCTGAAAGCGCCCGGCCAACTCGACTTCCAGCAGGCCGCGCCGCACTGCGGCCATGCTCACCGGCAGCCTTTCCTTGAGTACATCCAGCGCAGCCAGCACTGTGCTGGCATTGTTCAGTTGAAAAGCCCCGCGCAAAGCCGGATGCGGCAGGCTGCTGCGTGCGCCACCCGGCCCGTGGTAGTCCCACTGCTGTTGACCCGCCTTGAAGCTGAACTGCTGCCCCAGGCGCCACAGTTGCGCACCCACCTTTTGCGCCTGCGCAGTAATGGCCTCCGGCATATCCAGGTCACCGAACAGCGCCACTTTGCCGGCGCGGAAAATGCCCGCCTTTTCAAACGCAATTTTCTCGCGCGTATCGCCCAGGTAATCGGTGTGATCGATGTCCACGCTGGTGACCACGGCACAGTCGCTGTCGAACACGTTAACCGCATCCAGTCGGCCGCCCAGACCCACTTCAAGAATGGCCACATCGACCTGGTGACTGATAAAACACTGCATCGCCGCCAGCGTGCCAAATTCAAAATAGGTTAAGGGGATATCGCCTCTGGACTGTTCGATCTGGGCAAATGAGGCGCACAGTTCGGCATCGCTGACCGCATGTTTGGCGATGCGCACGCGTTCGTTATAGGCCAGCAGATGGGGAGAGGTGTAGCAGCCAACGCGATAGCCCGCTGCGTGCAGCATGGCTTCCAGCATGGCGCATACCGAGCCCTTGCCGTTGGTTCCGCCGACGACGATGACGGGAAACTTTGGCTCAAGCTGGAGGCGTTGTTTGACAGCGGCAACGCGCTCAAGACCGAGCGCGATAGTTTTGGGGTGCAGCGATTCCAGATGATGCAGCCATTCAGCCAGAGTCAGCGGCTGGTGGTTGGTATCTGGCATCTGCTGCAGAGACGGCTAGGCGGCCAGCGGAATAGCGGCTGGCTGTTTGGTCAGCAGGGTGATCAGCGTGGTGAGCTGATCGCGCATTTCACGCCGATCAACGATCATGTCGATGGCACCGTGCTCCAGCAGGAACTCTGCCCGCTGGAACCCCTCCGGCAGGGTCTCGCGCACGGTTTGCTGAATCACGCGTGCACCGGCAAAACCGATCAATGCGTTTGGCTCGGCCACGACCACGTCACCCATAAAGGCAAAGCTGGCGGAAACACCGCCCATGGTCGGGTCGGTCAGCACCGAAATAAACGGCAACCTGGCTTCGCTCAGCTGCGTCAGGGCGGCACAGGTTTTGGCCATCTGCATCAGGGACAGCAAGCCCTCCTGCATACGCGCACCACCGCTGGCGGCAAAGCAGATAAACGGCATGTTCTGCTCCACTGCCAGCTGCACGCCGCGCACAAAACGCTCGCCCACTACCGAGCCCATGGAGCCGCCCATAAAGCTGAATTCAAATGCCGCCACGATCACCGGCACGGCATGAATGCTGCCCTGCTGCACCACCAGTGCGTCGTCCTCACCGGTATCACGCTTGGCTGCGGTCAGGCGTTCGCTGTATTTGCGGCTATCCTTGAACTTGAGCGTATCCACTGGCAACACTTCCGCGCCGATCTCGAAGCGGCCCTCGTTGTCCAGCAGCCAGTCCAGACGTTTGCGCGCCGTGATGCGGTGATGGTGATTGCACTTGGGGCAGACGCTGAGGTTCTGCTCCAGGTCAGCGTGGTAGAGCACCGCCTGGCAGGACGGACACTTGTGCCACAAACCGTCAGGAACGCTTTTCTTTACCTCTTCGCTGCCCCTGCGCTTGATTTTTGGCGGTAGTAGTTTCTGAAACCAACCCATTTTATTCTCCTCCTTAAGACTATTTTGCTGGCACCATGGCACCCGCTTTATACACTACTCAATCAGGCTTGATCGATTGCCAAGCGCAATTCCCTGACCAGCTTGCCCACATTTGCCAGCACCTGTTGCTCACTCGAACTTTCAATTTCCTGCACGATGCGGCTACCCACCACCACGCCGTCACACAAGGCGGACACCGCCCTGGCGGTCTGTGCATCGCGTATGCCAAAGCCCACACCGATGGGCAGCTTGATGTACTTGCGCAGCTGCGGCATTTTCTCGGTGATGGCGCTCAGGTCGATATTTCCGGAACCCGTCACACCCTTCAATGACACGTAATACACATAGCCGCGCGCCAGTTTGGCCACCTGGGCAATGCGCGCCTCGTTGGTAGTCGGCGCCAGCAGGAAGATCGGCGCGATATTGTGGCGCTGCAGATGCTCGAACGCTTCATGGCTCTCTTCCGGCGGAAAATCCACCGTCAGCACGCCATCCACACCGACTTCAGCGCAACGTTGCGCAAACACCTCCCAGCCCATCGCCTCGATCGGATTGCCGTAGCCCATCAGCACCACCGGGGTGGTCGCATCCTGCTTGCGGAACTCGGCCACCATGCCCAGCACACCGCGCAGCGACATGCCGTTCTTGAGCGCGCGCTCGGAGGCGCGCTGGATGGTCGGGCCGTCCGCCATCGGGTCGGAGAACGGCACGCCCAGCTCGAGCACGTCTGCGCCCGCTGCCACCAAACCGTGCAGCAGCGGCACGGTGAGCGCCTGCGATGGATCGCCGGCGGTGATAAACGGGATCAGCGCTTTGCGCTGTTGCTGCTTGAGCTTGTCGAAGGTTGTCTGGATACGGCTCATAGCGTAATTCCCTTGATGCGCGCCACGGTGTTCATATCCTTGTCGCCACGGCCGGACAGGTTTACCAGCAGCACCTTGTCCTTGCTCATCGTCGGCGCGATCTTCATCGCGTGCGCCAGGGCATGGCTGGATTCCAGCGCCGGGATGATGCCTTCGAAACGGCACAGCGCATCGAATGCAGCCAGCGCCTCATCGTCGTTGATCGCCACATACTCCGCGCGGTGAATGTCCTTCAGCAGGCAATGCTCGGGACCAACACCGGGATAATCCAGCCCGGCGGAAATGGAATGGGTCTCGATGATCTGGCCGTTCTCGTCCTGCATCAGGTAGACCTTGTTGCCATGCAGCACACCGACCTTCGCATTCCCCGTGAGCGGCGCAGCATGCTGCCCGCTGGCAATGCCGTGACCGCCCGCCTCCACGCCAATCATCTGTACATTGGGTACGTCGATATAGGGGTAGAACATGCCGATGGCGTTGGAGCCGCCGCCGACGCAGGCGATCACCGCATCCGGCTGGCGACCGATCATCTCCGGCATCTGCACCTTGGCTTCGTTGCCGATCACGCACTGAAAGTCGCGCACCATCATCGGGTACGGGTGCGGGCCGGCCGCAGTACCGAAGATGTAGAACGTGCTTTCGACATTGGTCACCCAGTCGCGAATCGCTTCGTTGCAGGCATCCTTGAGGGTCCGGGAACCGCTCTCCACCGGAACCACTGTTGCGCCAAGCAGCTTCATGCGGAACACGTTGGGCGCCTGGCGCTGGATATCTTCCGCGCCCATGTACACGATGCATTCCATGCCGAAGCGTGCCGCCACGGTGGCCGTGGCCACACCATGCATGCCGGCACCGGTCTCGGCGATAACGCGCTTCTTGCCCATGCGCTTGGCCAGTAAGGCCTGGCCGATGGCGTTGTTGATCTTGTGCGCGCCGGTGTGGTTCAGGTCTTCGCGCTTCAGGTAGATCTGTGCACCGCCGAGGCTCTCCGACAATCGCTTGGCGTGATAGATCGGGCTGGGCCGGCCGACGTAGTGTTTCAGTTCGTAGGCAAATTCGGCCTTGAACTCGGGATCGTCGCGGAAACGCAGGTACTGCTGGCGCAACTCTTCCACGGCCGGGATCAGCGTCTCGGCCATATAGATGCCGCCATACGGACCGAAATGGCCGGTGCTATCAGGATAGTTGTAAGTCAATCTTGTTAACCTCATTGATAAATGCAGCGATCTTCGCTGCATCTTTAATTCCTTTGGCTGCTTCTACGCCGCTGGATACATCCACCGCCCATGGCCGTATCTGTTTGATTCCCGCCGCCACATTGCCGGCATGCAGGCCGCCCGAAAGGATGATTGGCAGCGGCAAATCCTGGGGGATCAGCGCCCAGTCAAATCCTGCCCCGGTGCCGCCATGCGTGCCTTCCACATAGGCATCCAGCAGCAATCCCTGGGCTCGACCATAGCGAGCTGCACATTGTACCAAATCCACCCCTGCCTTGACCCGTATTGCCTTCAAATAAGGACGGCCAAATTGTGCACAGAAATCAGGATCTTCCTCGCCGTGAAACTGCAACACATCGAGCGGCACTGCCTGCAGCACCGCGCGCACCGTCTCGGCACTGGCATTCACAAACAGCCCCGCCAGCGTCACAAAAGGCGGAATGACAGACGCCAATTGTGCCGCCTGGGCGATGCCCACATGGCGCGGGCTCTTGTCATAAAACACCATCCCGAGCGCATCGGCACCGCTCTTAGCGGCGGCGAGAACATCTTCCACACGGGTGATGCCGCAGATTTTAATTCGGGTCATAACCTGGGTTGAAGCGAGACATGAAGAGGCGGCATTGTAATGTATTCGGGCTGACGCCCCAAGCTGCTGACTGAACAGCAATACTCTCCGCAGATTTCGCAGATTAACGCAGATTTTATGCACTTATCAGCCATGCCTGCATCACCTGACAAGTGGGCCGATTATCCATGCATATCAGTTGTTTAATCTGCGAAAATCTGTGTAATCTGCGGACAAATTCTTTTTCCAGGATTAACGCGAAATCTGCGGCAAGGCCCACTTCGCATCGTAAGTGACATGACGCAGGTAGAGGCCATCCGGTGCGAAGGTGGGTGCAGCCTGGTTGCGGTTGCGGCTTTCCAGAATTCCCTTCAGCCATTGCGGAGGGTGCTTGCCTTTGCCAACATAGACCAGGCAACCGACGATGTTGCGTACCATATGGTGCAGGAAAGCATCCGCCTGCAAATCCAGGGTAATCAGCTCACCCTGTTGCTGAATGTCAAGCTGGGCCAGATTTTTAACGGGTGATTTGGCCTGGCATTCCGCCGCACGGAAGGAGCTGAAATCGTGCTCCCCCAGCAGGTACTGCGCAGCCTCGCGCATCCCCCCCACATCCAGAGGAGCGTGAAACCAGCCGGCCTTGCCATGCTGGATAGCGCTGCGTACCGGGCGATTGATGAGCAGGTAGCGATAGCTGCGCGCCTGTGCAGAAAAGCGCGCGTGAAACTCATCGGGCACAGGATGGGCCCACTGCACGGCGATGTTCTTCGGCAATATGGCATTGACCCCGCGCACCCAGGCACTGAGCTGCCTGACCGCATGGGTATCGAAGTGCACCACCTGCTCCAGTGCATGTACGCCGGTGTCGGTGCGCCCGGCGGCAACAACTGAAATACTTTCACAGGCTATCTGGCTCAAGGCATGCTGCAGCACATCCTGAACGGTACGACCGTCAGCCTGGCTCTGCCAGCCGCAGTAGCTGCTCCCGTCATATTCGACTCCCAGCGCAATTCTCACCGCAGCACCCCTGCCAGCACGGCACCGGCCAGTATAAGCACCAGCCAGTCACTCGGCGTAAACGGCTGCAGTTGCAGCGCTACGCTGTCCTGGTCTGTCTGCACAGGGGCGATCAAACTGGTTATGCTGGCGCGCCAGTCCTGCGCGGTATTGTGCATAGCGCTTTCTGCATAACCCAGCGTCAAGGCAAGACGCACCGCAATCCGCTCGCGCGAGATCCCCAGAAATCGCAAGGGATAGGCCAGGGTATAGAGCCCGCCGATCAATTGTGTAGAAGACAACATGGTCAGCAATATGGCTAACGCCGCCAGCATGGTAACAAGACGTATCAACTGCGCGAGGCCGTCAAACAGCCCCTCGCAACCCGGGCTAAACACCCCCAGCTGCGGCCAGCATGGCATTCCAGGCGTGGCATAGGCGTAAATCAGCAACAGCGAAACAAATATCCAGCGCGTACGCCGCAACAAACGGAACAGTCGCGAGTGACAGACCCATGTGGAGACCGCCAGCAAGAGCAGCGCGAGGGCGGCCAGCACGTAGCCGTGCAGCGCCTGCGACAGCACAGCCATGATTATCCAGATCGTGATTTGCACTGCAGGATGTGGCATCCAGCCACTTGCATTGCTTTTAGGCGTGATCTCAGGAGGGGGGGCAGATTTGCTCTGGCGAGTGTTTTTGGCGATATCCATAGCTGTACTGAACACTCAAATAAAACAGCAGCCTGCTTCCAGGCTGCTGTTCAGATCACGCTTCATTTTAGGCAGATAGCTGCTGCAGTAATTTTCCTGCAGCTTCCCGCTGCTGCTCGTCACCATCGCGCACCACCTCATCCAGAATTTCACGGGCGCCGGCAGCATCTCCCATTTCCTGATAGGCCTTGGCCAGGTCGAGCTTGGTTGCAACTTCATGCCATTGCTCGCTCTTGGCATCGCCACCGGCAGGGGAGGCTGCCGTGTCGAGATTCAGGCTGATATCGGCAAAGTCAATATCCAGCTTGCTGGCGGTATCGGCTTTCAGGGCTGGCGCTTCAGCTTCACCCAAGGAGAAGTCTATCGAGAAAGGCATCCCCTCGTCCGCGGCCGGCGCTGGCTTGGCAGGCTCTGCTGCCTTCGGCTCGCTCGTCGGCATCTCAAAAATCAGATCCCCAAAATTCAGCGCCGGTGCAGCCGCAGGCGCTTCAGGAGCCTTGAGTTCTGTACCACTGCCGGTCACGTCAAAATCCATCGCGGCGACCGAGGGGGCCTTCAATATCTGCGTGCTTGAAATATCAAAATCCATTTCCGATTTTTGCGCAGCTTTCATCACCTCGCCAGGAAGAATGCCGGACACGTCAAAATCCATAGGCGTTTCCTGAGCAGCGCGAGCAACCTCACCCGGAAGTATGCCGGAGACGTCTACCACGCCCCCCGCATTATCTGACGACTTGCCTGCTATCCCGGGATGCGTGCCAGTCACGTCAAAATCCATGGAGAACTCTTTGGCCGGAGCGGCTGCAGCAGCGGGCTTGCCAAAGCCCAGGTCAAAGTCAACTGCTGCAGTCTCGGCAACTGCTACCTCAGGCTGAGCACCCGGCCCGCCGCCATAGGTAGGATTGCTCGGGTCAACAGTACGCCCCATAGCAGCGGCTTGCTCCCATGCAGCCGTATCACCGGACTGCTGAATTTCACGGGCATATTTTGAGAACGAAGTCGCATCCTTGCGGTTCGTGTAGATGGACAACAGCTTTAGCTTGACCGGAATATTGGAGGGATTCTTGATCAGCGCTTCCTTCAGCACTTCCTCGGCCTGCGCATCACGGCCAAAGTTAAGGAAGAGCTCTGCCTCTCCTATGGGATCAACGTCATC